>NZ_NSGK01000002.1:0-390651 GCF_002285085.1 Corynebacterium sp. NML 150383 | reverse complement strand
ACTACCGAAGGGCATCACTGCGAACTTCAAGGGCAAGGTCGACACCTCTTCCGTGGGCACCAAGAAGGTGACCGTCGAAGTCACCTACCCCGACGGCACCAGCGAAGAGGTCACTACCGACCTCACCATCAAGCGCCGCACAGACGCAGAGGTCAACGACCCGATCGTCGGCGACGGTATCGCTACCAAGGTCGGCGCGAAGGTGACCAACGACGCCGCAAAGAAGGCCATCACCAACCTGGACAAGCTCCCGGTCAAAGACGTCACCTTCAAGAACGCGGTCGATACCTCAAAGCCCGGCGATACCACCGCCACCATCGTCGTTTCCTACACCGACGGAAGCACGGACGAGGTAAAGGTCGACGTCCACGTCAACGACCTCACCGACGCCGAGAAGTACACCCCGGCTCCAACCGGTATCACCATCAAGGAAGGCGAAACCGCCGACCCGCTCGCGGCAATCTCCAACAAGGATGAACTACCGAAGGGCATCACTGCGAACTTCAAGGACAATGTCGACACCGGCTCCGTCGGCACCAAGAAGGTGACCGTCGAAGTCACCTACCCCGACGGCACCAGCGAAGAGATCCAGACCGACCTCACCGTTGAGCGCCGCACGGACGCAGAAAAGAACGAACCGACGGTCGACGAGAACTTCGAAATCATCGCTGGCTCCAAGCTGCGCCAGGAACATGCCGAGAAGATCATTGAAAACATCGGCTCCCTGCCCAGCGGCACCACCGCGGACTTCAAGGACAAGGGCGAGGGCTCGCTGAGCACAGAGAACCCGACTCCGAATGACATCGACAAGGATGTCACCATCGTGGTCACCTACCCGGACGGCTCTACCGAGGAGATCGACACCAAGATCACCATCAAGCCGCGCCCGGACAACTGGGACTTCCAGCCGCAGGTCCGCGAAAAGGTCATCACCGCCGGCGATAAGCTCGAAGCTCGCGACGTCATCGAGAACCTTCACGAGCTGCCGCAGGACATTGAGGTCGAGCTCGACGGCGACGTGGACACCTCCACCCCGGGCGCGTACAACCCGCAGGTCGTGGTCACCTACCCGGACGGTTCCCAGGACCGCGTCGGCTCGACCATCATCGTCAATCCGAAGCCGCTGACCAACAAGCAATTCGACCCCAGCTACGGCGACACCGTGCAGCTCACCGCGGGTGAGTCCAAGAGCGCCGAGAACCCATTCGGCGACGAGGCGGCGCCGGAGGGCACGAAGTACGAGGCCAAGTTCCGCTCGGACGCCACCGACTGGACCTTCGACGAGGACAAAGCCAACGAGACGGGCGTCGTCACCGCTCAGGCACCATCCGCCAGGGATCTGGCGCAGGAGTTCGCCCGCGTGACCAAGTACACGCACCTCGACTGGGACACCCTCGCAGCGGTGCTCAAGCCGATGGTCACTACCTCCGTCGAGGTAGACATCGACTATGCCGACGGCTCCTTCGACGCTGCGACCGCAGCATTCGAGCTTGTCGACGCCGACGGCCACTCCCTCCTCGACCCCGAGGCTGACGCCGACGGCGACGGTCACACCAACCGCGACGAGGTAGAGAAGCGCTCCAACCCGTTCGACGAGGAAAGCGTTCCCGTACCGCCGGCAGACTGGAACACCGCCAACGCCAACACCGTCTACCCCGGCGAGGACGTCACCGTTCCCAACAACGGCGGCCGCGTACAGGTGGGCACCACCGTGAAGGTCGACGGCCCGGGCACCGCCGAGATCAACAAGGACGGCGACCTGGTCATCACCGCCAACGAGGACGCCAAGCCTGGCGACAAGATCGTGGCCACGATGACGGACTCGGACGGCAACCAGATCGACATCGTCCAGGTCTCCGTCAAGGAGGACGAGCGCCTGCAGGGCGACAAGACCAACGCCTCCTTCGGCAGCGACCCGTACGTGCTCATCCCGGGCGAGACCAAGGACACGAACCGCCCATTCGGCCCGTTCGGTATCCCGGATGACACCGAGATCACCGTCCAGGTGCCCGCCGACGCCACCGACTGGAAGTTCGAGGGCAACGAGGACGGCACCGTCACCGCCCAGGCACCATCCGCGGCGCAGCTGGCGGCACAGTTCTCCGCGCTGGACAAGGCAACCCAGAAGGACTGGGACAAGCTCGCCGAGGCCCTCGCGCCGGTCGTCGCACCGACCGTGGGCGTGAACTTCACGTTCACCGACGGCTCCAACGACTTCGCCAACGCCCGCTTCGAGCTCACCGACGCCAACGACAAGTCCATCCTCGACCCGGACGCTGACTTCGACGACGACGGCCGCACCAACAAGCAGGAAGTCGACACCGGCACCAACCCGTTCGAGCGCAACTACTTCGAGCCCCACTGGGATGCCACCGAGGGCGAAGGCAGCGCCGAGCCGGGCGGCAAGCTCACCATCCCGAACAAGGGCGGCAAGATTCCGAAGGGCGCGATTGTCGACGTCGCCGGCCCCGGCGACGCCGTCATCGACGACCGCGGCAACCTGGTTGTCGCAGTCGAGGAGCAGGCCATCCCGGGCGACGAGATCATCGCGACCGTGAAGGACGAGCAGGGCGCTGAGATCCAGAGGATCGTCATCATCGTCAACGCGAAGGTGAACAGCAACACCCACACCGAGGTCGGCGAGCCCGGCAAGGACACGTCCCTGAGCTCCAACATTGACCAGGGCAAGTGCTCCGCAGCTGCGATCGGCTTCGGACTCCCGATGCTGGCGATCGTCCCGCTCGCCATCGCCACCCAGGCAGCCATCCCGGGCCTGGCTGGCTTCCGCGAGCAGGTTGCCGTGCAGATCGAGCAGGTGAACTCCCAGATCCAAAACGGCCTGGGCATCATGAACCCGCAGATCGCCAAGCAGGTCTCTGACATTAACGGCCAGCTCCGCCAGTACGGCACGAACGTGGCCACGATCGGCGGCGGCCTGCTGCTCTTCGCCGCAGGCATCGGCGTCACCGCCCTGATCGTTGATAGCTGCAAGCCGGGCGGCCCGACCAGCTCCAACTAGCCACCCAACGACAACGCCGGCCCCGCTCCTCACTCCAGAGGATGCGGGGCCGGCGTGCTTCGTTACTGCAGCAGACGCTACACGCTGGCGAGGAACAGCTCTGCGCCGTCAGCGCCCTCCGCCGTGAACACTACGCGCGCGTCGCTCGCCGGGACCCACGCCGCTTGGCCCGGGCGCAGGGTGAGCTCCTCCCCAGTCGCGCCGCGTCCCACGGCCTCGCCGCTCGTGCACAGCACGATCGCCGGCCCATCCGACTCCACCGCCAGCTCCGCGCCCTCACCCAGGGCGTAACGGCTCAGCCGGAAGTCTTCCATTGGCAGGACAAACTCCTCCCCCACCGCGCCGCCATCCGCCGCGCGGGTCTTCGCCCGCGGGGACTCTAGCGCCTCGAACTTGAGCACGCGCACCAGCTCCGGCACGTCCACGTGCTTCGACGTGAGCCCGCCGCGGAGCACGTTGTCCGAGTTCGCCATGATCTCCACGCCCAGACCCGACTGGTAGGCGTGCAGCTGGCCGGCGTCCAGGTACAGCGCCTCGCCCGGTTCCAGGGTGAAGTAGTTCAGCAGCAGCGCCGCGAGGGCGCCGATGTCGCCCGGGTAGGCATCCGCAAGCTCGAGGAACATGGTGAGCACCTCGACCATCCACGGCTCCACGCCGGCGCCCCCGGCCTCGTCGGGATTTTCCAGGAGGGTGCGGGCGCGGTTGACGGTTTCGTCGACAAGCAAATTGCTCGCCTTGCGCGGCAGCGAGATGAGGGTGGTAAACAGCGCGCGCAGGCTCGCCTCTTCCTCGCTGGGGTCGACCATGCTGGTGTAGCGGTTGAGCAGTGGCGAGCCCAGAGCGTCGAGCAGGCGGGCGGTGCGCGCGTACGGGCGGAACCCGGCGAGCGCCTTGAACTGCGTCAGCGCGACAATCAGCTCTGGCTTGTGGTTCGGGTCCTTGTAGTTGCGGCGCGGGTCGTGCAGGTCAATGCCCGCCGCCTCCTCGCTGCGGAACCCCTCGACGGCCTGCGCTTTCGACGGGTGCGCTTGCAGCGACAGCGGCGCGCCCGCCGCCAGCAGCTTGAGCAGGAACGGCAGGTGTTCGTCGAACTTGTCGGCCACGCGCTGCCCAAGCGCCGCGCGGGGATCGTCCGCGATGATCGCGTCCAGGCCGCGGGAGCCGATTGTCGACGGCGCAGCCGGGTGCGCACCGAACCACAGCTCCGCCTCCGGGCTGGGGGCGGGCGACGCGGTGCCGCGCAGGTCAGCGAGCATGGTGCGCGAGCCCCACGGGTAGGTGCGCAGGGCAGGTTCGAGGAGCTCCATCGGTGTCTGTGCCTCGTTTCCTTCGGTGATGGGTGTGGGCTACCCGTCGCTGGGGTCGTCGAGCGCAGTCACGGCGTACGCGCGCGCCAGTAGCCGCAGCACCGTGACGGACTCGCCCAAGTGCTGCGACGCGACCGTCTCAGCGCGGGTGTTGGGCGCGACCGGGGCGTGCGCGTCCGGTTGCGCCCAAAGAACGACCTTTAAGGGTACCAGCTCCACCGGGCCGTCAAGGAATGGATCGTGGAAGATGTCGTCGGCCGGGGCGGGCGCACCGCCGCGGGCGAGCTCGAGGGCCTGCGGGAGCCCGTCGGCGTCGACGAAGCCACTCGCCAGGCCGCGGCAGGACCACAGGGTGGCCACGAGCTCCGCAAGCGCGAGGCCGTGGCGGGTGGTGCCGGAGTGCACGACGCGCGCGTCGCGGGCAAAGGCGCGCAGCTGGCGGGCGGCGTTGACGTCCTCCGCGCGTTCCGGGGAGACGGCGGTGAGCTCGGCGTCCAGCTCGTCCGCGAGCATGCGGAACCGCTCTGCCAGCGCCTCCGCCGCCGCGCGGGGGTCGAGCGCGTCGAGCACCGCCGACAGCACCGCGATCGTGCGCGCCGGCGATGGGCCCATCGTGGTGGGCAGGGCCGGGACGACGACGGTTGATGTGGGCGCCTCGTCAACGATCGGGCCGCGGGCTGGCCCCGCCAGCACCGTTTCCGCGCCGCGCTGCGCCGCTGTGAGCAGGGCGCGCACGTCGCGCTCGCGCGCCGCGGCGTCCCCCACTATGACCACGACGTCGAGCGCGCCGACGTAGCCGGGCAGCGTGTCCGTCACCACCACCGGCAGCGGGAGCGGTGCGCGCACCTGCGCCACAGCGCGTGCGGCGGCGCGCGCGACCTGGTCGGTCGCCACCACGACCACGCTACGGGGTTGCATCCCGCGGAGGTTGGCGAGGGACGGCAAAGCGTCGATAATAGCCCTGACCTGCGCCCCCTCGTGGGCGATGTCGAAAAAGCGGACGGTCTCGCGGTCGTAATCGCCGGCGCCCTCGTAGTAGTCGCTCATGACCGCGATCATACGCAGCGCCGACGCGCGCGGGTCTAGGCGCGGATGATTCCCAGGATCTCCTCGACCAATTCCTGGACTTCCTGCTCCGTCTCCGCCTCAACGTTCAGGCGCAGCAGCGGCTCGGTGTTGGACGCGCGCACGTTGAACCACGCCTTCGTGTCCTTGAGCCACACGGTGACGCCGTCGAGGCGGTCGAGCTTCTCGGTGCGCTCCGCAAACGCGTCGAGGACGCGCTGGGTGGTCGCGTCCTGGTCGGCCACCTCGGAGTTGATCTCGCCGGAGGCGGCGTAGCGGTTGTACTCGGCCATGAGCTCGCTCAGCGGCGCGTCCTGCTCGGCCAGCGCGGCGAGCACGTGCAGCGCGGCGACCAGGCCGGAGTCGGCGTTGAAGAAGTCGGCGAAGTAGTAGTGCGCGGAGTGCTCGCCACCGAAGCGGGCGCCGGTGCGCGCCATCTCCGCCTTGATGTAGGAGTGTCCGACGCGCGTGCGCACGGCCTCGCCGCCCTGCTCAGCGATGATTTCCGGCACCGCCTGCGAGGTGATCAGGTTGTGGATGATCGTCGCACCCGGGTGCTGCGCCAGCGTGCGGTGCGCGATCAAAGCGCTAATCGACGACGCGCTCACCGGCTCCCCACGCTCGTCCACCACAAAGCAACGGTCCGCGTCGCCGTCGAAGGCCAGGCCGATGTCCGCGCCCTGCTCCACCGTGAACCTCTGCAGGTCCACCAGGTTCTTCGGGTCCAGCGGGTTCGCCTCGTGGTTGGGGAACGTGCCGTCGAGCTCGAAGTAGAGCGGGCGCACGTCCATGTCATCCAGCACGGCGGGCACGGTCAGCCCCGCCATACCGTTGGCGGCGTCGACGGCCACGACGAGAGTGCGGTCCTCCGGCACCGGCACCAGGTCGCGCAGGAACGTCGCGTAGTCGGCCAGGATGTCCTTCTCAGTCACGGTACCCGCGGCCACGTCAGCGGCGGGCACGCCCTCGAGCACCATCCGCCCGATCTCGCCCAGTCCGGTGTCGGTGGACACCGGGGTGGCGCCGGCGCGGCACAGCTTGATGCCGTTGTACTTGGCCGGGTTGTGCGAGGCGGTGAACATCGCGCCGGCGCACTTGAGCGTGCCGGCGGCGAAGTAGAGCTCGTCGGTGCTGGTCAGGCCCAGCGCAATCACGTCGAGCCCCTGGGAGGTCGCGCCCTCCGCGAAGGCGCCGGCGAGCTCCGGCGAGGAGGGACGCATGTCGTAGCCCACGGCGATGCGGGTCTCGCCCTCGCCGCGCAGGATGTGGGCGAACGCCGCGCCGACGGTGCGGACAAAGTCGGCGTCGATGGTCTCGCCGACCACGCCGCGCACGTCGTACGCCTTGATGACGTTCTTTAACGTTGCTTCAGTGTGTGCAATTGCCATGGCGCCAGTCTAGCGCCGCGCGACACCGTGCTACTCAGTGCCGGAGTCCTTGTCCGCGTCTTCGGACGGGTCCGGGACCACGCGCAGGTGCGCGCGCCGCTGCGCCTTGTGCGCCGCCAGGTGCGCCTCGATCCGCTTCGTGCGGTGTACCGGGTGGTTGGAGGTGGCGGGGTCGTTGAAGTCGTGGGAGGCCGAGTACTCGATGGGGTCGGCGGAGGTGTCCACCAGGCCGGTGGTCACGCGGCCGGCCTCCCCCGCCTCGCGCACTGCCTCCGCGAGCGCCGTCAGCTCGGACTCGTCGAGGTCGTCCAGGCTGGTGTTCAGGCTGCGAGCGAAGAACGCGGCGTGGGCGGCGTCTTCAGTCGCTTCGGGCTGTTCGGACTCCTCAAGGTCGGCGGGGTCTTCGGTGATGTCCACCTGTTCGACGCGCACCATGTCCCAGCCGACGGGGGCGGTGATGTGCGCGGAGTGCCGCTCGCAGAGGTCCCAGGAGTGCGGGTCCTGCTCTGGGGCGAGCGGGCCGACCACTGCCGTGGAATCCGCGTAGGCGTAGATCAAGGTGGCCACGGCGGGGCGGCCACAGCCCGGGCGACAGCAACGACGGAATACACTCACGGCGCACAAGTCTAAACCCCGGCTTGAGGTTTGTGAAGTGCGACGCGGCGCGCCCCGCCGGAATCGCGCGCCGCTGGGCCTAGGATGTGGCCGTATGAGAGGTTCCACTCGGATTGGCGGCACGCCAGAGGATTCGCCGCTCCAGCTGCGCAGTGCGCGCGACCGGCACGGCCGGGGCGCGCGGGGCCCGCTGCTGCCGGTCGGCGTCCCGCGCTACCGCACCCGCTCGACGGCGTTTGACCAGCTGGTGCTCGAGTCTTACGCGCCACTGCACAACGCGTACGCGGTGCAGCTGTCGGGGGTGGACCTCGCCGTTGACACGATCCCGCGGATGCGCCTGCGCGCGGACATGACCGTCCTGCCCGAAGAGATCATCGCGGACGGCCCCGTCCCCCTCGGCCGCGTCCTCCCCGCGGGCGTGGACCGCAACGGCCGTCCGACTCGGGCGCGCCTGGTGGTGTTTCGACGTCCCGTCGAAAAGCGTGCGCGCACAGCAGAAGAGCAGTCGGAGCTCCTCACCTGGATCCTGACTGCTCTGGTCGCGCAGTACCTCAACCTGGATCCGCGCGACATTGACGACACATTCCCCTGGTAGCCAGGGGCGGGTGCTTGCTTGCGCCCCTTAGCCGATCTGCTTCTTCAGACGGCGACGCTCGCGGTCCGAAAGACCGCCCCAAATGCCGAAGCGCTCGTCGTGCTCCAGCGCGTACTCGAGGCACTCGTCGCGCACGGCGCACGCCTTGCAGATCCGCTTCGCCTCACGGGTCGAGCCACCCTTGTCCGGGAAGAAGGCGTCCGGATCGGTTTGCGCGCACAGCGCTTGGTCCTGCCATTCCTTCTCGACAGCGCCAAACAACTCCTCGAGGGTCATGCCACCCGCGACCGCGCCGCGGAGGTGTGCGTTATTCGCCTGATTCGCCGAGTCTTCCACGCTTCCCCCTCCTTCCGTTGTTGTTTTTCTTCTACTCGCTTGCCACGTGAAGCCCCCGCCGCTTCGGGCACTACGGCCAGTGCCTGCGGACGGGTCTCCACTGACGACTCACGTCGATGTGATTACGAAAACGATTACACACCGAAGCCCTAAATAGCCGCAACATAAATCAGTGATTACTTCACGCGTCCGGCGCGTTTCCCACGTCATTCGCCACACAAATCACATGCGTCACACGCCCCGCCCGGAGGGGGTAAAAGGCGGGGGTACTAGATGTAGTGGGGGTGCCGAAATCTGGGAACTAGTTCGCGGTTTTGGCGTGTCGTTACGCGTCCGGCGAGAAGCGCACGCCCGAGTCCGGGATGCTCACGCCCGGCCAGATGCGCATCCCGGCCTGGAGCTCGCAGCGCGCGCCGATCTCCACGCCCTCGCCGATCACGCAGTCGGAGATCCGCGCGTTCGCGCCGATCCGCGCGCCCGACGCGATGATGGAGTTGCGCACGACCGCGCCCGGCTCGATGGTGACGCCGTCGAAGATCACGGAGGCGTCGACACGCGACCCCGCGCCGATCACGCTGCCCCGGCCGACCGCGGTGCCGCCGATAAGAATCACGCCGCCGGACACGCCCGCGGACTCGTCCACAAACGACTCACCCGTCTTGCCCGCCAGCAGCGGCGAGTACGCGATGCCGCGCACCACGTCGGAGGACCCCTCGACAAAGTCGTGCGGGCGGCCCATGTCGCGCCAGTACGAGGAATCGACGTGGCCGACCACCTTCGCCCCCGACTCCAGCAGCCCCGGGAAGGTCTCGCGCTCCACGGAGACCACGCGGCCCGCCGGGATCTGCTCGATCACACTGCGCTTGAACACGTAGCAGCCAGCGTTGATCTGGTCCGTCGGCGGATCCTCCGTCTTCTCCAGGAACGCCTGCACGTTGCCGTCTTTGTCTGTGGGCACCGAGCCGAACGCGCGCGGGTCAGGCACGCGCACCAGGTGCAGCGTCACGTCCGCGTCGTGTTCGACGTGCGTGCCCAGGATCGCGCTCAAGTCCGCGCCGGAGAGGACGTCGCCGTTGAACACCATCGCGTTGTCGTAGCGCAGCTTGTCCGCGACGTTACGGATCGCACCGCCGGTGCCAAGCGCCTCCTCCTCCACGACGTACTCGATCTCCAGACCGAAGTCCGAGCCGTCGCCGAAGTACTCCTCAAACACCTCCGCCTTGTAGGAGGTACCCAGCACCACGTGGTGCATCCCGGCCTCCTTAATGCGGGCGAGCAGGTGGCTCAGGAACGGGTGCCCCGCCGTGGGCAGCATCGGCTTCGGCGTCCCCACGGTCAGCGGGCGCAGTCGCGTGCCACGACCGCCAACGAGGATCACCGCATCCGTTCGCTCCGGATGCGCAACAACGTTTTCAACCATCTCTTCTCACTTCGCTTCCGTATGTCGTGTGGCGTGCACCTTCGCCCGGGTCTGCATCACGCTGCGCAGCTTCAGCCCCGCCCACAGCGCCCATCGCACCGGCGCCTGCCACCAGGCCGGGTGCCTGTCGCGCTGGAACCGGTACGCCGACGCGTGGTGCGCCGGCACCGTCACCAGCGAGAACTTGTCCGCAACGTGGCCTTGGTCGTGCAGGATTATCGACGACGGGCAGTACACATTCAGCCACCCAGCGCGCGTCAACCGATCGCCCAGGTCAATGTCCTCGAGGTACATGAAGTAGCGCTCGTCAAAGCCGCCGATCGCCGCGAACGCCTCCCAGCGCACAAGCAGGCACGCGCCCGAGAGCCAACCCGCTTCGCGCTGCACATCCATCGTGGAGCCCGCCTTATAGACGGTGGTGAAGGGGTTCGTTGGCCAGACGTCGTAAAGCAAGGCGTGCCCGATGCCCACGGTGAGGCCGGGCACGCGCCTGGCGCTGGGGTACGCGGAGCCGTCGGCCTCCTCGATGCGCGGACCGACCGCACCGGCGCGCGGCGCCCCATCGAGGCAGCGCAGCAGCTCGTCGAGACTGCCAGGGCGGAACTCCACGTCGGGGTTCACAATAAGAAAGGCATCGGGGTCGATCTCGCCGGAAGCGCGCAGCGGCTCCAGGTGGCGCACCGCCGCGTTGATCGCGGCGCCGTAGCCGATGTTGCCGCCGGTAGGGAAGAATTCAACGTGCTCGTGCGCGCGTGCCGCCGCCTGCGGCGCACCGTCCGTCGACCCGTTGTCGGCGCACACCAAGCGCACCCTGCGTGCGGTGGCGCGCTCGAGGGAGGCGACCAGCGCCGCCAGGTGCTCGCCCGGCGAATAGGTCACGGTGATGACCGCCAGCGCGGGCTGCGCGTCGGGGCCGCCGTTGAGTCGATCGTCGTTTCTCACAATGCGCTCAGCATACCCACTGGCGCGCCGGATTCCGCGCACGGCGCACGGCGAGGCGCACCGAAAACGCGGATCCGGCGGAGGCATGTCGTATAATGCATGGCCGTGAACGACAACCCTAGGCGCGCCCGCGACATCCAGCCGGCCCCTTCCCGCACGAGGGACCTGAAGCAATCGGGCCACCCGGTGGTGAAGGGCATCCTCGCCGCGTGCTCCGCGGCCGCGCTCGTCGTCTCCGGGGTCGGCTACTTCACCGTGGGCAAGCTGGACAGCCAGCTCAGCGCCTCTGAGCTGAACATCGGGAAGAAGCAGCGTAACGACGACAACGAGGCGCTCGACGGCGCCGTCGACATCCTGCTCGTCGGCTCCGACTCGCGCACCGACGCCCAGGGCAACCCGCTGTCCCCCGACGAGCTCGCGCGCCTCAACGCGGGCGAGGCCGACGGCGAGATTAATACGGACACGATGATGGTCATCCGCGTCCCCGAGGACGGCTCCCGCGCCACCGCCGTCTCCATCCCGCGCGACACCTACGTGCACACCGACGACTACGGCAACATGAAGATCAACGGCGTCTACGGCGCGCACGCGGGCGCGAAGCGTGAGGAGCTGCTTGACGACGGCGAGGCGGAAGGCCCCGAGCTCGAGCAGCGAGTCGCCCGCGCGGGCCAGGAGGGGCTTATCGACGCCGTCGCCGACCTCACCGGCGTCGAGGTCGACCACTTCGCGCAGGTCGGCCTGCTCGGCTTCGTCCTGCTCACCGACGCCGTGGGCGGCGTCGACGTCTGCCTCAACGCCCCCGTCAACGAGCCGCTGTCCGGCGCGAACTTCCCCGCCGGCGAGCAGACGCTCGACGGCACCCAGGCGCTCTCGTTCGTCCGCCAGCGCCACGACCTCCCGCGCGGCGACCTGGACCGCATCGTGCGCCAGCAGGCGTACATGGCGTCGCTGGTCCAGCGCATCCTGTCCGCTGGCACGCTGACCAACCCGTCGAAGCTGCGCGACCTGTCCAACGCGGCGGAGCGCTCCGTCACACTGGACCGCGGCTGGGACGTGGTCCGCTTCGCGCAGCAGATGTCCGGCCTGGGCGGCGGCAACGTCACCTTCACCACCATCCCAGTGACCTCGGTGAACGGCGTCGGCGACTACGGCGAATCCATTATCACGGTCGACCCGCCGCAGGTGCACAGGTTCATGGAGACGGTCGTGGAGCCGCAGGACGAAGCGCAGGATGATGGCACCGGAGAGGACTCGGCGGCGTCGGAAAGCGCGGGCACCGCCGAGGGCTTTGAGAACTACAGTCTTTACGTGCTCAACGCTGGCGCCGGCACCGGGCAGGCGGGCGCGGTGGGCGACTACCTCACCGACGAGGGGATGAACGTCGCCGACGTCTCCAACGCTATGGACGGCGTGTACTGGGAAAGCCAAATCGTCACCGCGGATCCGGCGGACCCGGCCGCCAACCAGCTCGCCGAGCGCCTTGGCAACGTGCCCGTGACCGCCAACGCGAACGTCGAACCGGGCAGCCTCATCGTGGTCATCGCCGCCGACTACGCAGGCCCGGCGATGCTCAGCCCCGAGGAGCGCGAGGAGGTCCCGTCCGAGGCGCCCGTCGGCACCCCGGGCGAGGACTTCGGCGCCGCCGAGACCGGCCCGGAGATCACCGCGGGCGGCAACGGCCCCCGCTGCGTGAACTAGCAACCTATGATGGGCGGGCATGAGCATGCTCACCCCCCTCTTGCGTACTGACCCTGCAAGCCCGCGGCTGACCGTCTACGACGAAGCGCGCGGCACCCGCATGGAGTTCTCCGCCCAAACGCTGGACAACTGGGCGAACAAGGTCGCCAACACGCTCGACGAGGAGTTCGAGCTCCCGCCGGCCGCCGGCGCCATCTGCATCGACCTCCCCGCCTCGTGGCAGTCCGCAGTGATCGCGCTGGGCGCCTACAACTCGTCGCGCGTCCCGCACATCGGACCGTGGGACGGCGGGGCGCCGGAGGTGGTGTTCGTGGGCGTCGATGATGCGGCACGGTGGGCGCACGTTCCGGACTGCGTCGTGGTGTCGGATGACCCCTTCGGCCGCGGCGTCGTCGAAGCGGGCGGCGAGCTCCCCACAGGCACCATCGACTTCGGCCCCACCGTGCGCTTCTACGGCGACCAGTACTTCGGCGCGTCGGCCGACCTCGCCGCGTGGTCCACCCCCGAATTGGGGCCGGAGCGGTACTGGGTCCCGGCGTGGACCTCCGCGGCGGAGTTCGAGCAGTACGTGCTCGCGCCGCTCGCCGCGGGCGGGTCCGTCGTCGCCGCGACAGGGCTCATCTCCGCAGACAGGCAGCAGGAAATTATGGAGATTGAGAAGGTGGGGCGGCGGTTGGGCGTCGATAAGCGATAGCCCGCGCGCACCCCCGTTGGTGGGCAAAAACCAGAAATTTTGTGCGGAAACGGGCACCGGCGGAATACATTGTGAGGGACCAGCGAATACGAAAGGTATTGGTATGAAGCTCACCGCCACCCGCAAGACCGGCGCAGTGCTGTGCGCGATCGCGCTCGCCGCCACCGGACTCACCGCCTGCTCCAACAGCGAATCCGACTCCGAGGCCTCCGGGGGCGCGAGCGGCGCCGCAGCCGAGGGCAACGAGCGCGGCCCCATCACCTTCGCCATGGGGCGCAATGACACGGACAAGCTGATTCCGATCATCGACAAGTGGAACGCCGGGCACCCCGACGAGCAGGTCACGCTCTCCGAGCTCGCCGGCGAGGCCGACGACCAGCGCGACACCCTCGTGCAGTCCCTCCAGGCGGGCGGCGACGACTACGACGTCATGGCGCTCGACGTCGTGTGGACCGCCGACTTCGCCGCGAACCAGTGGCTCCAGCCGCTCGAGGGCGACTTCGCCGTCGACACCTCCGGACTACTGCCGGCCACCGTCGAGTCCGCGACCTACGGCGACAAGCTCGTCGCCCTGCCGCAGAACACCAACGGCCAGCTCCTGTTCCGCAACGCTGACGTGATCGAGGAAGCGCCGGACACTTTCGAGGACATCCGAAGCGCCTGCGCCGCCCTCGAGGGCGACACCGACTGCCTGACCACCCAGCTCAAGCAGTACGAGGGCCTCACCGTCAACTCCCTCGGCTTCATCAACGGCTGGGGCGGCGAGGTCCTCGATGATTCCGGCCAGCCCGCCGTCGAGTCCGACGAGGCCAAGGCGGGGCTCCAGGCGCTTGTCGACGCCTACGCGGACGGCACCATCTCTCAGTCCTCCACCGCCGCAACGGAGGAGGAAACCAACCTGGCGTTCACCGAGGGCAAGACCGCCTTTGCCATCAACTGGCCGTACATGTACACCAACGCCGAGGAAGCCGGTCTGACCTTCGAGGTCCAGCCGCTGGTGGGCAAGGACGGCGTCGGCGTGTCCACACTCGGCGGCTACAACAACGGCATCAACGTGAACTCGAAGCACAAGGCGACCGCGCTGGACTTCATCAAGTTCGTGATCAACGAGGAAAACCAGCTCTCGCTCGCCGAGAACTCCTTCCCGCCGGTGCTCGCCTCGATTTACGACGACCCCGAGCTGGTCAAGGAGCACCCGTACCTGCCGGCACTCAAGGAGTCCCTGGAGAACGCGAAGCCGCGCCCGGTCTCCCCGTTCTACCCGGCGATCTCCAAGGCCATCCAGGACAACGCGTACGCCGCGCTGACCTCCGGAAAGAGCGTTGACGACGCGACGAAGGACATGGCCAGCGCCATCCAGCAGGCCTCCTAGTAGCCCACGCCTCACGCCCGCCACCGTTTACACTGCGGTCGCGGGCGTTTTGCCCGTTTACGCACCAAAAGAAATGGAGTGTGGTGTATGACAACCGCTTCCCCCAAACGGCGAAGGCACCGCAGCGACGCCGGCAAGGCCGCCGCGCTCGTCGCCCCGGCGCTCGCCGTGCTGGCCGTCGTGATCGGCTACCCGATCGTGCGCGCCATCTGGCTCTCGTTCCAGTCCGACAAACACCTCGACCCCGCCACCGGCCTGTTCACCGAGGGCGGCTTCGCGGGCGTCGAGCACTACCTGTACTGGCTGACCAACCGGTGCATGACCGCCTCCGGCGAGGTCGGCGCGTGTCCGCCGGGTGTGCTGGCGACCGACTTCTGGCCGTCGGTAAGCGTGACCCTCTTCTTCACCGTCGTGACGGTCGCGCTTGAGACGGTGCTGGGCATCGGCATGGCGCTGGTGATGAACCACCCGTCGCGCGTCCGCGCCCTCATCCGCGCCGCCGTGCTCATCCCGTGGGCCATCCCCACCGCCGTGACGGCGAAGCTGTGGCAGTTCATGTTCGCGCCCAGCGGCATCGTCAACTCGCTGCTCGGCCACAATATCGCCTGGACCACCGACCCGTGGGCCGCGCGCTTCGCCGTCATCATCGCCGACGTGTGGAAGACCACCCCGTTCATGGCGCTGCTCATCCTCGCCGGCCTCCAGATGATCCCGCGCGACGTCTACGAGGCAGCGCGTGTCGACGGCGCGTCGTCCCTCCAAACCTTCACCCGCATCACCCTGCCGCTGGTGCGCCCCGCGCTCATGGTCGCCATCCTGTTCCGCACCCTCGACGCGCTGCGCATGTACGACCTGCCCGTGATCATGATCTCCGGGTCCTCCAACTCCCCCACCGCCACGATTTCCCAGCTCGTGGTCGAGGACATGCGCCAAGGCAACTTCAACAGCGCCTCCGCCCTGTCCACGCTCATCTTCCTGCTCATCTTCGCCGTCGCATTCGTCATGATCCGGTTCCTGGGCGCTGATGTGGGTGGCAGGCAGGCGTCGAAAAGCATGAAAGGCACGCGATGAAAAAGTTCTGGCACTACGCAGGCGTCATCTTCATCATGTTCTGGGGGCTCGCTCCCTTCTACTGGATGCTCGTGACCGCGCTGCGCGACCAAGCGCACACCTTCGACACCACACCGTGGCCGACGCACGTGACGCTGGACAACTTCCGCGACGCGCTCGCCACCGACAAGGGCAACGACTTCCTCGGGGCGATCGGCAACTCGCTGCTCATCTCGCTGACTACCACCGCGCTCGCCGTGCTCGTCGGCGTGTTCACCGCGTACGCGCTCGCGCGCCTCGACTTCCCCGGCAAGGGCATCGTCACCGGCATCATCCTCGCCGCGTCGATGTTCCCCGGCATCGCACTGGTCACGCCGCTGTTCCAGCTGTTTGGCGACCTCGGGTGGATCGGCACCTACCGCGCGATGATCATCCCGAACATCTCGTTCGCGCTGCCGCTGACCGTGTACACGCTCATCTCGTTCTTCCAGCAGCTGCCCTGGGAGCTCGAGGAGGCAGCGCGTGTCGACGGCGCAACCCGCGGCCAGGCCTTCCGCCTCGTGCTGCTGCCGCTAGCCACGCCCGCGATCTTCACCACCGCCATCATCGCGTTCATCACGACGTGGAACGAGTTCATGCTGGCCAGGCAGCTGTCCAACACCTCGACGGAGCCGGTGACGGTGGCGATCGCGCGCTTCTCTGGGCCGAGCGCGTTTGAGTACCCGTACGCGGCGATCATGGCGGCGGGGTCGCTGGTGACCGTGCCGCTGATCATCATGGTGCTCATCTTCCAGCGGCGCATCGTCGCAGGCCTGACCGCCGGCGGCGTGAAGGGTTAGCATGGACCAGCGCACAGACCTGATGTGGCAGGCGATCGTCGGGTTCGTCGGCTTCTTCGCCCTCCTCGCCCTCGTGCAGGGGCTGGTCAACGTGTTCCGCGACCAGCCCGCGATCTGGCCCGGCCTGCTCGCCGGCGCGCTCGCGCTCGCGGAGTGGTGGCTCGTTCGCCGCTGGCTGGCGTGGCGCAGCACCGAGCTTGACGACGACACCCAGACACCCCAATAGGCGCCAGGGGTACTGGCGCTACGTGGTTGCTGGGGTGTGGGCGAGGCGTTGTTCGCGTCTGTCGGGGTCGGCGTGATCGACCCCGCCGGGTATTCGAAACCCACTCGGGCTCTGCCACGTGACGCGCCCGCGGTGCCGGTGCATCCTGCCGCGGGAGGGCCTGCCGTTTTGCCGATTATGGTAGGTGCACAACCAACACAAGTTCCCAATCTCGGTCCCACCCCCGCTGGCCCACTCAGTGAGATGGTGTGCCTCGGAGACATCCGCCGGCTGGTGGCAATCCGCCCAGGCGCATGTCGGCCCGTCGGCACTCATTAACAGCCGCAGCTCCCGGGTCGCCCGCCGCGGGTTGGCCGGGTCATCACCAGCAAGGGTGGTCGCATACAGGTTGACCGGCCCGTCAGTCGGCGAGATCAGGGCGATGTAGCCCGCCTTGTTGAGTTTCCGGTTCACTAGCTCGGCACCGTTGAGCCACTCGCCGTTGGTCAGCTGCACCTGGATCTCGGCGGCGTTGTTGGAGTGGGTGCGCCAGGCGGCGAACTCGCCGATGTCCATGTTGAGCACCGTGGTGATCGCAGGTGCGGCAGCACGGGCGGTGGCATTACCGGTCAGCCAGGCTGCCGGGTCGGGGTGTGCTGCGTGGTAGGCGGCGAGCACGTCGCTGGTGCGCCCCGTCACGTGCAGGGTGGACAGTCCCTTGTCGTGGTAGGTGATGCTTGCTTTCGGCGCCCGCGGAGTAGGCGGGGCGAGCTTCTTTTTCAGTTTCTTCGCCTCGCGCATGATGGTGCGCAAATCGCCGTCGGTCTCGCACAGGGCGCGGCGGTATTTCCAGCGATCCGCATCCTTGGTCAGGCTGCGCGACGAGCGGGCGATAAAGGCGAGGGTGTCGATCCGGTGGCCGCGGTCGCGTGCGGCGTCGATGCAGGCGGTCTGCGCCCGACGGTTGCGCACCGGGGCGAAGAAGACCTCGGCGGCGGTGGCAAGTTGGGCGGCGCGGTCGGGGTCCATGCCGCGGGAGATGAGCGTGTCGGCGCTTGACGACGCGGCCGCGGCAACAAGGTCGATGCCGCGGTTGTCGAGGGTGATCAGGTCGTCGAGAAGCGTCATGCCACACAGCATATACCTGCTTGACCTGCGGTTTCAATGGTGTGTGAGAAGGATTCCACTTTCGGCCAACCAGGGAACCGGCGGGGTGTTTCCAACGTCTAATAAGGTTTCGGGATTTCAACGCAGCACGCGCACAGGAAAGTGCTACAACTGATGCTATGAAACGAGCAACCAGGGCGTTTATCGCCGCAGCAACTTCCACCGCCATGATCGCCGCCGCGCAGCCGGCCCTCGCACAGGAGGGCGCCGGCGAGATGGGCGTGACCGTCAACGGCGAGCCGGTGAGCGTGGAGCAGGGCGAGGGCGACGAGGTCGTCGTCAACGTCGACGTCGCCGCCGATTCAGGCGAGCAAGATGCGCAAGAGCAGCCGGCCGCGGAGGAAACCCAGGACACCGACGTCACCGTGGGCAAGGAGCTCGACGTCGCCGCGATGCTGCTCGGTCTCGTCGCGCTCGTCGCTGCGCTGGCCGCCGGCTGGCTGTACTTCGCCGCGCCGGTCCTGGGCATCGAGCTGCCCACGTTCAACCTGCCGTTCTAGCGGCGCGGGGGCTGTGCTAGCGTCGCCAGTGTGACACGGGGTGCCCCGAGCGAGGGGCTGAGATCAGACCCGTCGAACCTGCACTAGCTCGAACTAGCGAAGGGATTGTCCCCATGCACGCTGCGCCCGCACTGCCCCGCATCCTCACTATCGCCGGCACCGATCCGACCGGCGGCGCCGGAGTCCAGGCCGACATCAAGTCGATCCAGGCCGCCGGCGGGTACTCGTATAGCGTCGTGACCTCGCTGGTCGCGCAGAACACGACCGGCGTGCAGGAGATTTTCGCCCCGCCGGTCGAGTTCCTGCGCTCACAGCTGCGCTCCGTCGCGGACGACGTGGAGATCGACGCCATCAAGATCGGCATGCTGGGCACCACCGAAATCATCGACGTGGTCCGGGACTTCCTCACCGCACACGCGCGAACGTGCAGGGTGGTGTTGGATCCGGTGATGGTGGCGTCGTCAAGCGATCGGCTCCTTACGCGCGAGGCTGAAGCGGCTCTGCGCGAGCTGGCGCGGCTCGCCGACGTGATCACCCCGAACCTGCCTGAGCTGGCCGTGCTCGCCGGCGCGGAGACCGCCACCGAATTCGACGCCGCGATCGCGCAGGCGCGGGGGCTGGCGCGCGAGCTGGGCACGACCGTCATTGTCAAGGGCGGCCACCTGGGCGGCGCGCACGCGGATAACGCCGTGGTCACCGCCGAGAGCGTGCACCGCGTGCCCGTGCAGCGCGTGGACACGAAGAATACGCACGGCACCGGCTGTTCGTTCTCTTCGGCGCTGGCCACGCGGCTGGGCGCCGGCTTTGACACGCCCGCGGCGACCGAGTGGGCGTCGCGCTGGCTGCACGAGGCGATCGCGCACGCCGATGCGCTCGGCGTCGGCCGCGGGCACGGCCCCGTCGATCACGGGCACATGAACCGTCGCATGCAGCGCGCGGCCGATACGCGCCCCGAACACTTTTTGCTTATCGACGCCCCACCAACCCCTCCCCTCGCCGCCCCGGCAGGCCCCCACACCCAGGCACTGTGGGACGCCTCGGCGCCGTACCTCACCGCCATCATGGAGCTGCCGTTCATCCGCGCGCTCGGCGACGGCACCCTGCGCCGCGCGGACTTCCTCTTCTACCTCGAGCAGGACGCGTACTACCTGGTCAGGTACGCGCGTTCGCTGCGCGCGCTCGGCGGCGCGTGGGCTTCGGATGCCGACGAGGCGATCGCCGACGAGCAGGAGATGCAGCGCACGTGGCTCGCTGACCTGGACCGCGAGACGCTGCCGTCGCCGATCGCGCGCGCCTACACCGACTTCCTGCTGGCCTCCACGCTCGGCGAACCCGCGGCGATCGGCCAGGCCGCGGTGCTGCCCTGCTACTGGCTCTACTACGAGGTCGGCGCGCGCCTGGCCAAGCGCAACCACGACGCGCACCCCTACCGCGACTGGCTGGCCACCTACGCCGGCGACGAGTTCCTGGCGTCGGTGCGCGGCGCGATCGACCGCTGCGAGCGCACGCTTGCCGACGACCCGGACTCGCTCGACGCCGCGGTGCGCGCGTGCGCCGTCGCCTCGCGCTACGAGCTCGACTTCTTCGACCAGGCCGACCGCGCGTGGGTGATCCGCGATGTCTAGGCCGCTCGACCTGCGCTGCTACTTCGTCACCGGGCAGCCCGCCGAGGAGGTCCCGCGCATCGCTGCGCTGGCGGCCGCGGGCGGCGCGGGCGTGATCCAGGTGCGCAGCAAGCCGATCGAAGAGTCCGCGCTCGAGTCGCTGGCCTGCGCGGTCGCCGACGCCGTCGCTAAAGCCAACCCCGCCACGCGCGTGCTTATCGACGACAACGTGCACCTCGCCGCCCGCCTCATGCCTACCCACCACATCCACGGCGTACACATCGGCCAGGACGACATGGACCCGCGCGACGCCCGCGCGCTGCTCGGCCCCGACGCCATCATCGGCCTGACCACTGGGACCCTCGACCTGGTGCAGGAGGCCAACGAGTACGCGGGCGTGATCGACTACATCGGCGCGGGCCCGTTCCGCCCCACGCCCACGAAGGACTCGGGCCGCGCCCCGATCGGGCTTGACGGCTACCCGACGCTGGTGGAGGCGTCGCGGCTGCCGGTCGTGGCAATCGGCGACGTCCACGCTTCCGACGCCGCCGACCTCGCCGCCACCGGCGTGGCGGGCGTGGCGATCGTGCGCGGTTTCATGCGCGCCGAGGACCCGCGGACGATGGCGGCGGGTATCGCGGCCGACTTCGACCGCGTGGCTGCGGGCGGCGCGCTGTGAGCACCTACGAACACGTCATCGTCGGCGCCGGCATCATCGGCCTGACCACCGCCTTCGAGCTCGTGCGACGCGGGGTGGACCCGCAACGCATCGCGCTCGTGGACCCGGCGCCCGCCAGCGGCGCGACCAACGTTGCTGGCGGCATGCTCGCCCCGGCCGCGGAGGTGCAGTACCGGCAGGAGCCGCTCTACCCGCTCATGCTGCAGTCGGCGGAGTTGTACCCGTCGCTGGTCGCGGACCTCGTCGCGGCCATCCCCGGCACCGACGTGGGGTACCGCACCGAGTCGACGTTCGTCGTCGCCGCCGACCGCGCCGACGCCACCCACCTGCGCGAGCTCACCGAGCACCAGCACACACACGGGATGGACGTCGACAGGCTGACGCTGCGCCAGGCCCGCACCCAGGAGCCGGGCCTTAGTCCGCAGCTCGCGGGCGTGGTGGAGATCCCCGGCGACCACCAGGTCAACCCGCGGATGTTCGCCGCTGCCCTGCTGCGCGTGCTGGAGGACAAGGGCGTCCGGCTTGTCCGCGAGAAGGCGGGCGCGCTGCTGTGGGAGGGGGCGGCGTGTGTGGGGGTTGAGGTGGGCGTCGAGAAGCGAAAAGTGCTCGGCGCGACGACCTATGTGTGCAACGGGCTTGGGGCGCGCGCACTCGGCTTGCCGCTGAACCTGCGGCCGGTGCGCGGCGACATGCTGCGGCTCGGGGCCGCCAACGCGCCGGTGGGCCGCGTGATCCGCGCGTTTGTGGAGGATCGGCCGGTCTACATCATTCCGCGCACCGACGGCACGATCGCCGTGGGCGCGACCAGCCGCGAGGACGCGCGCGAGCGGCCCGCCGTCGACGGGGTGTACACGCTGCTGCGCGACGCGATCCGCATCGTGCCCGGGCTCGAGGACTGCGAACTCATCGAGGCGCTCGTGGGCAACCGCCCCGGCACCCCCGACGACCTGCCCTACCTGGGGCTGCGCGGCGAGAACCTCGTCGTTTCCACCGGCTATTTCCGGCACGGCATTCTGCTGGCGGCGCTCGGTGCGTGCGTCGGCGCTGACCTTGGGCTTCGGCGCACCACGGCGGTGGACATCGCCGCGTGCGACCCCGCCCGCCACGAGTAAAGGAGCATCATGCGCATTATTGTCAATGATCAACCCCGCACCTTCGACGCCGCGCCCACCGTCGCGCAGCTCGTCGACGAGGTGGTGGGCCGTTCCGAGGGTGTCGCCGTGGCCGTCAACGGCAAGGTGGTGCCCGCGAGCCAGTGGGGCCGGGTGCTTAACGACGCCGACGTGGCCGACATCCTCACCGCCGTCCAAGGAGGCTAACCGTGCTGCAGATCGCGGATAAGGAATTCGACTCGCACCTGATCATGGGCACGGGCGGGGCGACGAGCCAGCAGCTGCTGGAAGACGCGCTCGTGGCTAGTGGGACGCAGTTGACGACGGTGGCGATGCGTCGGCACGCGGCGCGCGCGGACGGCGGCGGCGAGAGCGTCTTCGACCTGCTCACCCGCCTGGGGATCGACCCGCTGCCGAATACCGCGGGCTGCCGCACGGCGCGCGACGCGGTGCTCACCGCGCAGCTGGCGCGCGAGGCGCTCGGCACGAACTGGGTGAAGGTGGAGGTCATCGCCGACGATCACACACTCCTGCCAGATGTGGTCGAGCTCGTCGACGCCTGCGAACTCCTCGTCGCCGACGGCTTCACCGTCCTCGCGTATACCTCCGACGACCCGGTGGTGGCGGCGCGCCTCGAGCAGGTCGGCGTCCACGCGGTCATGCCGCTGGGGTCCCCGATCGGCACCGGGCTCGGCATCCTCAACCCGCACAACATTGAGCTGATCTGCTCGCGCGCGCAAGTGCCAGTGCTTCTCGACGCCGGCGTGGGCACCGCCTCCGACGCCGCCCTTGCCATGGAACTCGGCTGCGACGGGGTGCTGCTGGCCAGCGCCGTGAACCGCTGCCAGGACCCCGTCGCCATGGCGCAGGCGATGCGCCACGCGGTGGAGGCGGGCCGCCTGGCCCGCGGCGCGGGCCGGATTCCGCGGCGGACACATGCGGAGGGGGCGTTGGCGTCGTCAAGCTTTGAAGGCCTGGCGAGCTGGGAGGACCAGGTGCTATGAGCCTCCCCCACGCTGAGCTGCGCCGCACCGCGCGCCAGACGCTGCTCCCGGGATTCGGGCTGCGCGGCCAGGAGGCGCTCAACCGCGCGCACGTGCTGGTCATCGGCGCGGGCGGGCTCGGGTGTCCGGTGATGCAGGCGCTGGTGGCCACGGGGGTCGGCACGATCACGGTCATCGACGACGATGTCGTGGACGACACCAACATCCACCGCCAGATCCTGTTCAGCGCCGCCGACGTGGGCCGGCCGAAGGTCGAGGTGGCGGCCGAGCAGCTGCGACGGCACCGCGACGACGTGCGCATCATCGCGCGCAACGAGCACCTCGACGCGTCCAACGCCGTCGAGTACTTCCGCGACGCGGACCTGGTCATCGACGGCTCCGACACGTTCACCACGAAGTTCCTCGCAGCCGACGCCGCCGAACTCACCGGCACCCCGCTGGTGTGGGGCTCGGTGCTGCGCTTCCACGGCGAGGTCGCGGTCTGGCACTCCGGCCCGGGCTCGCGTGGCGTGGGCCTGCGCGACCTCTACCCCACCCACCCCGCGCCCGAGGACACCCCGGACTGCGCCACCGCGGGCGTGCTCGGCGTGACTACGTCCGTCGTCGGCGGGCTCATGGCCACCGAGGCGGTCAAGCTCCTCGCCGGGATGGACGAGGCGGAGATCGGCGTGCTCACCGTCTACGAGGCGCTCGCCGGCACGCTCAAGCGCTTCCAGGTCACGGCCGACCCGGAGCGCGAGCTGGTGACGAGCCTGGACGCCCACGCCGCGCCGGCCGCCTCGTGCGCGGTGCCACAGCACGGCGACGGCGAGAAAGCGCGGCTACTCGCGCAGATCGCGGACGGCGAAGCGACCGCGCTCGACGTGCGCGAACTCGGCGAGAAGGCGATCAAGGACCTGCCGCAGGAATCCGCGCACCTGCCCACGTCCGCGTGGCGCGAGGACCCGGACGCGGCGATCGCGCTGCTCGACGAGCTGCGCGGTGCGGGCGACGTCGTGGTGTACTGCGCCTCCGGGAAGCGGTCCGCGGACTTTGTGGAGCGCTTCGGCGAGGCCGCCGCGGAGCGCGGAGTCACGCTGCGCAGCCTGCCGGGCGGGCTCTAGCCGCCGCGCCGTGCAGGTTACTCAGTCAGAGTGCTTTCGCCTCGGGCCTCGAGGAGCTGTTCCATCTCGTCCATCTCGGCGGTTTGGACGTCGAGCATTTGCTGGGCCAGGTCCACGAGGGGCTGGTAGCCGCCGTTGTCGATCTGGTCTTGGGTCATGGCAACGGCACCTGCGTGGTGGGAGTGCATCAGCTGGAGGAACAGGGTGTCTGCGTCCTCGCCATCAAGTTTTTCCAGCTGCTCCATCTGTTCCGGCGTAATCATGCCGTTGGCAATGTGCGGGGAATGCTGTTCCATCAGGTCGCCTTGGTCCCATTGCTCGGCCCAGTCGACCATGGTGTCGATCTCTTCCTCTTGCCCGACTTTAATCCGTTCAGCTAAGTCCGCTGTGGCTTCGCTGGTGCCGTCCGCGGCCAGGATGATGTCGCTCATGTCCACGGCTTGCTGGTGGTGCGGTGTCATCATCCCGAGAAAGTGCAGGTCCACCCCGTTGACTTCTGCAGGTTGGTTGGCCCCGGATGTCACCTCGACACCGTCCTTGTCGGTCTGGGTGGCGTTTTCTCCGGCGCATGAGACTGCACTGACCCCCAGTAGTGCAACGGCAGCCAGGCCGATGATGCGTCGTCGTAGTGGTGTGTGTGTCATGAAAGGGCCCTCCTCAGACCGAAGTATCTGCGCCATACCCAGAATGGGTATACCCCCTTAGGGTATCGCAGAGCGCTCACACCACGCCGAAGGGGGCCAGCGCTCGCCCTATTTAGGCGGGATTCCCAGGGTGTGCGCGAGGCGTCGCCAAGCAACGCGCGCCGCCGAGTGCGGCAGCGCGATGAGTTCGCGCGCGTAGTTCTTCGCCCGCGAGCGCCGCGGGGTGCGCGCCGGCACCATCTCCACCGGAATGCCCAGGTGCCAGGCCCACACGCGCGTGCGGCGGACGTGGAAGTTGCTCGTCACCACGATCAGGCGCGGCGCGTGCGGGAAGAGCGCGCGGGAGTTCTCCAGGTTCTCGTTCGTCGACGTCGCGTGAGGCTCCTCGACGATCAGCTCGCGGGGCACGCCGCGCTCGGCGAGCCAGCGCGCCATCACGCCCGATTCGCCGCGTCCGGTGACGACGATGGTGCGCTCTACCCCGGCGCGGGCGTCGATACGCCAGCGAACGAGCGCGGCGATGAGGCGGGCGTGGAGCATGCGGGAGGGGCGACCGTCGACAATGCGCGCCCCGAGCACCACGATGGGGCTGCTACTCACCCAGCAACCGGCTGCGCAGCGCCTCGTCCTTCTTCTCCACGGCGGCGGCCATGTCCTCCTGGTAGCGCACCATCTTCGCCTGCAGCTCGGCGTCGGCCGCGCCGAGGATGCGCGCGGCGAGCAGGCCGGCATTCTTCGCCCCGCCGATGGAGACGGTGGCCACCGGCACGCCCGCCGGCATCTGCACGATGGACAGCAGCGAATCCATGCCGTCGAGCGTGTCCAGCGCGCGCGGGATACCAATGACCGGCAGCGGTGTCGCGGCCGCGACCATGCCGGGCAGGTGGGCGGCGCCGCCAGCGCAGGCGATGATCGCGCGCAGGCCCCGCTCGTGGGCCGACTTCGCGTACGCGAGCATCTTGTCGGGCGTACGGTGCGCGGACACCACGCCAGCTTCGAAGGGCACGCCGAACTCGGCGAGCACCTCGGCGGCGGGTGCGACGGTGTCCCAGTCGGAATCGGAGCCCATGATCAGGCCAACGAGGGGTTGCTGTGCGGTCATCGGTTCAACCTTTCTTATCGCTGCGCTTTTCGACGCCAGCCTACGTCCAGCTCGCCGTCACCAGGAATTGGGCGGCGTGCTCGGCGAGCTTGCGCGTGCTCGCGACGTCGTAGCCGGTGACGTTGACGTGCCCGATTTTGCGGCCCGGGCGCCAGTCCTTGCCGTAGAGGTGGACCTTCGCCTCCGGGTAGCGCAGCATGACTTCCTTGACGCGGCGCTCCATGGGCATCTCCGGGTCTTCCTCGCCGCCGAGCACGTTGACCATGACGGTGACGGGGGCGACCATTTCGGTCTCGCCGAGCGGCCAGTCGAGCACGGCGCGCATGTGTTGCTCAAACTGGGAGGTCAGGCAGCCGTCCTGCGTCCAGTGGCCCGTGTTGTGGGGGCGCATGGCCAGCTCGTTGACGGACACGGCGGTGCCGGTCTCGGTCTTGTACTCGAACAGTTCCACCGCCATCACACCGGTGACGTCGAGCTTGCGGGCGATGAGCTTGGCCAGGTTCTGGCACTCGCGCGCCAGCTGCGTCGACAGGTCCGGGGCCGGGGCGATCGCGACGTGGCAGATGCCGTCGGTCTGGCGCGACTCCACGACCGGCCACACGCGCATCTCGCCGGAGCGGGTGCGCGCCACCATTGCGGACAGCTCGCGGACAAAGTCGACCTTCTCCTCGGCGTAAAGCACGATGTCTTGGCCCAGCATGTCGTCCACCAGCTCCACGAACTCATCGAGCGAGTCGGGGAACCACACGCCCTTGCCGTCGTAGCCGCCGCGGGTGGTCTTCAGGCATACGCGGTGCTCGTGGCGCTCCCAGAACGATTTCGCCGCATCCACCGAGTCGATCGGCGCGTAGTCCGGCACCGGCACCCCGAGCGATTCCAGCTTGCGGCGCTGCTCCAGCTTGTCCTGGGCGTAGATGAGGGCTTCGGGGCGTGGTTCGACGGCCACGTTGGCGTCGATAAGCTGCTCCAAATGCTCATTGGGCACATGCTCGTGGTCGAAGGTGACCGCGGCCGCACCGTGCGCGACCTCCCGAAGATCCTCAAGGTTGGTGTAATCGCCGATGCGCACATCGCCGAAGACCTGTGCGGCCGACGAGTCCTCACTTCCCGCGAGCAGGCGCGTGTGCAGGCCGAGCTCGATGGCCTCGGTGTGCATCATGCGGGCGAGTTGGCCGTCACCGACGACCACGACAGTTGGCATAAGTTGTGCGTCCTTCACGCACTTCACCTTACCCTGGTGCTATGGCTTCGAAATATCAGGCGCTTTCCCGCCACACCATCTTCCAGAACTCGCTTATGACCGCTCTCCTCGACGGCATTTACGACGGCGAGCTGACCATCAGCGACATCCTGTCTAAAGGCAACTTCGGCCTCGGCACCTTCGATGCGCTCGACGGCGAGATGATTATCCTCGACGGAGTCTGCTACCAGCTCACCAGCGACGGCAAGGCGCGCGTCGCGGACCTGGACCAGCGCACGCCGTTTACGGTGGTGACGAACTTCGTACCGCGCATCGCCGTCGACGCGCCGCAGGGCATGCGCCGCGGCGAACTGTCCACGTTCATCGACTCGCTCGAGCCCAGCCGCAACTTCTTCTACGCCGTGCGCATCACCGGCACCTTCGACAAGGTGGTCACCCGCACCGTGAGCAAGCAGGAAAAGCCCTACCGCCCCATGACCGAAGCAATTAACGACGACGCCGAGCACCACTTCGAAAACGTCACCGGCATCATCGGCGGCTTCCGCACCCCCGCCTACGCCAAAGGCATCAGCGTGCCGGGCTGCCACGTCCACTTCATCGACGACGAGCGCACCTCCGGCGGCCACGTCCTCGACTACACCGTGCGCGAGGCCCGCATCGAGCTGTGCCCCGGCACCGACATGGACCTCCACCTGCCTGTCACCGCCGAGTTCCAGCAGAGCGACCTCACGCCGGAGGACCTGGACAGCCAGCTGCACGACACCGAGATCAAGGGCGCGCAGATTAATGGGTAGTGGAGCGTGAAAAGCAGGGAACAAATCTGACGAAAGCTTGAGTTTGTAAATCAACTCCGAAAACAGACTTCTCCGCTTCGCAAAAAACCATAAAAGGCCTATCACTATCTCCTCAAACACACACTGATCCCGAGATCCTGTGACGTCCTGGTGCTAAAAACAAAAGCGGTCATTTACGTCAAGTCGAAAGGATTTTTTGATGGCCACCAGCAAGAAAGTTGTTTTTTTACAGCGGGAGCACTGGCGTTGACGGCCCTACACCCGTCGACGGCAAACGCTGAGCAGCGCCATATTGAGTCTACTGACTCGTTCTCTGTCGCGGGCGTGACGATTTCCGAAACTCGCGTAACAGGCACCTACGAAGTGGAGAATGGAGCAGCGACCGCCATTAATGCGCACTCTTGCGATGTCACCCGAAACTACGACCCTCTCGCGAAAATTTCCTCCGAGAAATCAGACGCTTACGTGAGCAATGGTGAAGCAACCTTTCTGTGCAGCGTGAATGTACAGCGAGGAGTACCGACCCCTTGGGAACACGTCAACTGGTCCGACAAGACTCAGATTCAGGGCGTCGTAGGAAACGGTAACGGCGATGTCGTAAACCAGGGGTGGATGTGAAATGGGTAGTGCGTCCTCGCCACTGGAACCGGAACCGGTCGACTACGCATTGTGGGGGCTGACGGCGCTGGCGTTTGTGCTGGCAGTCGCGGCGCTCGTGTGCATTGCGCGTGACGAGCACACGACGAAATCAGGCGTCGTTTCGCTTCTCGTTGTGCTGCTGGTCCCGCTGTTGGGACCGATCATGTATTTCGTGTACCGGAGGCGCTAACGCAGCTGGCCCGCGAGCGCCTTCTGCAGCGTCTTGTCCACGGCGCGCGCCTTGCCCACCTGCTCGAAGACGAGCGGACGGTCGTAGCCATAGACCGCCACCGAGATCCCGCCCTTGACGCGGCGGGCGGAGTGGATCTGCTCCAGGGGGATCGAGTCGACCGCGCCGCGGCGCCCGCGGGCGAGGATACGGCGGTCCGTGAGGATGAAGCGGCGGCGACGGGAGCTGACCAGCGGGGCCACGAAGCGCCACAGCGCCAAAAGCGCCCACACAAGCACGACGACGTTGCGCAGTGCCGGGTCCACGCCCGGGGTCACGTCCATCCAGCCGATCGCGATCCAGGCCACGCCTGTAATCACGATGAGTTCCATGAGGGGGAAGGTGAGGGTGGAAAGGGGGGCGCAGACGTCGGCAAGCACTTGCTCGCCGCCGTTCGTCTGAAACCGCACCTTTCTTGACATGCGACCAGGCTACTGTTTCGGGCGCAGGTGATGCACATCGCCGACGGAGTACGCGGCGCCGTCGATGATCACTTCACCATTGTCGTTGATGCCGTCGACCACGCCGTGGACGTCGCGGTCGTGCAGCTCCATGCGCACCGTCTGGCCGATAGTGGAGCAGACCTTGCGGTAGTCGGCGAGCAGCTGCGGGTCGCGGTCCTGCCACTGGCCGAGGCGGTGGCCCATGGCGCGCAGGATCTCGATGGTGAAGTCGTCGAAGTCGACGTCGATGCCCTCGAGGTTGAGCGCGGTCGCGGTGTCGACGGGCAGCTGCTCGGGCCGGAAGTTGACGTTGATGCCGATGCCCACGACCACGTTCGGCAGCGCAAGGTTGGACAGGATACCCGCGATCTTCTTGCCGCCGATCTGCACGTCGTTCGGCCACTTGAGAGCCGCCTGCGGAATGACGTCGGTCACCGCCACGCCCGGCGCGATGGAAAGCAGGCCGAAGTGGTTGGGGTCCGTGCCTGCGTCGATGACCATACTCATGGCCAGCTGCGCGCCCTTCGGCGTGACCCACGTGCGATTCAGACGGCCCTTGGAGGCGGTCTGCTCGTCGGCGATGAGCACCATCCCGGCCTCGCCGTTTTTCACCATGTCGGCGTTGGTGGAGCCAGTGGTCTCGACGTAGCGCACCTTCGGCCAGTAGTCGGCGACGGCGGTTTGGATGCGGGCGAGGTCCTTTACTGTCATGCCCACGATTCTATGCGGTGTGGGGTGTGGTGTGGCGTGGTGTGTGTGGGGTGACGGGGACGCAAGTAACGACGCGGGCGTGTAGCTATAATTTTTGGAGTTGGGATCCGGAAGGTAGGTGACCCACGTGGAAAGGCGTCACATCTCAGAGGACGAGGTCTACGTCCCCAAGACCGACGTGCCGCCTCACGCCGGCCACATCGCAGCGGCCAAGCTCATCATGAAACGCCACCGCGAGGGCAAGAGTCGCTTGGAAATCACCCCGAAGATCCGCTACCTCGCCAACTACGATTCCTAGGGTTTCCTTTGCCGTATCACCCCGGCGTAGCGTGGCAGGCATGAATACATTGCAAAAAGCGCTCATCCCCGTCTTCGGTGGCGCGGGCGTACTCCACTTCATCAAGCCGGAGCCTTTCGACGGCATCGTCCCCGAGCAGCTTCCCGGCAGCGCGCGGACCTACACCTACGTCTCCGGCGCGGCCGAACTCGCCACCGCTGCCCTGCTTGCCAACGCGAAGACGCGCGCGACCGGCGGTGCCGTCGCGGCGGCGCTCCTGCTCGCTGTGTGGCCGGCCAACTTCAATATGGCGTGGCAGTGGCGCAACAAGCCCTGGTATCTGCAGGCCGGTGCCATCGCGCGTCTCCCGCTGCAGATCCCGATGATCCGTGCTGGGTGGGACCTCTATAAGCAGGGCGCGAAATAACACGTGCCAGTTCGCTGCTAGTTCCCCTCGGCTGCTTGGTGGGCCAACATAAATTCGACGACGGCATCGATCGCGCGGCCGTCCTCGTCACCACAGACGTAGGCACGAGCCAGGAGGTCGTGGAATTGCGCCTCTACGGCCCCGCTCCCCTCCCGATCGTGCGGGACCACCAACACGATGCCGTCAGGCAGGAGCGCGTTCGCAGCCAAAATCGCGGTCCGCTTGTTACCGTCCTCGAACGGCTGAGCCCTGGCCAATACGACGAAAAGCCGTGCTGCGTCAGCAGGCGTCGGGCTTGGTCCGGTCACGGTGTCGTCGATAAGCAATTGCAGCGCGTCCATATCCAAAGCCGGGGGCACATGGTCGCCGTGGACCGTGCGCACACCAATGCGCTGCTCCTCGCGGCGCAGCTCACCCGGATGCAAGGCCGCCGAGCGCGTCATTGCGGCATTAATCTCACAGACATGCGCCGCGGCGATTGTCTCGCGGCCACGTTTTATCCGCAACGCCACTCGCGCAGCAGCCTGCAAATCTTGTAACAGCTGCAGGTCGGCACGCGAGGAAATCCCGTCGGTTGTGCCGTTTTCCAAAAAAGCCGCGGTCGCGAGCCGCCCTGACCGCAAATTTTCAAATACCTTGCCAGCAGAGTAAATGACTGCGACAAGCTTGTCCGTACGCAACATGCCTCATAGGATAGCGCCTCGCAGCCACTTTCGCCCATACGTTCGACGATCCCTCTGCCGATGTTCGGCTGCCCAATTACTGTGGGTCGCATGACAGTTACGCCCCACCCGCCCTCGTCCCCCTACGCCACCGCGCTGCTCGCGGCCGTCGATACTGCGCAAGCCGACGACCCCCTCGCCCCGGTCACTGTACTGTGCCCCACCCCTGCCTTCGACGATGTGGTTGCCGCCATCGCCACCGGCGGCCCGCGCCTCGGGGTGGACGTGGTCACGCTCGACATGTTGCTGCAGCGCGCTGCGCGTAATCAGGAGTCCCGCACGCTGCTGCAGCGCGCCGATGTCACCGCCTTCGTCGCCCGCACCCTCGCCGACGGCGCCGAGCCGACCCCCTTCCATGAGGCCAAGCTGCATACTTCCGCGGCCACGCATGCAGCGCTTATCGACGCCCTGTTCACCCTCCTCAACTCCCCCGCCGAATGGCGCGCGGACCACGGTGGCGCACAGCTACCCAGCATCGTGGCCGAGATCGCCCAGCGCGCCGCCGAAGAGTTCCGCGACACTCGCTTCACCTTCCCGGACGCGGTCCGTGCCGCCGCCGAAGGCCACCGCGGGGCGCTCATCACCGTCGGCGCACTGGCCCACGACGCGCGCACCGAATGGGCGCTGGCCCAGTTCCAGCAGGCCACGCCCGTCGATCTGCCAGACCTGCGTGAGCGCACCGAACGCGTCTCGCTGATCGCCGAGCCGGACGAGGCCACCTACGTCACCGGTCGCATCCTCGACGCCGTCGCCCAAGGCACCCCGCTGCACGCAATCGCCGTGGCCTACTGCGACGACGCGGAGCTTCCTTTCCTCACCCACGCCCTCGACGAGGCGGGCATCCCCTACCACGCACCCGCGCGCGACGTGTGGGCTCAGCACAACGTGTTCCGTGCCCTGACCGCCCTGCTCACGCTGCGCCCTGCCGAGATGCACCGCCACCAGCTCGTGGAGCTGCTCTCCACCGGCAAGGTGGCGGATAGCCCGGGCCTGCGCGCTTTTGACGCCGGCTCGCGCGACCGCCTCGGCACAGCGCTTACCGGTGGCGACTGGGACGCGGTCATAGACACCGCCACACGCCAGGCCGAAGATGGCACCCCAGAGCGCGAGCGCGTGCCCGAACGCAGCGTGACCGCCGCCCGTTGGGTCGTGGACCTGCGCGCCACACTCGCACCGCTGACCGAAGCGGAGAGCTGGGAGGGCTTCGCCTCCGCGTTCCGGAAGATCGCGTTGGACGTCCTGAGCATCGGGAAGCCGCAACAAGCGATCTACCTGGACCCGCTGGTAGATCAGCTCGCCGCCCAGCAGGGCGCGCCCCAACGTGAGCGCGCCCTCGAGATCGCTCGTGAACTCGCCGCCCGCCCGGCGCGCGCCACCAACACCGGTGTGCTCTCGGTCGGGCCGCTGGAAAGCCTGGACGGGCGCAACCTCCAGCTCGCGTTCATCACCGGTACCACCGACGCTGCCCTGCCCGGCTCACTGACCCCGAGCGCGACGATGACGCAGGCGCAGCAGCACACCACTCCAGAGCAGTTCTTGGAACGGCGGGAGCGGACGCTTTCGGCGGCGCTTCAGGCGTCGAAAAGCATTGTGCTCACACGCGCCCGATCTGGGATCGCCGGCGGCGGGCTGACCGAGCCCTCCACCTGGCTTGAGCAGGAAGAAACCCGCGTGGGCGCCCTCTACCCGGGGCTAGTAAGCGGCGAGCGCACGCCGACGAGCCAGGCCGAGCTTGCGCTCGCAAACGCGCTGACCGGCGCCCCGAGCGGGCGGGCGGCGCGCTACGCGGAGATCATGCGGGCGCGACACGCGGGCGTCGCCGGCGAATTCACCGGCTACACCGGCACCGACTTTGGCCTACACACGCTGCAGAAACCGATTTCCAGCTCGGCGCTGGAGGGCTTTACCAAGTCGCCGCTGGAGTACTTTATCCAGCGCGTGACCGGCAACTGGGTGCTTGAGGACGACGCGGAGGATATGCACGTCGCCTCCGCCGACACCGGCACGATCCTGCACGCAGTGCTGGAGCACTGGACCAACGAAATGTGGCTGGACAATCCCAACCGCCCCGAGCACTACGCCGACCTGGATTGGGAGGGCGAGGCCGTCGAGGTGATGGATCACATCCTAGAGCGGGAACTGGCGCAGCACCGCAGTGACCGGATCAACGCGCTGGTGTGGGACACGTTTGCCGAGCAGGCGCGCAAGGACGTACACGGCTGGCTCGCCCAGGAGCGCAACGAGGCAGAAGAAGGCTGGACGCCACTTGCCACCGAGTTCGCATTCGGCAACACCGCGGAAGAGCCCGCCGCGTCGCTTCCGCTTCCCGAGCTCGGCGTGGACCTGCCGGTGAAGGGCTACGCCGACCGCGTGGACTACCGCATCGAGCACAACGAGGAGGACGGCAGCGAACGGTTCGTCCTGCGCGTGACCGACTTCAAATCGGGCAAGGGCGACCGCACCAAAAAGGCGGTCACGCAAAAAACACCGACCGGCAAGCTTGATCCAAAGGACGGGCCGAAGTACTACTTCCAACTCGCGCTCTACGGCCACGTCATCGGCATGCTCGCCAACACCGGCGATCCCGCCACGCTCTTCTCCGGCGGCCCTGCCGTGTGGCCCGGCGAGGTGGACGCGGTCGAGGCCCGCTACTGGTACTTCCGCGACCCCAAAACCCCCTACGTAGGCATCACCGTCGACGATGCGGCCGTGGCCACGCTCCAAACCAACCTGAGCAACATGTACCGCCACATCGAGCGTGGCCACTTCCCGCCCCACCCGCTCCCCGAGTGGTGGTCCAACAGCGCGCGCCTGCGCCTCGGTACCGCTAATTACAACGCGCTGACCGACATCCTCGCCCCGCTGGATTTCGACACCCCGCTCGAGTCCGATACTGCAGACGCCGCCGATGCTTAAGCCCCAAGGAGAACTACCAGTGACTACCGCACACCCCACCGACCCGACTCTCCACGCGCGGCTTACCGAGGACGAAGCCAACCGCGAGTTCATCCAAAACCAGGTCGAGCTGTCCTGCTTCGTCGAGGCTGGCGCCGGTTCCGGCAAAACGGTCATGCTCATTCAGCGCCTGCTCACGCTTATTATCGAGCACGACACGCGCATCGACCAGATCGCCGCCATCACCTTCAACGAGGCCGCCGCCGCGGAGCTCACCGCCCGTCTGCGCCGCGCGCTCATCCAGGTCCGCGACACCGGGGCATACACGCTCGGCAATGGTCAGCCCCGCACGTTCGCCAACCCCGAGCAGGCCAAAGACCGCGCCGCCGCGGCACTCGAGGGCCTGCCCGGCGCCGCGCTCGGCACGCTTCACTCCTTCTGCCTGCGCGTGCTCAAGCAGTACCCGCTGGAGGCCGGCCTGCCGCCCAAGGTCGACGCCGTCGACGAGCTCGCCGAGTACGTCTCCCCCGCGCAGCACGGCGATGCCGTTATCGAGGTCATCACCGCCCTTGTCGCCGGCGACGAGGACGCCATCACGCTTATCGACGCCCTGCCCACCTCCATCACCTCAGCCGAATTCCTCGAACAGCTTCAATTCCTCCTGGCAGAGGAAGTCAAACTCGACGACCTACGCGAACTGGTTGTCTGGATGGACGCCCACTGGGGCGAACTTGGCCCCACCGTGAGCGCGTCGGTGTTCGTGCGTCCCTCTGACGACGAGATCCGCGACTTTCTCACGAGAAATCTCACCGAGATTCGCGACCTCGCAGACACAGATGAGGAAGCCCCCACCAGAAAGCTGAACAACTTGGTCAAGTTCTTTAACACAAAGATCGACCAGGTCGCCACCGCGGAAGATCTCAGCGAACTCGAGTTGAAAGAAACGAAGGCGGGTGGCGAAACATCGGTGGTCATGCAGGCAAAGAAGAGATACGACACAGTCCGCGCCATTGCAGACTCGATGCTCGATCCGGACTGCTACGCACTCACCGTCGCGACCACCACCGTGCGTCCAATCCTCGCCGCACTCGTGCAACACTTCGCGCACGCGCGACACCGCACGGGATCCCTTGAGTTCCACGACATGGTCTACCTCACCCAGCAGCTGGTGAAGAACCCGTCGGTGCGCGCCAAGCTGCACGATCAGTACCGCGTGATCTTCGTTGACGAGTTCCAAGACACCGACCCCGCCCAGCTGGACATCGTTACCGCCATTGCCCGTGGCAGTGGCGACACCCCGCGCTCCGGTCACCTGTTTATGGTCGGCGACCCGAAGCAGTCGATCTACAAGTTCCGAAACGCCGACATCGACACCTACGTCGCCGCCCGCACCAGCGCCGCCGCCCGCGACGCGGAGCACGGCGTGAAGCAACTCTCGCGCAACTTCCGCTCCTCGCAATCCGTCGTCGCCGCCGTCAACGAGCTCTATGGGCAGCTTTTCGACGCTCACGAGCACTCCGAAACCGACGGCCCCGCCCAAGCCGAATACGCCCCGATGGTGGCTCAAGAGTCCACTGACGGTCGCGACGGCGCATTCATCGTGCTGCAGGACACCGACCTCACCGGGTTGAACTCCGACGAGGTCCGGGAACGCGAAGGCGCGGACGTTGTGGCCCTCATCCGCTCCGCAACCACCAGCGGCGCCCCACTGTTTGTCCACCACAAAGACACACACGCTGGCGAGGCATTGCGCTACTCCGACATTGCCATCGTCGTGCCCACACACAACGACGCGAAGCGACTGATGCAGGTTCTCGACGACGCAGGCATCCCCTGGGTATCCGAAGGCTCCGGCGCGCTCTTTGCCACCCCGGAGCTGAACGACCTGTTCACTGTGCTGCGCGCAGTCGCCGACCCCGCCGACGACTTCACCCGCGTCGCCGCGCTACGCACCGCACTTGTCGGCTGCTCCGATGCGGACATCGCGCGGTGGGCGCAGGTGCGCCGCGAACATCGCCACGACGCCCCGGAGGTGCGCGACGCCGCGATTGCGCAGGACGAGGTTGCCGCGGGCGTCGACACTTGCGTCGAGCAGCTTCGCCGCCTTTCCGCGGAAGCACAGCGCACCGATGCTGCGACGATGGTGCGTCGCGTCGTCGCGGAGTTCGGACTCGCCGAGGGATACGCTGCAAGCGGCCACCCCGACAACCTGCCACGCGTGCACACCACGCTCGCGCTCGCTGACCGCTTCGCTGCCTCCACCGGTCGAGGCTTGCGCGAGTTCGTCGCCTGGGCCGACACCCAGGCCGAATCGAACCAGGGTGTTTCCGAACCACTGCTAGACACCGGCGTCGACGCGGTGCGCTTCATGACGATCCACAAATCCAAGGGCCGCGAATTCCCCATGGTCATCGCGGCCGGCATGTCCGGCAGGCAAAACAAGAGCCGGCCCGTCCGCAGCTTTGCACAAGGCGACAAGACCGCGGAGTTCAAGCTCAAAGATGCGCAAACGCCCGGGTACCTGAGCGCCAAAGGCTTCGACGACCTGGCCGAGGCGAACGAGCTCATCCGCCTGCTCTACGTCGCCATGACCCGTGCCAAGTCCGTACTCGCAATCCCGCTGCAGTTGTGTCGAAATAAGCCAACAAAAGACCACCCCGCCGGAAAATACTCCGCTCTGCAGCGCGGTGGGGCACTCGCCACCGCTATCGACGAGTCCTCGCAATACTCCCCCATCACTCGTGAAGAGCTGCCCGGATACGGTGTGACCTTCGGGACCGACGCCGAACCTGCTTCGGATTCGCCTATGGCAGCGCCGTCCGGTTCTGTCTCCACGGACCAGTTTGAGGCCAACGCCACGGCACTCGAGGCTGCGGCCGGAGTGACACAGCGCATGGGCGTCACCGCCATCGCTCACGCCGAGGACCAGACCAACCCCGAGCCCACCGCCGACCCGACCGGCGTGCAGCGGGCGCAGTCCCGCCCAGCGGACGACGCGGTGCCGCGCCACACGCAGGTCACTGGCACCCGCCTGCGCCGCTCCCTCGACGAGCGGGTGGCAGCGTCCGGCTTCCCGGCCCGCCAGATCAACAGCGGTCTGTACCGGGACAACGCCGGGACCGACTTCGGCACCGCAGTCCACGACGTGATGGAGCACCTACCCCAAGGTGGTGACCTCGAGCAGGTCGCTGCGACCGTCTCCTCGCTCTACGAACTGCCAGCATCGGCCGTGGAGGATGTGGTGCGCGTCGCTGCCTGCTTCGCCGAATCCGCCCCGTACACGCGCAGCCTCGAGGCTGACGCCAGGGCGCAGCGGGAGCTACCGGTTATCGGTACAGTCGACGGCACCGCTGTCAACGGCTACATCGACCTGCTCTACCGAGACACCAGCAGCGATACCGGCGGGTGGGTCATCGCCGACTGGAAGACCGACGTCACCGCACGCGCAGAGACGGTGACCAGCTACTTCCTGCAGCTAGACATCTACGCCACCCTCCTCGAGGAAGCGCTTGGCGAACCGGTCACTCGCCTTGAACTGATCTTCGCCGGAGTTAAAAAACCGCAGGTGGTGGTGCATGAGCGTGGCGTCGATAAGCGATAAGCCCTAACACGACAAAGCGGGTGCCTCGAATAACTCGAGGCACCCGCTCAGTGTTTGGGTGGGCCGGAAGTGACTAGAAGAACTTCGGCAGGCCCGGGATGTTCGGCAGCAAACCAGCCTGGTACGCGCCCGCGATCAGCGCGAGCACCAGCGCCAGGCCACCGGCGACACCGGCAGCGATCTTAGCGCCCTGGGAAGAACCCTCTTCCTGCTTGCCCTGGTCCTGTGCGACGTCGTTCTTGTCGTCATCGATGTCGTCGCCCTCGCCTTCGTTGACGTCGTCGGCGTTGTCGTCGAGCTCAGAGCCGAGGCGAGTGGAAATTGCGCTAATGAGATTCTTGGCGTCATCGGAATCGTCCGCATCAGCGACGCCCGGGACGACACTCAGCGCCAGAGCGGAGGCGGCAAGCGCCGCGACGGTGCGCGGGGCGAAACGCTTATGCCCGACCGGACGATACAACGTGTGGTTTTATCTTTGGTGCACAACAGATAGGGGCATAGACTGAGGGCTTATGGGCGACAAGACTGCAAAACCCGATTTGAAGACCACCGCGGGCCGCATCCAGGACCTGCGCAACCGCCTGGACGAGGCGCGCACGCCGGCCGCTGATCGCGCGGAGGCGCCGACCGAAGGCGCGATGACGGCACGCGCGCGCGTGGAGGCGCTGCTCGACGACGGTTCGTTCGTGGAAACCGACGCGCTCGCGCGCCACCGCGTCGAGGCGTACAAGATGGATCGCACGAAGCCCGCCACCGATGGCGTCATCACGGGCTATGGGCTTATCGACGGCCGCCGGGTCTGCATCTTCAGCCAGGATCCCGACATCTTCGACGGGGCCATCGGCGAGGTCTACGCCGAGAAAATGCTCAAACTCTTTGATCTGGCAACCAAGACCGGCGTACCGGTCATCGGCATCTACGACTCGGTCGGTCCGCGCTGGCAAGAAGGCATTGTCACCGCCCACATGCAGGCCAAACTGCTGCGCGCCGCCACCCACGCCTCCGGCCTCGTGCCGCAGATTGCGCTGGTGGCCGGCGAGGTCGCCACCCTCGCGGCGACCACAGTGCCGCTTGCCGACGTCACCGTGATGGTCGAAGGCGCGAGCCTCCACCTGTCCGACACCGGAATTGTCAGCCAGGTCTCCGGCACCGCGACGACCGCAGACGCGCTCGGCGGGGCGAGCGTCCATGCCGCCACCACCGGTCTGGCACACGTCGCCGCCGCGGACATGGCGGGAGCGCTCGATGCGGTGAAGCGCATCGTAAGCTACCTGCCGCTGAACAACCTGGCTGCCTCCCCGCTCGGCGCGGACGCAGAACGCGCTACCGCAGAGGGCACAGAGGGCGCCGACACCGATCTGGACACCATAATCCCCGACGACGACGCGCAGCCCTACGAGGTCGCCGAGATCGTTGCCGCGGTCACCGACGGCGACTTCTACGAGCTCGGCGCCGACTTCGCCGGCAACGTACTCACCGGGTTCGCGCACATCCACGGCCGCGCCGTCGGCGTTGTGGCCACCCAGCCAAGCGTGCTCGCCGGCTGCCTCACCGAGGCCGGCGCACGCAAGGCTGCCCGCTTCATCCGCACCTGCGACGCGTTCAACCTACCGATCGTGCAGTTCGTGGACTCCCCAGGCTTCGTCCCCTCCACCGAGGAGGAGCACGCCGGCGCGCCCGCCGGTGCCGCCGCGCTCGCCTACGCTTTCGCCGAGGCGCAGGTCGGCACGATCACCGTGGTTACCCGCAAGGCGCTCGGCACCGCCTACACGGTGCTCGGCTCCAAGGGCCTGGGCGCCGACTTGGTGTTCGCGTGGCCTACTGCGCAGATCGCGCTTGCCGACGCCCCCACCGCCGCCGGCCACCTCAACGTCGATGCCGAGAAGTACGCCGAGGAGAACCTCAACCCGTACGCGGCCACCGAGCGTGGGCTCGTCGACGCGGTCATCCCGCCGTCGGCAACTCGCCGCCACGTCCTGGAGGGCCTGCGCCTGTTGGAGCGCAAGGTTGCATATCCGGCGCAGAAAAAGCACGGCAACATCCCGCTGTAGCCGATATACTTTCGCTACACTAAATTCTTTCTCGCTGAAAGGAATGCTATGACTGCACCAACTACCACCCGGTTCACGGTGACCAAGGGCAACCCCACCGAGGACGAGCTCGCCGCGCTCGCAACCGTCCTTACGGACCTCCAGGCAGCCGCGAAGGCGAAGCAGCAGCCTGCAGACCAGAACCGCTGGGGCGCCCCCGCCCTGGCACACCACGGGGAGCAGCTGTTCAACCCGCACGCATTCGCCAACGTCACCTACTTCTAACCCCATGCGCCTCGTTCTCGCCTCCCAGTCCCCCTCGCGCCGCATGCTCCTCGAGCAGGGCGGCGTCACGCCCGTGCTGCGGCCCGCCCACGTCGACGAGGACGCGATCATCGCCGAGCTCGGTGAGGCTGAGCCGCGTGTGATCGTCGAAAAGCTTGCACGGGAGAAGGCCGCGACCGTGGCGGGCGACTTCCCCAACGACGTAGTCGTCGGCTGCGACTCAATGCTGCTTCTCGACGGCCAACTGCTGGGCAAACCCCACACCCCAGAGCGCACCATCGCGCGGTGGAAAGCCCAACGCGGCAAGGAAGCCCACCTGCTGACCGGCCACGCCGTCGCGCACCAGGGCGAATGGGTCGTGGACACGATCGCCACCGCAATCCGCTTCGGGGACGTCTCCGACGCAGACATCGAGGCCTACGCCGCCTCCGGCCAGCCACTCAAATGCGCCGGCGCGTTCACGCTCGAGGCGCTTGGCAGCTGGTTCATCGACTCCATCGACGGCGACCCCACCAGCGTCATCGGCCTGTCCATGCCGCTTTTGCGCCGCTGCCTCTACCGCTTCGGGCTCAACACCTCCGACTTCTGGGACTAGTACCCGCGGGCAGAAAGGAACTCGTCGAGCACGGCGAGGCCTTCGGGGTTCGCGTCCACGCACATGCGTAGCCAACCACCGATCGTGTTTTTCGGGTTGCGCACGCTCGACGGCAGGCTCAGGTCGAGCTCCTCGGCGCCGAACAGCGCCTCGTAGACGGGGCGGCGCTGTGCATCATCCATCCCCATGTCAATGGCCAGCTTGATGGGCACGTCCCCGCTACGGTTACGGAAATTCACGTCCGCGCCGCCGTCGATAAGCCTTTGCACCAGCGCGGCGTCGCCTGCGCCCAGCGCTTCGTGCGAGCACACCAGGGTCAGTGCGTTCTGGCCAGTGTCGACCCGCGCAGCGTCAGCGCCACCGCCCAACATGTCGTTGCTGATCTTCGCGCGCGCCTCCGGGTCACCGTTGGTCAGTGCCGCGAATAGCATGTCGGTCACGTCGTTTTCTTCCGCGTCGAAGACCTCGCAGAACTCCTCGTAGGTGCCATTCTGGGCAACATAGAGCGGGCTTGCCATGGGGGCCTCCTTCACTCACTCGCCACGGGCCTGGAGGAACTCGTCGAGCACATCCAGCTTGCCGGGACGCCCATCCACGTTCATGCGCAGCCACCCGCCGATGGTATTGACCGGGTTGCGCACGCTCGACGGCAGACTCAGGTCGAGCTCGCCCGTCCCAAACAGCGCCTCGTAGACTTCGCGGCGCTGCTCGTCATCAGCTACACGCACCGTGATCGCCAACCGTATCGGCAGGTCCCCGCTACGGTTGCGGAAATTCACGTCTGCGCCGCCGTCGATAAGCCTTTGCACCAGCGCAGCGTCGCCGTCCCCGAGGTCGCGATGCCGACCGAGCAGGATCGTCAGCGCGTTCTGCCCGTATTCCTCGCGCGACGCATCCGCGCCACGATCCAACATGTCGTTGCAGATCTTCGCGCGCGCCTCCGGGTCACCGTTGGTCAGCGCCCCGAACAACATGTCAGTCACATCGTTTTTCGCGGGATCGAAGACCTCGCAGAACTCTTCGTACGTTCCCTTCTTCGCAACGTAGAGCGGGCTTGCCATGGGGCCTCCTTCGCATGGGGTTGCGTACTACTGTAAAACACCTGGTGCGCGCTGTCTCGTCGAAAAGCGCAAACTGCTAGCCTGGCCCGCATGGAAATCAACGACATGCTCGCACCCCCGCCGCTCCACCTGCCCGATGATCCCGCGAGGGGCGAGGACCCCCTGGCCCGCGAGACCGCGCTCGCGCACCCCGACTCCCCCGCCGTGTGGGCCGCCCGCGCCGAAAAGGAGCTCGACGGCGGCGACGAGCTGATCGCCTACGCGTACGCGCGCACCGGCTACCACCGCTCGCTCGACCGCCTGCGCGCCAACGGGTGGAAGGGCTGGGGCCCGGTCCCGGCCTCGCACGAGGCGAACGTGCCGGTGCTGAAGGCTATCGCCATGCTCGCGCTCGTCTCCAAGGCGATTGGCGACGACGCCGAGTACGACCGCTGCCGCCAGATGCTTTCCGACGCCGACCCGGCAAGCGTCGACACCCTGCTCTAATCCGCGCGAGGAGCCACGATGACACGCCCCGCGCTAATCGTCGCACTCGCAGCGTTGCTCGCGCTCGCAGCGTGCGACGGCGACGAGCCAGCCCCCACCCCCAGCACCGTCACTGAAACGCAGACCGTGCGTGACAGCCCCGCCGAACAACCCGTCGCGCAATCCGACGCCCCCGCGCCGTCGTGCGGCACCCCTCCCAACGACCCCCGCGAGGCCTACCCCTCCGGCTCCGCCCCTGGCCGCATGCCGGCAGACGACGGCAGCGACTTCAACTACTGGATCGAGGACATCGACAACGCCTACGACCCGTGCGCGCCGCTGAGCTGGATCGTCTTCCGTGGCTCGCTTGGCGACGAGCACCGCCCTGCCGGCACCGGCGCCTCCATCGCCGACGGTCTCGCCCTCTACGTCAACGGCGCGCCCGCCCAGGACATGGCGGCGGTGGACAAGATCGAGTCCGTCACCCCCACCCCCGACGGCGGCGTGGACCTGGCCTGGGGCGAGCGCACCGGCGCCACCGCCGAGGGCATCACCGCGCACTACACGGTGCATTTGCGCAACGACGGCGGCGCGGTCGTCCCCGTCTCTGGCAACATCGACGAGTTCAACAGGTGGTGGAACTACCCCGTCCACTATCTGCTCGGCACCTACGACTAACTGCGCCTAACTGTGCCTAGCTGTGCCTAGCTCTGCGGGTACCACTCGGTGCCCGGGGAGTTCGCCGCCACCGAGCTCATCGGGATCGGCTCGCGCAGGCGGCCGGCGTTGTGGAGCTCCGTGACGACGCGCGGCACGTCCTCCGCAGGAACGGCGATGATGGGGATCTGGCCATCCTCGTGCTGCTCAATCCTGCCGCCCCGCACGGTGCCGCCGACCACGGCAAGGATGATCATGGCGACGTCGCCGCGGTTGAGGCGCGATGCCTCGAAGCGCGTCGTCCTGGCCGCCTTCTCGCGGTACTGGCTGCCCGCGTGGTTCGGGCCTGCGGTGAACTGGCCGTTCTCATCCAGGCTGAGCTCGCCGGTCCAGTGCTTCGTGTCCACCATGATCACGCCCGCCGCGGTGGACAGGACGTGGTCCGCGTTGGCGGTCACCGCGCTCTTGCGGGACAGCTCGCCGAGCATGCCGATCACGCCCATCGCGAGGCCGAACTTACGGGTCTCCGGCGTCGTGCCGTAGAACATCTCGGACGTTGCGTCGTCGAAGCCGTCGACGGCCTTGGCCAGCCCGGAGCGGGAGTCGGTGCGGATCGTCACGTCGTGGGCAACCTCGATGGAGTCCGGCAGCTGTTGCTCGAGCATCTCACCGATCCGTTCCTCCGCCAGGTAACCGCGGGAGACGCGCTGCAGCGGCTCCGGCAGCCCGGTTTCCTCCGGGCGGCCCTGGCGCGCCAGCCCGACGAGGCGCTCGACCTCGGCGCGGCGTTTCTCATTGACCTGCTTCTCCAGGCCCTTGTTCACATACGCCTTGTTTTCCTTATCCTTGTTGAGGCGGCGGTCCATGGAGCGGAAACCGCTCAGGCCCAGGTAGACCAGTGCGAGCACGCCCGCGAACATCATGATGCCGCCGAGGCCCTTGTTGAAGAGGGAGACGATGATGCCCAGGACAAACAGGACCGGGAAGAGGACGATGGCGATAAGCCGTCTCTGGGTGCGCTTCCGCGCCTTCTTCGCACGGTCGTCGTTTTCGCCCAGCCCGTACTTTTCGGCGTGCTCGCGCATCGCGAAGGTCACGGCGTAGCCGTCGACCTCGCTTTCCAAGTACTTGTCCACCTCGGACGCAAAGTCGGCCCATCCGCCTTGGCCGGGGCGGGTCTTCCCGTACACAGTTGCCATTCGCTACGTCTTCCTTCCGGTTGAGCCTCACTGATTAATAAGGCCAATTGCATTAAAGCATTACCTTTTCTGCAATGTACCGGAAACGCGTCAGGCCGCGTCAGGCTTGCTTGGCCTCCACGCGGCCAATGGCTTCCTTGGCCACCAGCTCCTGGATGCCCATGTCCAGCTCGGAGGTGAAGCCGACGCAGGAGCAGTTGATTTCGCCGAGGACGTAGGTGTCCTGGCCGGTCTCGTCGTCGTCGGCAAGCATGAAGTCCGCGGTCCAGATCAGCGGAATGTTGTCGCCGCCGAGCTTCTCCGCTATCACCGGGCGGGCCGCGGCGAACATGTCCACCAGCTCCTGCCACTCCTCCGGCTTCTGATAGGTGTACGTCGCGCCCGAGAACAGGGTCGCGGAGAACGCATCGCCGCCGGCCGCCGGCTTCTTGTGCACCACGAAGACGGGGTGCGGGCCGACGAGCAGGATGCGGATCTCGCCCTCGGTGATGCGCGGCATGAAGCGCATATCCACGAGCATGCCGTTGTCGCCGATGATGTACTGGTCGCAGAAATCCATGAACTCGCCCAGCTCGCGCTCCTCGGTGTGGTTGTCCACCGCCTCGGTGCACTTGAGCTTGGTGTCCAGCGGCAGGGCGGTGCCCGGCTCCAACGCCTCAGCCTGCGCCTTATCAGCCAGCCGGACGCGCCAGATGCCGGAGCCGGTGGAGCCGCGGTTCTGCTTGAGCACGCGCTCGCCGTAGGACAGGGAGGTCGGGAACGTGTCGTGGAAAGAAGCGACGTCGTAGTAGGCGGCCGTGTCGGCGGGCACGAGGTCGGTCTGGTTGAGCTTGACTAGCGCGTCCTTCGCCCCGTACGCCATCATTTCGGCCGGGGTGGACATGCCGACCAGGCCGGCGTCGGCAAGCTTGGTCAGCAGCTCGAAGTACCCCTTCTCCCCGCCCGGGATGTTGCCAGGGTTGACGCGGGAGATGTAGGCGTCGAAGTGCTCGGTGACGTACTCGAACAGCTTTTCCGACCACTCGGGGCGGTAGAAGACGACCTCGGCGTGCCAGCCGGCCGCCTTGATCGCGTCGACGATGGGCATGGTGTCTTTCCGGTGGCCGTTGAACTGCTTGTCAGATCCGCCCTCGACTTCGAAGACGACGATTGCTTTGTGCACGGGATGCCCTTTCTTTTAGGCCTGGTTGGCAAGAGTCTCGGTCGCAGGCGCTGCCGAGCAGGTGTTACACACGGAATTTTAAGGCCAGCGCTGCGGTTCCACCGCGCGAGCGGGCGCGAGGTGTGCAACCTCACAACGGGCGGGGTGCGCGCAGCGCAGCGACCAGTTCAAATGGGCGTCCAATCCACCGTTTTACCCCGGCGGCGCGCGGCACGCGGTAGGGTGAGCGGTGAATACGAGGCGAAGAAGCGTCGATAAGCATGCACCGAAGGGGAACCACTATGAGCATTGAGCTCGACGACAACCCGAAATTCAAAGACTTCGCGCACCCCGAGAAGTTCGTCTCCGCCGCGTGGCTCTCCGCGCGCCTGGGCAAGCCGGGGCTGCGCGTCGTGGAGAGCGACGAGGACGCTTACCTCTACGACATCGGGCACATCCCGGGCGCGGTGCGCATTGACTGGCACCGCGACCTCAACGACCCGGTCACGCGCGATTTCATCGACGGAGAGGCGTTTGCCAAGCTGATGAGCGAGCGCGGCATTACCCGCGACGACACGATCGTGGTCTACGGCGACAAGTCCAACTGGTGGGCTGCCTACACCGCCTGGGTCTTCGAGCTGTTCGGCCACCCGGACGTGCGCCTGCTCGACGGCGGCCGCGACGCCTGGATGGGCGAGGAGCGCGACACCTCCTTCGCCGTGCCGGAGTTCCCGGCCTCCGACTACCCCGTGGTCGAGCGCAACGACGCGCCGTACCGCACCTTCGCCGCCGATTTGCTCGCGGAGACGCCCGCGCAGCTTATCGACGCCCGCCCGGCCGACCAATACGACGGCACCGCCGAGGACCCGACCGCGGACCGCGCCCCCGGCAAGTCCCCGAGCACGCTGCGCCACGGCCACATCCCGGGCGCGGTCAACGTGACGTGGGGCCGCTCCCTGTTCCCGAACGCCCTGTTCAAGGATCTGCCGAACATCGCCGCGATCTACGAGGACTTCGACCCGAAGGCCCGCACCGTGGTCTACTGCCAGCTCGGCGAGAGCAGCGCACACACCTGGTACGTGCTCAACCACATCCTCGGCTTTGAAAACATCTCGCTGTACGACGGCTCCTGGGCCGAGTGGGGCAACATGGTGCGCGTGCCGGTGGAGCAGGGCTCCGGCGCCTCCTAGAATCTTGCGCTCGGGCGCGGAACTTCCGCCCCACGACCTCCGGGTTGTAACATTGGGCACCGAAAACCGATATAGTTTGGCAACACTAATCGATTGCGAGAAAGACGGGATTTTCGTGCGTACTGAACCGAGCACCAGCCAGAACCCAGTCACCAAAGTCCTGGTGGCCAACCGCGGCGAAATCGCCGTGCGCGTGATCCGCGCCGCGAAGGACGCGGGCATCGCCTCCGTCGCCGTGTACGCCGACCCGGACCGGGGCGCGCCGTTCGCAGCGCTTGCCGACGAAGCCTTCTCCCTCGGCGGCGCCACCGCCGCAGAGTCCTACCTGGACATGGACAAGATCCTCGACGCCGCCGCGAAGGCCGGCGCGGACGCCATCCACCCCGGCTACGGCTTCCTGTCCGAGAACGCTGAGTTTGCCCGCCGCGTGATCGACGCGGGGCTGACCTGGATCGGCCCGTCGCCGGAGTCCATCGCCGCGCTGGGTGACAAAGTCACCGCCCGCCACATCGCCGAGGCGGCCAACGCCCCCATGGCGCCGGGCACCACGGACCCGGTCGCCGACGCGGACGAAGTCGTAGCGTTCGCGGACCAGCACGGGCTGCCGGTGGCCATCAAGGCGGCGTTCGGCGGCGGCGGCCGCGGCATGAAGGTGGCGTACACCCGCGAGGAGATTCCGGAGCTGTTCGAGTCCGCCACCCGCGAGGCGACGGCCGCGTTCGGCCGCGGCGAGTGCTTCGTCGAGCGCTACCTGGACAAGGCCCGCCACGTGGAGGCCCAGGTGCTGGCGGACATGCACGGCAACGTCGTCGTGATGGGCACGCGCGACTGCTCACTGCAGCGCCGCTTTCAGAAGCTCGTGGAGGAGGCGCCCGCGCCGTTCCTCACCGACGAGCAGCGCGAGCGCATCCACTCCTCGGCCAAGGCCATCTGCCGCGAGGCAGGCTACTACGGCGCCGGCACCGTGGAGTACCTCGTCGGCTCCGACGGGCTGATCTCGTTCCTGGAGGTCAACACGCGCCTGCAGGTGGAGCACCCCGTCACGGAGGCCACCACCGGCGTGGACCTGGTGCGCGAGCAGTTCCGCATCGCGCGTGGCGAGCAGCTGCGCTTCACCGAGGACCCGACCCCGCGCGGCCACGCTTTCGAGTTCCGCATCAACGGCGAGGACGCCACCGCCAACTTCATGCCCGCCCCGGGCACGGTCACCGAGTACGTCGAGCCGGCCGGCCCGGGCGTGCGCGTCGACTCCGGCGTGCGCGCGGGTTCCGTCATCGGCGGGCAGTTCGACTCCATGCTGGCCAAACTCATCGTCTACGGCGAGGACCGCACCGAGGCGCTGCAGCGCGCCCGCCGCGCCCTCGACGAGTACGTGGTCACCGGCTTCCCCACCGTCATCCCCTTCCACAAAGCGATTGTGAACGACCCCGCGTTCGTGGGCACCGAGGACTCCTTCGACGTGTACACACGCTGGATTGAGGAGGAGTGGGTCAACGAGCTCACCAGCGACGACAACACCGACGACGCCGACGCTACAGACGACGCCGAGACGCGCACGTTCGCCGTCGAGGTCAACGGCCGCCGCATCGAAGTCGCGCTCCCCGCCTCCCTCGTCTTCGGCGGCGCCCAGCGCAAGAAGCCGAAGAAGCGCCGCTCCGGCGGGTCCAAGGCGGCCGTCTCCGGCGACGCCGTGGCCTCCCCGATGCAGGGCACCGTGATCAAGCTCAACGTCGCCGAGGGAGACGCCGTGGAGGAGGGGGACGTCCTCCTGGTCCTCGAGGCCATGAAGATGGAGAACCCGGTCAGGGCCCACAAGGCCGGCACCGTCACCGGCCTCGCCGCCGAGGAAGGCGCCCAGGTGAACAAGGCCGCCGTGCTGATGGAGCTGAAGTAGCGGGCTACCCGAGGATCCCCTCGCCCCTCCACTCCACCACGGTCTGCAGGATCTGCCCGATGACCGGGGCGGATGCCGCGAGCACGCCGACAACGATGATCGCGATCACCGGCAGCGTGCCCTCTTCCAAACCGGTGCTGCCCTCGATGCGCTTGGCGGAGCCCGCGGCGGCGCCGCTGAGCGCGTCATCAGGCAGCTCCGCCTTGTGCACAGTCGGCTGCTGCACGCTGTAGTACTTCGAGATCAGCGCGATCTCGTCGGCCGACTCGACCGGCCCGCCGTTCTTCGCCGCCGACGCGCGCGACAGCTGGTGCTCCCCCTCGCTCTTCGACTCAATCACGCTCACCCCCGAGTACACGCCGAGGAACCCGTGCCCGGGCGCCCACACCGGCCCGCCAGAATCGCCGTGCTGCCCCGTCTCGCCGTCGAAGTACACGTTTTTGTTCACGCTCCCCGCGTACTTCCCGCAGATCACGCGCCGCGAGGCCGCGCCATAGGTGCACACTTGCTGCCCCGGACGCATGTCGCTTATCGACGCCACCTCGTCCCCACTCCTCCCATTCCCCGCAAGGCGCACCCCGTCGTCCCAGCGGATCGCCGCCCAGTCGTTGCCCGTGACGCTGTCGCCCCAGCGCGAGGAGGGGTACAGGGTGCCGATTTCTGGGGTGAGCGTGCCGTCGACAAGCTTGACCCTCACCCTGTCCCCCGAAAGGCCGCAGTGCGCGGAAGTGTAGCTGATGCGCTCGGCGTGGTCGTTGAACGCGACGGCGCAGCTGGAACTGTCGGCGACGACGATCTGCGCGCCCTGCGCCACCGCGGTCGCCGCGTGCGCGGGCGGGGCCATGGCGGCGGTGGCGGCGATCGTGGCGGTGAAGGCGGCGGCGACTCGGTTACGCATACGGCAGATCCTACAACCAGCAGCGTCCCTGCTCCGAGTTGCTATCGTGGGGCGCATGACATTTCAATTCCGACGCGCCGTCGAAGCCGATCGCACCTACCTCCAGCGCTTGAACTACCTCACCGAGGTGTTCGGCGACGAGGACGCGCCGATGCACGAGCAGCACCGCGACAGCATCGTCTCCGGCGTCGACGACTACGTCTACGGCTGGGACCCGGATTCCGACGGCGGCATCATCGCCACCGACGAGTTCCACACCCCCGCCGGCGGCCTCTGGTTCCGCTACTGGGACGACCCGTCCAAGGGCCACGCCAACCTCGGCCCCGACATCCCCGAGCTGGCCATCGCGATCGAGGGCCGCTTCGCCGGGCAGCGCCTCGGCGCGCTCCTCCTCGAGCAGGCCGTGCAGCTGGGGCGCGAGCAGGGCACCGAGCGCCTCGCCCTCTGGGTCGACCCGGACAACCCGCGGGCGCGCCACCGCTACGAGCAGTTCGGCTTTGACGACGTCAAGGGCCTCGACAACGTCATGGCCCTCGACCTCTAACGTTCCTGTTGCGGGGTAGACGCGCCTGGGTTAGCGTCGTGCGCATGGGGGAAGCACAACTGAAGGCCTTTTTCGCCTTCAAATCCGGGGGTATCGCGGCGCTCGAGCACGTCTACGACGCCGGCTACTCCGCCAAAGCGCTGACCGGCCTCGGCGCGGCCGATGACTACGCCGAGACGCTGTGCCAGCTGGCGTCGAAATTTTTCGCGCCCACCACGCACTCCCGCTATCAACAGCGCGCCCGCGACGCCGCGCGGCGCAACAGCCACTGCGTCGAAACGCTCGACATGATCGTGCGCACGGGCCGCGCCATCGCCGACCCCACCGACCGCTGGGACTACACCGAGCAGCTCTGCGCCACCCGCGGCGACACCGCGACGCTGACCAAGCGCGCCGCCACGCTGCGCAAGAAGTTCCTCGCGCCCCGCGTTCCCAAGGACGGCGCCACCATCCGGCGCAGCACGGCGCACGACAAGATCAGCGTGACGTTCACGGCGTCATCAAACGAGATGCAGGACGTCATCACCACCCTGGAGACGCGCGACGAGCACGGCGCGACGATCGACGCGATCGATTGGCTGGTGAACAACCGCTCGCTATCCCAGGCCCCGGCGGCCGTCCACCTCATTGTCACCGACGACCAGATCGACCACATCCTCGCCGGCACCGACGACCAGCCGGACACCGAGCCGGTCGTGGTGACCAACACCGGGATCCGCATGACCACCAGCCAGGTGCTCGACCGGCACATCCTCCCCGACGGATACATCACCCTCGCCTCCGGGCACCTCGGCCCCATTAACACGCACCGCATGCGCCTGGCCTCGCCAGTGCAGCGGCTCGCGCTAGAAGCGGACTCCCCGACCTGCTGCTGGCCCGACTGCAATACGCCAATCAGCGGGTGCCAGGCCCACCACCTCACCGAATACATCCAGGGCGGCGAGACCACCCCGGCGAACATGTGCTGGCTCTGCCCGCACCACAACGCCGTCAACGGCCAGCCGGGCCGCGGCCGCATGACCCGCATCGACGGCCGCATCGCCTGGGTCGGGCCGAACAACAGCCCGCCCAAATTCACCGGCCGGAGCTACACCCCGCACCGCGCCCCCGTCGGCGGCCCGGCCCAAGGCCGACCACCCGACTAACCGTTGAAGATCAGGGATAGGACCGCGAGGAGCAGCTGCAACGCGCCGCTGAACACCGCGCGCAGCCAGGAATCACTGCTGCCCGCCGGCTTGGGCGGCGGCGGTTTCGGCGCGCCCGCCTGCGCGTCGTCGCTGAAGTAGCTGACGAACACGTCGATGATCGCGTCGCGGATCGGCCCGCCGTCGGCCGTCGTTGCGCCGAGCGTGAACGTTTTCGTGCGCCCCGTCAGGTTGTCGCGCCCGTCGAGCGACGCCGAGTGCACGCCGACGAAGCCGCGGCCCGGGATCCACATCGGCCCGCCGGAGTCGCCCGGGGCGCCGGGCTCGACGTCCACGAGGAACGAGTTGCCCACCCGCGCGTAGTAGTACCGCAGGTCGCGGCGCCGGTGGCCCAGCCGTAGTAGCAGACGGTTTCGCCGCGCCGAATGTCGTCCAGCGGGACCTGCGCGTCGCCGGTGTACTCGTTCGGCCCGAGCTCGACGCCCGCGTCCCACCGGATGCGGGCCCAGTCGTTGGTCGTCTCCTCGCTGCGCGGCGAGGTGTCGAGGGTGCCGATTGCGGGGGACCACGTGCCGTCGTCAAGCACTTTGCGCACCCTGTCGCCGCTGGTGCCGCAGTGCGCGGCGGTGAAGCTTTCGCGCTCGCCGTTGAAGCCGACGGTGCACTCGGAGCCATTGACGACGACAGCGTCCCCCTGCCCCACCGTCACCGCCCCCGCCGCGGGCGCAGCCAGGAAAAGGGCCGCAGCCGCTGTCGCGACGCTGCGGCCCATCGGCACGGGAAGCATTCTCACCCGGGCAATTGTACCCAACTGCTCAGGTGGGCAAAACTTACTTTTCGGAGATGACAACCACCAGGTCGCCGCCCTCAACCTTGGTCGGCTGCGAGAACGCGAGACGCTCGATCGTGCCGTCCTGGGTGGCGGAGATGCCGGCCTCCATCTTCATGGCCTCGATGGTGGCGACCTGGTCGCCGGCCTTGACCTCGTCGCCGACCTTGGCGGTGATGTTCACCACGCCCGCGAACGGCGCGGCGACGTGGCCCGGGTTCGAGGCGTCCGCCTTCTCGGCCTCCGCGACCGTGGACTCGGCGTGCTCGTCGCGCACCAGCATCGGGCGGACCTGGCCGTTGACGGTAAGGATGACCTGGCGCATGCCCTTCTCGTCCGGCTCGCCGATGGCGTCCAGGCGCACGGACAGCGGCGGGCGCTGCTCGTCGATCTCGCCGTACCAGATCATGGTCTCCTCGCCCTCGACGAGGCCGTAGAAGAAGGTGCGGTCCGACAGCTGGTCGGTCACGCCGTAGGTGCGGCGGTGCTCCTGGAACTCGCCGTACTGCTTCGGGAACAGCAGCTTGTCCAGGGCCACGCGGCGGACGTCGTGGTCGTCGGACGCCAGGTCGCCCTCGAGCTCAGCAGGGACCTCGACGGTGTGGTCGACGGGGCTGCGGTCGGCCAGGGCGGCGTCGCGAAGCAGCGGCCAGCCGCCCGGGGGCGTACCGAGCTCGCCCTGCAGGAAGCCGATGACGGACTCCGGGATGTCGTACTTGCGCGGGTTCTCCGCGAAGTCCTTCGGGTCCACGCCCGCGCCCACGAGGTGCAGCGCCAGGTCGCCGACGACCTTGGAGGACGGGGTGACCTTGGTCGGGCGGCCCAGGATCTCGTTGACCGCGGCGTAGTAGTCCTCGATGAGCTCGAAGCGGTCGCCCAGGCCCAGCGCGTTCGCCTGCGTGCGCAGGTTGGACAGCTGGCCGCCCGGGATCTCGTGCTTGTACACGCGGCCGGTCGGGCCGGGGATGCCGGACTCGAACGGGGCGTAGACCTGGCGCACGGCCTCCCAGTACGGCTCCATGTCGGAGACGGCCTGCAGGGAGATGCCGGTGTCGCGCTCCGTGTTGGCAAACGCGGCGACGAGCGCGGACATCGACGGCTGCGAGGTCGTGCCGGCCAGCGGCGCGGACGCAACGTCGACGACGTCGGCGCCGGCGTTGGCGGCTGCGAGGTAGGTGGCCAGTTGGCCGCCCGCGGTGTCGTGGGTGTGCACGTGGACCGGCAGGTCGAAGCGCTCGCGCAGCGCGGATACCAGCTTCGCGGCGGCGGCCGGGCGCATGAGGCCCGCCATGTCCTTGATGGCCAGGACGTGGGCGCCGGCGTCGACAATCTGCTCCGCGAGGCGCAGGTAGTAGTCCAGCGTGTAGAGGTCCTCGTTCGGGTCCATGAGGTTGCCCGAGTACGCCATCGCGACCTCGGCGACGGTGGTGTTGGTCTCCAGGACCGCCTCGATCGCCGGGCGCATCTGGGAGACGTCGTTGAGCGCGTCGAAGATGCGGAAGATGTCGATGCCGGAGGTGGCCGCCTCCTGCACGAACGCCTTGGTCACCGAGTCCGGGTACGGCGTGTAGCCGACGGTGTTGCGGCCGCGCAGCAGCATCTGAATGTTCACGTTCGGCATCGCCTCACGCAGCTCATCCAGGCGCATCCACGGCGACTCGTGCAGGAAGCGCATGCCCACGTCGTAGGTCGCGCCGCCCCACGCCTCCACAGAGGTCAGCTCCGGGGTGAGGTGGCCGACGTGCTTCGCGGCCGCGACGAGCGTGTTCGTACGGATGCGGGTGGCCAGCAAGGACTGGTGCGCGTCGCGGAACGTCGTCTCAGTGACGCCGAGCGCGGTCTGGTTGCGCAGCTTCTCTGCCCACTTCTTCGGGCCGAGCTCGAGCAGCTCGTCGCGGGAGCCGCGCGGCGTGTCGGAGTACTCGGTGGTGGGCAGCTTTTTCGACGGCCGGATCGTGGTCGGTCGCGGACCGTTCGGCTTATTCACCGTGACGTTGGCCAGGTAGTCGAGGATGCGGCCGGCGTCGTCAGCTGCCGGCGGGGCCTCGAGCAGGAACGGGTGCGCGGCGATGTAGCCGGTGTTGATGCGCTCGTGCTGGAAGTCGTCCTGGGAGAGCAGCACGCGCAGGAAGCCGATGTTGGTGGAGACGCCGTTGACGGTGAACTCGTTGAGCGCGCGCAGGGCGCGGTCCACGGCGACCTGGAAGTTGCGGCCGCGGCAGGTCATCTTGACCAGCAGCGAGTCGAAGTTCGGGGTGATCTCCGTGCCGACGGACACCGAGCCGTCCAGGCGCACGCCCGCGCCGCCCGGCGAGCGGTAGCCGGTGACGGTGCCGGAGTCGGGGCGGAAGCCGTTGTTCGGGTCCTCGGTGGTGATGCGGCACTGCAGGGCGGCGCCGTTGACCTCGATGAGGTCCTGCTCCAGGTGGACGTCCTCCAGCTTGGCGCCGGCGGCGATGTACATCTGGTTCTTCACGATGTCCACGCCCGTGACCTCCTCGGTCACGGTGTGCTCGACCTGCACGCGCGGGTTCATCTCGATGAAGACGTGGTTGCCCTTTTCGTCCACGAGGAACTCGACCGTGCCGGCGCCCTCGTAGTTGATCTCCTTGCAGAACCTCACCGCGTCCTCGCAGATGCGCTGGCGCTGCTCCTCGGTGATGTGCTGTGCAGGCGCGATTTCTACGACCTTCTGGTGGCGGCGCTGCAGGGAGCAGTCGCGCTCGTAGAGGTGGACCACGTTGCCGTAGGAGTCCGCCATGACCTGGACCTCGATGTGCTGCGGGTTGATCACGGCGCGCTCGACGTAGACGTTCGGGTCACCGAAGGCGGCCTCCGCCTCGCGCGACGCCTCGGCGGCGAGCGCCTCCAGGTCTTCCGGCTTTTCCACGAAGCGCATGCCGCGCCCGCCGCCGCCCGCGACGGCCTTGATGAAGACGGGGAACTCGAATTCCTTCGCGTACTCGGCAAGCTGCGCGACGTCCGAGGACGGCTCGGAGTCCTTCAGCGTGGGCAGCCCGGCGCGCTCGGCGGCCTGGACGGCGGCGGACTTGTCGCCGGTCAGGTCCAGGGTGTCCGCGGAGGGGCCGATGAATTTAATGCCGTTGGCGTCGCAGGCACGGGCCAGGTCGGCGCGCTCGGAGAGGAAGCCGTAGCCCGGGTAGATCGCGTCCGCGCCGGTTTCCTTGGCGGCGCGGATGATCTCGTCTATGTCCAGGTACGCCTTGACGGGCTGGCCCTCCGTGCCGATCTGCACGGCCTCGTTTGCAAAGGGGCGGTGGAAGGAGTTGCGGTCCTCCCTCGGGTAGACCGCCACGGTTTTCGCACCGGTCTCAAACGCTGCGCGGAACGCGCGCACCGCGATCTCGCCGCGGTTGGCAACGAGGATCTTCTTGAAGGCGGGGAGGTCATTAAGTGGGAGTTGTTCCACGAGAACTTTGTCCTTTCGCTGTGTGCAAGGCACGGTTCGCATATCGAACGGAGCACCTCGACTCTACCGCGTCCGACGACGCCAGATGTACATTTTATGAACTCATTTGGGGCAGGCAGCGCGCGCAACAGCCCGCCGAGCGCGTTGTGTGCGACGGGGCGGGCTGGCGTCGATAAGCAAATTGTTAGAGATGGCGCTCCTCCGGGCTGTTGTAGGCGGACAGCGGGCGAATGAGCGAGTTGTTCGCGTACTGCTCGATGATGTGGGCGATCCAGCCGGTGATGCGGGCCATGACGAACAGCGGGGTGAAAAACTCGATGTCAAAGCCCAGGATGTAGTAGGCCGGGCCCGACGGGAAGTCCAGGTTGGGCTTGATGTGGATGGAGGTGTTCTCGTACATCGTCTTTTCCATGATGTCGTAGATGTCCACCCACTTCTGGGAGTCCTTCTCCGGGTGCTCGGAGGCGAGCTTCTTAAACGCGGCCTCCATCGTGGGCACGCGCGAGTCGCCCTTCTTGTACACGCGGTGGCCGAAGCCCATGACGAGCTCCTTGTTTTTCAGCTTGTTCAGCGTCCAAGCCTCCGCGTTGTCCGGCGAGCCGACCTCGACCATGTTGTGCATGACAAACTCGTTCGCGCCGCCGTGCAGCGGCCCCTTGAGCGCGCCGATCGCCGCGGTGATGGCGGACCACGCGTCGGACTGCGTGGAGGTCACCGTGCGGGCGGTGAAGGTGGAGGCGTTGAAGGAGTGCTCCGCGTACAGGATGAGCGACTTCTCAAAGGCCTCGATGTCGGACGGAATCGTGGCCGGCGAGCCCTCCTCGTCGCCGAAGACCATCCAGAGGAAGTTCTCGGCAAAGCTCTTGTCGTGCGACGGCGCGAGGTAGTCCTTGCCCTGGCGGCGGCGGATGTCGGTGGCCACGACGGTGGGCAGCTTGGCCAGCAGCTGGGTGCCGATCTTGCGGATGTGGTCCGCGTCCGGCGTGAACTTGTGCTCGTCGCGGGTGCCCAGGAAGGACACGGCAGTGCGCAGCACGTCCATCGGGTGGCAGTCCTTGGGCAGGAAGTTGATGACCTGGATGAGGTCCTCGTCGATGTCGCGGTTGGCCATGCAGCCGTTGCGGAACTCCTCGCGGCCCTGCTCGTCCGGCAGCTCGCCGTGCCACAGCAGGTACGCGACTTCCTCGAAGCTGCAGTTCTCGGCGAGCTCCTGCACGGGGTAGCCCTGGTACAACAGCGAGTTGGTCTCCGGGTTGACTTTGGAGATGGCCGTGTAGTCGGCGACGACGCCGGCGAGGCCCTTGCGAATTTCCTGATCAGACATGATGTGCTCCTTTGGGGGGATGGGGATGGGGTCTACTCGAACGTGGACGAGTAGCTGTCCTTGGAGTAGGTGAAGACGGACTGGTCGAACTGGTTGTACTCGTCGTAGCGGACGAGCTCGTAGAGGCGCGAGCGGTGCTGCATCTTGTCCAGCCACGGCGTTTGGATGCCGGTGTCGGCGATGTCGCGCAGCATCGCCTCGGTCTGACCCATGGCGATGCGGAACGTGGTCACCGGCCAGATCACCGCGTTGTAGCCGAGGTTCTCCAGCGTGCCGGCGGACAGCAGCTCGGTTTTGCCGAACTCCGTCATGTTGGCCAGCAGCGGGGTGTCCACGGCGGCGCGGAATTTGGCAAAGTCCTCCTCCGAGTACAGCGCCTCGGTGAAGATAAGGTCCGCGCCCGCGCCGGCGTACGCCTTCGCGCGCTCGATGGCCTCGTCGATGCCTTCGATGCCGGCGGCGTCGGTGCGCGCGCAGATGACAAAATTGTCGTCCTGCCGCTCGCGCACCGCCGCGGTGATGCGGCGCACCATGAGGTCGCGGGGCACGACCTCCTTGCCGTCGAGGTGGCCGCAGCGCTTCGGGTTCACCTGGTCTTCCAGGTGGAGCGCCGCAAGTCCTGCGGCTTCGAATTCGGCGACGGTGCGGGCCGCGGACATGGGTTCGCCGAAGCCGGTGTCGGCGTCGATAAGCACTGGCAGGTTGGTGGCGCGGGCGATCTGGCCGCCGCGGTTGGCTACCTCGGACAGGGTGGTCAGGCCGATGTCGGGCAGGCCGAGGTCGTTGGCCACCACGGCGCCGGAGACGTACACGCCCTCGAAGGCGCCGATGTCCTCGATCAACCGCGCCGTGAGCGGGTTGAACGCGCCCGGCAGCTTGGTGATGGTCTCCGAGGTGAGCGAGTCGCGCAGTGCTTGCCGACGCTCACGCGGTGTCTTCTCTGGTGCAAACATTTAGAAAATGCCTCCTGGGATCTCGGGCGCGTTCGCCTTCGCGTCGTCGTTGACCGCGATGTTGAGCGCGGACAGGTCGGTGAGGTGTTCCAGGTCCTGCACCGCGGCGAGGAAGCGGTCCTGCTCCTCCGGGGCGACGATGCCCTCGGCGAGGGTGCGGAATTTCTGGATGTAGTTGTCGCGCTCGAAGGGGCGGGCGCCGAACGGGTGGGCGTCGGCGACAGCCATCTCGTCCTCGATGACGGTGCCGTCGGCGAAGGTGATCACGGCGCGCGCGCCGAAGGCCTTCTCGTTCGGGTCCTGCGAGTGGTAGCGGCGGGTCCACTCCTTGTCCTCCACCGTGGAGATTTTGTGCCACAGTGCGACGGTCTCGGGGCGGCCGGCGCGCTCCGGGGTGTAGGAGTTGACGTGGTGCCAGGTGCCGTCCTCGAGCGCGACGGCGAACATGTACATGATCGAGTGGTCAAGGGTTTCGCGGGATGCGGTGGGGTCCATCTTCTGCGGGTCGTTCGCGCCGGTGCCGATGACGTAGTGGGTGTGGTGCGAGGTGTGCAGGACGATGGATTCGATGTCGGCGGTGGACTTGCCGGCGTCCGCGATGGTCTGCTTCATGCGGCGCGCCAGGTCGATCGGGGCCTGGGCCTGGTACTCGGCGGAGTGCTCCTTGGTGTAGGTCTCCAGGATGGCGCGCTTGGCCTCGCCGTCGGCCGGCAGCGGGACGGTGTAGGTGCGCTCCGGGGAGTGCAGCATCCAGGCGATAAAGCCGTCCTCGCCCTCCCAGATCGGGGCCGGCGCGCCCTCGCCGCGCATGGTGCGGTCGACGGCCTCGATGCCCATCTTGCCGGCAAACGCCGGGGCGGACGCCTTCCACGAGGAGATCAAGCCCTTGCGGGACTGGCGGGTGGCGGTGGTGGTGTGCAGCGCCTGGCCGACGGCCTGGTAGATGGTGTCCACGTCCAAGTCCAGCATGGTGCCGATGCCCGCCGCCACCGACGGTCCGAGGTGCGCGACGTGGTCGATCTTCCACTCGTGCAGGCAGATGCCCTTGACCAGGTTGACCTGGATCTCGTAGCCGGTGGCGATACCGCGGATAAGCGCCTTGCCGTCGAGCCCCTTGTGCTGGGCGACGGCCAGGATCGGCGGGATGTTGTCGCCCGGGTGCGAGTATTCGGCGGCGAGGAAGGTGTCGTGGAAGTCCAGCTCGCGCACGGCCGTGCCGTTGGCAAACGCGGCCCACTCGGCGGAGTAGGCGCCGTCCGCGCCGAAGACCTGCGCGCCGCCCTCGGCGACCGGGTGTGCCAGGGCCATCTCGCGCGCCGTGGCGACGGGGCGGCGGCCGTAGGAGGCGACGGCGACGGACGCGTTGTCGATGATGCGGTTGATAATCATCTCGCGCGTGTCTTCCGGCACCTCGACCGGGTCGGCGGCGACCTTGGCCACCTTGTAGGCAAGGTGTTCCTCGATGGGGAAATCCTCGGCGGACTTCCTGGTGCGGACTTCGTGGTTGATCATTCGGTGTGCAACTCCTCGGCTGGTGTGGGGACGAGTGGGCGTCGATAAGCGACTTGGTGAACCTCATAGTAAGCGGGCGAATGTGTCGCACGACATATTTTGCTGTGTGAAAAGGAGTGTCACGGGTGCGCGGTTTTTGTAAACTTTGTAAAACCACAGTTCAACGCACCGAAGCGGCGGGGAGGCCCAATGACCAAGCACTACGCGGGGGCAAGAATCCACACGCTGCGCGCCAACGAGGGGCTCACGCAGGTGGACATGGCGCGCAAGCTCGGCATCTCCACCAGCTACCTCAACCAGCTGGAAAACGACCAGCGGCCCCTCACCGTCACCGTGCTCCTGCAGCTCACGCAGGTCTTCGGGCTGGACGCGACGTTCTTCTCCCCCGACGCCGAGCAGCGCGTCGCCGGCGAACTCGCGGAGCTACTGCCCGGCGCGCCCGAGTCGGAGCTCGCGGAGATCGCGCTGCGCTACCCCGCCGTCGCGCAGGGCATCAAAGACCTTCCCGGGATGCTCGCCGGCGCCGCCAGCAACCCGCACATCGTCGTGCGCGACTTCTTCCAGCAGCACAACAACTACTTCCACGACCTGGACACGGCCGCAGAGGACTTCGCCACCCCGCTCCACGCGCGCCAGCTGCGGCTCACCCGCATCGCCGCCGTGCTAGACCGCGACTTCGGCTACACCGTCCGCTTCAACCAGTACACCGGCGGCGAGCGCTCGGCCGCCAGCGCCGACGCGCGCGAGATCCGCCTGCGCACTGGCCTTTCCGAGGCCCAGCAGTGCTTCGAGCTGTCGTACCACTACGCGCGCATCGCGCACGGGCAGCTTCTCGACGCCCACGCCTCCCCCATCGCCAACCCCCGCGCCCGCCAACTCGCGCGCCACGGCCTGGCGCAGTACTTCGCCGCGGCCGCCACCATGCCGTATTCGCTCATCCTTGAGGCGGCGGAGGAAACCCGCTACGACGTGGACGTGATCTCCGCGCGCTTCGGCACCGGCTTCGAATCCACCTGCCAGCGGCTGGGCACCCTGCAGCGGCCCGGCGCGACCGCCATCCCCTTCGTGTTCATCCGCACCGACCGGGCTGGCAACATCTCGAAGCGGCAGTCCACCACCTCGTTCCACTTCTCCCAGCGCGGCGGGACCTGCCCGCTGTGGGTGGTGCACCGGGCGTTTGAGACCTCCAACCGCGTCACCCGGCAGGTCTCCGTCATGCCCGACGGGCGCACCTACATGTGGGTGGCGCGGATGGTGCAGGGCCCGGCGGTGGAGTTTGGGAAGCCGCGCAAGGAAAGCGCCGTGGCGCTGGGGTGCGACGCCGCCCACGCGGACCGGATGGTCTACGCGGACGGGCTCGACCTGTCGCCGGACTCCGCCACCCCGATCGGGCCGGGGTGCGAGACGTGCCCGCGCCACGGGTGCCCGCAGCGGGCGTTCCCCGCGCTGTGAGTTAGAAAGGAAGGTTAGGCAGGTACTGAGCAGCGAATCCCGCAGCCCCACCAAGCCCGAGCGCGAGAAGCAAGCCGATGATCCAACCGATCGTCGAACCGGCAGAGGAACCTTTACCCTCGTGAGGCGCAGCCACAGTCTTAGTCACTGTTGCGACTGATGCTTGAGGCTGAGCAGTCTCGGTCACTGTCGAAGTAACTTTCGTCGTTTCCGGTGCGACCGGCGGAGCGGTCACGGTCTGGGTCGCAGTTACAGTCTCCTTTGCGGGTGTAGCAGTCTCAGTCCGGGTCGCAGTAACCGTCGAAGCCTCCGGGACTACGGTCTTAGTCACTGTCGAAGTAACTTTCGTCGTTTCCGGTGCGACCGGCGGAGCGGTCACGGTCTGGGTCGCAGTTACAGTCTCCTTTGCGGGTGTAGCAGTCTCAGTCCGGGTCGCAGTAACCGTCGAAACTTCCGGGACTACGGTTTTCGTCACCGTCGACGTGACGGTTGAAGTCTCTGCCGGAGTTGTCGGTGGAGATGGAATCTTGTAGTTACCATCAGGAACGGACGATTTAAGGGAATAATCGTCCTGTACTTCGCCGTAACCAACCAAAACTGTTCCTAGCGCACTACTCGTAGGTCGGCAGGTCAGTAGCGTTCCCCATCCAGGCTGCATACCAAAGCTGAGGTCAATCTCTACCTCTTCACCTGGTGCAATATATCTCTCTCCGCCGTTCGTGTGGCCCCCAACTTGATTAGCTGTGGTGCGCCGAAGCTGGGACTCGAGACGGTCGGTCACCTCTTCAGCCTGCTCACGGGTCGTGCCCTCCTGGAGCCAAACATCAAAGGCTGGCTTCACCAGTTGCGCTGGACCGCCAAAGGCATAGCAATGCAGCTCAAAATCGGTGGGGTTCACAAAAGTGATTGATTCGCCGGGCTTTCCTGCGTCAATGCCACGGCCTTCCGTGGAATCGTCGGAGATATCCACGAACCCCCAGCCGGTCTCATTCTGCGCGGCGACAGCCACGCAATTTACATTTCCGGCCATCAAAGAGGTACCTACGACAACGGCTACCAAGGTTTTAGACAGATTCATGCCAACATTGTGCCATGAAAAGACCAACTATCTAGGAGAAACCGCAGCGCTCTTCATAAAATGCGTTGAAGTGTTTCGCCGGGGCTCAAGACAGAGAACCCCGGCCCTGTGAACTAGTCCAGGTCGGACTTCTTCACCAGGCGGCGCGCTGCCTCCGTGACGGAGCCGGACAGCGACGGGTAGACCGCCATGGAGTTGGCCAGCTGCGCGACGGTGAGGTTGTTGGCCACCGCGATGGTGAGCGAGTGAATGAGCTCGGAGGCGGTCGGCGCAACGATCACGCCGCCGATGACCTGGCCGGAGCCCTTGCGGGCGAAGATCTTGACAAAGCCGTGCTGCAGGGAGCGCATCTTGGCGCGTGCGTTGGTGGCCAGGGGCAGCTTGTACACCTCGGCGGCCACCTCCCCGTCCTTGATCTGCTGCTCGGTCACGCCCACCGCGGCGATCTCGGGGCGGGTGAACACGGCGTTGCCCACGGTCTTAATGCGCAGGGGGGTCACGCCCTCGCCGAGCGCGTGGTCCACGGCGATGCGGCCCTGCTGCGCAGCCACGGATGCCAGCGGCATGAGGTCGGAGCAGTCGCCCGCAGCGTAGATGCCGGAGACGTTGGTGCGGGAGACGCGGTCGACGTGGATGTGGCCCGACGGGGTGGTCTCTACGCCGGCGGCCTCCAGGTTCAGGTCGGCGGTGTTGGGGATGGAGCCGATGGACATCATCACGTGCGAGCCTTCGATGGCGCGCCCGTCGGTGGTGTGGACGACCACGCCGTCGCCGGTGTTTTCCACGCGCTCGACGCGCGCGTCCTTCTCCAGCTGCACGCCGAGGTTGCCCAGGACGGTCTCGAGCACGTCGGCGGCGTCCGCGTCGTCGTGCGGCAGGATGCGGTTGCGCGACGCCACCATGGTCACCTTCACGCCCAGCTCGGCGAAGGCGGAGACGAACTCCGCGCCGGTGACGCCGGAGCCGACGACGATGAGGTGGGTGGGCATCTCGATCAGGTCGTACATCTGGCGCCAGTTGAGGATGCGCTCCCCGTCCGGCTCGGCGCCCTTGAGCACGCGCGGACTCGCGCCGGTGCAGACGAGCACCATGTCGCAGTCGATATGCTCGGTGGTGCCGTCGGCGCACTCGACTTCGAGGCTGTGCGTGGTGTGGCCGTGCTGTTCGTCGGTGAAGTGCGCGCGGCCGTCGATAAAGCGCACGCCCACGCGGTCCAGCTGGGCGCGGATGTCGCGCGACTGCTCGGCCGCCAGCGCCACCACGCGGTTGTTCAACGCGCTCAGCGCCAGGTGCGCCTCGCCCAGGCCGTGGTTGAGGCCCATGTCGTCGGCGCGGCGCAAGTCCGTCTTAATGTTGGCGCCCGCAATGAAGCTTTTCGACGGCACCACGTCCTTCCGGATCGCCGATCCGCCAGCCCCCTGGTCCTCCACCACGATGATCTCCGCGCCGTAGTTCGACGCGACCAGCGCGGCCTCGTACCCTGCCGGACCTCCACCAACAATGACGATCTTCTTCGACACCGAGTTTCTCTCCCCTTTTATTTGCGAGCGGAATTTTTCGTGCGCCAGTGTACAGGCCCGCCTAAGGCTTCGATGCGTTGAAGTACTGCTCCACCACGGAGCCGAAGAAGCGCACGCCGACAGCGATGGCGCGCTCGTCAATGTTCAGGTTGCCCTGGTGCAGGTCGTACTGCTCCCCGCTCCCGCTCCACGCGCCGAGGCGGACCATCGCGCCGGGGACGTGCTCGAGGTACCAGGAGAAGTCCTCCCCGCCCGAGGACTGCGGGGCAGTGACGATCCCGTGCCGGTCCACGGCGCGGCCGGCGGCGGCCGCAAGGGCGGTGGCGGCGTCGTCGTTCAGCACCGGCGGCACGCCGCGCACGTAGTCCAGGTGGTAGGTGCAGCCGGTCGGCGCGACGACCAGGTCGATCAGGTCCGTGAGCAAGTCCTCCAGCCCGCGCCAGGTGGTGATGTCCGCGGTGCGGATCGTCCCGTCCAGCACGCCGACCTTTGGGATCGCGTTCGGGGCGTCGCCGGCCTCCACGTGGCCGAACACCAGCACGGTGCCGGTGCGCGGGTCCACGCGGCGCGACAGCAGCGCCGGCAGCTGCGTCACCAGCGCGCCGAGGGCGTAGACCACGTCCGTGGTCAGCTGCGGCCGCGAGGTGTGGCCGCCCGGCCCCTCCACCCGCACGCTCAGCACGTCTGAGGCAGACGTGATCGCCCCGGCGCGCACGCCGACCTGCCCCACCCGCAGCTTCGGCTCGGTGTGCAGCGCGTAAATCGTGCTCACGTCTTCGAGCGCGCCCCACTTGATCACGTCGAGCGCGCCGCCGCCCATGACCTCTTCGGCCGGTTGGAAGATGACGCGTACGCCGTGGGGCAAGGGTGCTTTGGCAAGCGCACATGCGAGTGCCAGCGCAACGGTGGTGTGGACATCGTGGCCGCACGCGTGGGAGACCCCCGGCTCGGTGGAGGCAAACGAGAGGCCGGTCTGCTCGGTGACCTTCAGGGCGTCAATGTCGGCGCGGAACGCGAGGCGCTCCCCGCCCTCCGGCCCGATGTCCACGTACAGCCCGGTGCCCGGGAACGGGACGGGCTGCAGCCCGTGCGCAACGAGGACGTCGTGGATGAACCTGGTCGTCTGGACCTCTTCGTTGGAAAGCTCGGGGTGGGAGTGCAGATGTCGGCGCCACTCGATGATCTCGTCGTGGTGCTGCGTGACCCATGTGTCCACGGCTGCCGCGATTGATGCCGTGTCTGCCATTGTCCCTCCGGCTCTCTCGATGTGGCGTGTGTTTAGCCTGACAGTCTACGCGCGCACGCCCAGCGCAGAGCTAAAAGTCAATATTGCGCGGCCCGTAGAGGCGATCGCCGGCGTCGCCAAGCCCGGGCACGATGTACGCCTGCTCGTTCAAGCTCGGGTCGATCGCCGCAGTGATGAGCCGGATCGGACCGCCGTGAGCTTGCAGCTTATCGACGCCCGGCTGCGCACTCACCATGCACACACAGGTAATATCGTCCGCCCCGCGGTCAACCAACAGGTCGATCGCGTGGATGAGCGAGCCGCCCGTGGCCAGCATCGGGTCGACGAGGAAGACGGGCTGGCCGGACAGGTCGTCCGGCAGCGCCTCCAGGTACGGCACCGGCTCGTGCGTCTCCTCATTGCGGGCCATGCCGATGAAGCCGACTTGCGCATCCGGGATCATGGACAGCGCGGGATCGATCATGCCGAGGCCGGCGCGGATGATGGGGACGATGATCGGCGGCGTCTTCAACCGGGACCCCTGGGCGGTATCCACCGGGGTGACGGTGTCGAAGGTTTCGACCTCGAGGTCGCGGGAGGCCTCGTAGATCAGCATGGCGCCGAGGTCCGCGAGTGCCGCGCGGAAGGCTGCGTTGTTGCTGCGCTCGTCGCGCATGATGGTCAGGCGGGAGGCGGCAAGGGGATGATTCACAACGGTGATGTCCATGACTCTCCATGCTAACCCACTGGCGCGAAACGACCGCGAAACAACGAGGTCCAGCGGGCGCGACAAAAAATCTGCCACTTTTTTGGCTCTCGATGGAACCGGGGGCGCCTTCGCTGCGTCTAATACTGCATGAACGTATTTGAACTCGACGCCACATATGTCCGCTCCCACACCGATGCGCTGCGCAATGACGCAGCATCGCTTGCGCCCCTGTCCGAACTGCCCATCCCCGCCACCGGCCCGCTCGCCAACTTCGCCCGCGCCACCGCTGGCGCCATCCGCTGCTCCAACGGCAAGGCCGAAGAGCTGCAGGAGGCCGCCCGCCGGATCGCGGGCAACATGGACCTCACGCTGCAGGCAGCCCACTGCGTAGACGAGACCACGGGGCTCACCCTGGAGGGCGCGCTATGAGCACAGCAACGCCATCGCCCCTGACCGCGTTCGCCCAACATCCCACCTTCACCGCGGTGCGCGATACCGCGCGGGGCTCGTGCATCGACCCGCTTTACGCGGCCACGAAGATCTTCGCGTCCTGCCCGGAGATCTTCCCGACGCTCCCGCCGTTTTCCACCCCGCAGTTCGCCGCGTTCGACCCGCTCGCCAGCGTCGTCGGCGCCGATGCGGGCCGCTACCGCGACGCCGTCACCGCGCTGACCGAGCAGCGCGACGAGATCAGCGACATCGTCGTCACCGGGACCACGCTCGTTGCCACGGCGGTGGGCGAGCTCGTGGACACCGCCATCTCGATGGTCCGCAACGCGTCCGCCGCTGCCGCCGCAGCTGCCGTCGGCGGTCCGCTCGCGCAGCTCTCCGCCGCCGCGCCCGTGGTGATCACCGGCCTGCTCAAGGCTGGCGCGATCCTGGAAACCCTGGGCAATGACCTCGACGGCCTCGCCGACCGGCTGAACCAGACGACGCTGGCGATGCACGCCCGGGAGGCGCTGGTGGCGTCGCCGGTCGCGCAGGAAGCGCAGCGCACGCTCGGCGAGCTGGTCGATCGCTCTCCCCTGGCCGCGATCCGTCCCACCGCCACCCCGGTGCCGGAAACCCGCCCGGCGGCGCAGCCGATGGCGGCGAGCGTGGGCGGCGGCGAACCCGGCCCCGCGGGCGATGCGACCCCGCCGGAGCTCGGCGAGCCGGTGAGCCCTGCGAGTACGGCCGGGTCCGCTGCGGTGCAGGCGGCGAAGTCGCAGATCGGCACCCCGTACACCTGGGGCGGCAGCCAGCCCGGCGGCTTCGACTGCTCCGGTCTCACCTCCTGGGCGTACGGGCAGGCCGGGGTGGACATCCCGCGCACCGCAGCGGAGCAGGCCGTCGGCCAGCAGGTGGCGTACGAGGACCTGCAGGAGGGCGACCTGGTGGTGTGGGACGGCCACGTCGCCATGTACGCCGGCGACGGGATGATGATCGAGGCGGGCGACCCCGTCCAGCTCAATCCGGTGCGCACCGAGAACATCGGCATGCCGTTCCGCGGCTTCTGGCGTCCGACGGCGTAGCCGGGAGGGGTAGCGGGTTGGGTGCGTCGCGCGCGGCGACCTTTAGTAAAGTTTGCGTTCATGAGCACGCGCGCGATCCTCCCCGTCAAGATTTCACTGACCCAGGGCGATTTCTACACCCTGTGGGCCCCGACCTGGAAGGAGCACGGCTCCGAGTGGCAGGCGTTCCTCGGAGACGACCAGTCCATCCTGGTGTTTAATTCACCGGCCGAGCTGCTGGCGTACATCAATACCCACGCCGAGCACGACCTGACGGACCACCCGAAGTGGGCGCACTTTAGCGGCCAGGGCGACGACCGCGTCGTGCCGGACGAGAAGCACACGTTCGACATCATCGGCGCGCCCGAGTACTTGGCGGGGCGCCCGAGCCACGTCAACGTCTCGTCGCTGGGCGGCGTGCTGCAGATTGCGCGCTCGCTGGCCGACGTGGCCAGCGCGGAGCACGCGCAGATCTTCTTCGCCTCGCACTCGGTGCTGGGCAACGTGGCGCGCGGCGCCGACCACTACGCGGGCGAGAACGGCATGGACGAGTGGACCGGGCTCGGCCACGTCATCCTGGCCAACTGGAAGGAGGTCGTGGAGTCGCTCGATGGCGCTGTGCGCTTGGTGTCGGCGGATGAGCTGGATGCTGCGGCCGTCGATAATGCGACTGCATCGATCGAGTCCGCCCAGGCGACGCGCGCCGCGAACAAGGAGCGCGAGGAGGCGGCGGAGAAGGAGCAGGCCGCCGCGGCGGACCCGTACGACGCCACGGTGTGGGCCAACGCCGGCATCGACCCGGTCAAGATCTCCATCCAGGGCAAGAGCGTGTACACCCTGCGCACCTACCTCGGCTCCGCCCCGGTGTTCATGGGCAAGTACGGCGAGATCATGACGTTCCCGTCCACGAAGCACCTCGGCCGCTGGATCCTGCAGAACGACGAGCACGACCTGGCCTCCCTGTCCACCTGGCCGGACTTGGTCAACGCCGCCAACGCTGGCGACCTGAAGGTGGAGGTCCACCCGGACAACTCCTACTCGTTCAACGGGCTTGCGCAGGACATCGCGAAGGGGGTCGACACCGTGGACACCCAGCAGATGGCGAAGGCGTACGAGCTGCTTGCCGACGCCGCCGACTGGGCCAAGGACGACTCCCTCAACTCCTTCCTGCTGGCCAACCCGCGCTTCCAGGACTACCTGGCCTACATGCTCGGTTCCACCGAGGCCGCAGGCTACGTCCCGTCCGCCCCATTCACGGATAAGGCGGAATCGTGGACCGAGATGGAAAACCAGCTGATCAAGCGCTTCTCCAAGTTCTAGAAAGCTTCAGGCATCCCACGCCATGACCCCAGATCAGGTCGATCCCCTTATCACCACTATCTACCGTTGGTTCGACGTCTCCGGTGTGCTGCTCATGGGCATCATCGGAGGAACCCTAGCCCGCCACCGCGGCTACGACATCATCGGTTTCTTCTTCATCGCCATGCTGTCCGCCCTCGGCGGGGGCATGCTTCGCGACGTCCTGATCAACCAGGGCACCGTCGCCGCCATGAACCAACCCGAGTACCTCATCTTGGCGTTCACGGGCGCGCTCATCGCCCGCTTCACCTACTTCAAGGGCAAGGCCTGGGAGCTCTTACAAAGCCACGGCGACGCGTTCGTCTCCGCGCTGTGGGCCGCCACGGGCGCGGGCAAGGCGATCACGTACGGCCTGCCCATCCTGCCCACGATCATGATGGGCGTGTTCACGGCGACGGGCGGCGGCATGATCCGCGACGTGGTCACCGGGCGCGAGCCGTCCATTTTCGGCGACAACCAGCCGACGGTCATCCCGGCGGTCGCCTGCGCGCTGATCATGCTGCTGGGCAACGCGACCGGGTTCCTCGCCGTGGGCATGGTGCTGGGGCCGATCGTCAGCTTCGCGCTGTTCCTCGCCGGCTACTGGGGGAATTGGCGCGTGTCCACCAACCCGGAGTACGCCCCGGTGAATGAGACCGCGGTACAGGTGGCGCACCTGGCCAAGAAGGCGGAGCACCGCTCGCGCGCCGTCGCCCGCGAGCTGGAGCCGACCCGCGTGCGCTCGTGGCGCCACCGCCAGATGGAGAAGGCGCTGCAGCGACGCATCGAAAGCGAGGTGCGCAAGGGCAAGCGCCGCGCCACCGCGCAGACGGAGGCGGACGATTTCCTGCAGGAGTTCACCCACGAGTTCTCCGCCATCGACCCGACGATGCTGGACAAGGCCGAGCAATCGCCTCGCGACGCCACTGAGCCCGCCGAGCCCGAGAGCCTCCTCGACGGCCTGGGCGTGGACCTCGCCGGCGACTCGTACGACGACGACCCAGCCCCCGAGGACCGCCGCCCCGCCGACGCCGACACAATTGCAATGCACAACGACATGCTCGATACGATCCTCGCTGACGACAAGCTCACCGACGAGCTCATCGAGCGCCTCGCCGCCCGCTACGCCCAGAACGACGAGTAGCGCCGCCCGCGCGTCCGTCCGCGGGCCCGTGGCAGGCAGCGCGTACGATCATGCGATGTGTTTGTGCAACGGAGAAGTGTCGCTGCCGTGGCGGTGGCGTCGATAGCCATCGCGGTGCCTGCCGCCCCGAACCTGGCGGTCGCGCAGGAGACGTCCACGACTGCGCTCACCCCAGGCCCCGGCCACTTTGACGAGTTTGGCAACTGGGTCCCACCGGTGCGCGACCGCGCCCCGGACACCGACAGCTGCCCGAACGCGCAGCGGCCGTCGGCAGCAATGTCCACCTCCGAGCGGCTCGCGCCGGGCCAGCCCACGCCGACGCCGCCGCCGCAGGTCTACGACGGCCCCTGCGGCGTGATCGTCCCGCCCGGTTATGCGGTGCCGAGCGACGTGTACGCCTCCGCCTGGGCCGTGTTCGACGCCGACTCCGGCGAGGTCCTCGCGATGAAGGACCCGCACGGGCGGTACCGGCCGGCCTCGATTATCAAGGTCCTGCTCGCGCTCGTGGTGATCAACGAGCTCCCGCTGGACCAACAGGTCCCGGTCTCGGAAGCGTCCGCGAACCAGGAGGGCTCGCGCGCCGGCATCGGGGCGGGCGGCACCTACACCGTCAACGACCTCCTGCACGGCCTGCTCATGGCGTCTGGCAACGATACCGCCCACGCCCTCGCCCAGGCGATCGGCGGCGACGACGCGGCGCTGCGCAAGGTCAACGCGCTCGCCCAGGACCTCGGCATGCGCGATACCTACGTCGCGTCCTACTCCGGGCTCGACGCCCCCGGCATGTCTACCTCCGCCTGGGACCTGTCGCTGGCCTACCGCGCCGCGTTCCAGAACCAGACCTTTGCCGGCATCGTGGACACGGATTCCTACGAGTTCCCCGGCTTCGACGACCTGCCCGGCTTCCAGCTCTGGAACGACAACCAGCTCTACCTCAACGACCCCGAAGGCATCGGCGGCAAAACCGGCTACACCGACGACGCCAACCACACCTTCGTCGGCGGCGTGCACCACGACGGTCGCCGCCTCGTTGCGGTGCTCCTGGACACCACCGTCGGCGAGCACCGGGCGTGGGGCCAGGCCCAGGAGCTCCTCGCCGCCGCCTACCCCGTCGCCGCGGGCCAGGGCGTCGCATCGCTTGACGACGCCACCGCCCCCTCCACCTCGCCCTCCACCACTCCCCTCGCTCCGGGTCCGGACGAGGGGGCGTCGACAAGCACTGATGCGCAAAAAGCGCCGGCGACCACCCCGTGGAAGTCCATCGGGATCGTCGCCGGCGTGGCCGTGCTGGCGCTGGTGGCGCTGGCGCTTAGCCTCGGGTCAAGAGGGACACCACCCCGACACCGACGGCGCCGATAGCCGCGCCGACACCGAGCGCCTTGCCGGTGTTGGAATTCTGGCGGGCGGCGCCGGAGCGCACGTTGATCACGGCGGGCTCCGGCACCTCCGCGGGCGCACGCTTCAGGCTCTCCTGGGTTGTCGCGGTCCACGCGGACATGTACAGGACGACGCGCCAGATCAGATAGAGCACAACCATCAGGGAGATCAGCGGGCCGAAGATGGCGCCCGCCGGGTTGCCGGTCATCGAGCCGATGATGAGGCCGGCGAACTGCTTGATCACCTCGAAGACGATCGCGCCGAGCAGCGCGCCCTGCATGCCGGACTTCACCGGCACCTTCGTGCGCGGCAGGAACATCACGACCCACAGCATGACGAGGAAGTTCGCCAGGATGCCCACGAGCAGCCCGACGACCCACACCAGCACGCGCGCGCCCGGGACCTGGTCCAGGCCGATGTACTCGAGCAGTTGGTCCGTCCAGCCCGACACACCGAGCGCGGTGACGGCGAACGCGACGACGAACAGCACAATGAGGCCGATCAGGCCAACGAGGTCCCACAGCTTCTTGGACACGAAGCCGCCGCCCTCGTTGGCGTCCAGGTTCCACATCGCGGAGACGCCGACGCGCAGGTTGTTCATCCAGCCCAGTCCGGACCACAGGGTGGTGAGCAGGCCGATGCCGGCGACCGCGCCGCGCTGATCAATCGCGGACTGGATGAGGTCATTGACCATGCTGCCCATGTCGCCCTCCAGGCTCTCGCTGACCTGGTTCTGGATGTCCTGCATGAGGTCCGGGCGGGCGTTGAGGAAGAAACCGAGGCCGGCGAAAACCAGCATCAAAAGCGGGAAGAGCGAGAGCACGGAAAAGTACGTGATGCCCGCGGCGTAGTGGTTGCCGCCCTGGGCGCCGAAGCGGTCGTTCATGCGCAACAGGTGGCCAACGGCGGGCGCCTTCTTCTGCACCCCGCCCATGGCGCCGTCCTGCTGCTGCTTCGTGGCACGCTCAATGCCGTGCTCGTCGGTGTACGCCTTGGACGGCGACGTCGATGTTGCCATGCGGCAATCCTTCCTCACTCAGTGGACTGTTGTCAGCACCACAATCGTAGAGGAAGCGTTGGGGCGTCGATACTTGATGCCCCGTGTGGTGCTAGGCGCGCTTGAGAAAACCGGTCTTCTCGTAGACATCGGCGAGCAGCGGCGCGGCGACCTCGCGGGCGCGCTCCGCACCGCGGGCGAGGATGGCCTCGAGCTCCGCCTGGTCCGACATGAGCTCGTCGTAGCGGGCGCGCAGCGGGGTGGTGAACGCCTCGAGCGCGTCCGCCGTGTCCACCTTGAGCGCGCCGTACCCCTGGCCCTCGTAGCCGGCGACCAGGTCATCGATGGACTTGCCCGTCAGCGCCGACTGGATGACCAGCAGGTTGGACACGCCCGGCTTGTTCTCCTTGTCGTAGGCGATGACGCCGTCCGCGTCGGTCACGGCCGAGCGGATGCGCTTTGCCGACGTCTTCGGCGCGTCCAGCAAATTGATCAGGCCCTTCGGGTTCTGGCCCGACTTGCTCATCTTGGAGGTCGGATCCTGCAGGTCATAGATCTTCGCCGCGCCCTCCGGGATGAAGCCCTCCGGCACCACGAAAGTCTCGCCGCGCTTGGCGTTGAAGCGCTCCGCCAGGTTGCGTGTCAGCTCGAGGTGCTGGCGCTGGTCCTCGCCCACCGGCACGAGCTGCGGGGAGTACAGCAGGATGTCCGCGGCCATCAAGACGGGATAAGTAAACAGGCCCACCGAGGTGCGGTCCTGCCCCTGCTTCTGGCTCTTGTCCTTGAACTGGGTCATGCGGCTGGCCTCGCCAAAGCCGGTCAGGCACTGCAGCACCCAGGTCAGCTCCGCGTGCTCCGGCACGTGCGACTGCACGAACAGGGTGGACTTCTCCGGGTCGATGCCCAGCGCAATCAGCTGCGCGCAGCCGGCGATCGTGCGCTGGCGCAGCTCCTCCGGGTCCTGCTCCACCGTGATCGCATGCAGGTCCGGGATGAAGTAGAACGCCTCGTAGTCGTCCTGCAGGTCAATCCACTGCTTCAGCGCACCGAGGTAGTTCCCCAGGTGATAGGAGTCGGCGGTGGGCTGGATTCCGGAAAGGACGCGTTTCATACACCACATATTAACCCGATACGTAATCGAGGGAACCGGGGGTTCTTTATCGCTACGATGAAGCCCACGAAAAGAGCAGCGATGACTGTAAGTAACCGCCCTGAGACAGTTCAGGATGCCAAGGGAGAACATCCGCACCGTGGCTAGACTTCATTCGAGAAGCTGATCCTCAAGAGAACGCGAGGGCAACGGCAGATCCGCGTCACTGATGAAATGCGTCGCATCGTCTCGTTTGATTCCTCAACGTGCGTATCACTGCCCTCCAGCTCGACCCGATCAGCCCGCTCCAGAGCTTCGGCCACCAGATCATCGCCGACTGCTTCGGCGGTGACGTCTCCGTTGGCCTGGCCAGCCAGAACAAAAAGGGCACCGTACGGCTGTCGCTGACCGAAGCCGGTCGCACAGACCCTCTCCTCGGCCCCCTCATCCTCGAGCCGGTTGTCGTCGAATCCCACCACGACGCAGTAGTGTCACTCCCGCCCGGCGCGCAACTACTCGGTTCGAGTGCTCACTGCCCTATCCAGGCAATGCGGCTCGGCCCCATCGTTTCGGTGCAGTTCTACCCCGAATGCGCCCCTGATGTCGCAGGTCAATGGGCTGCACGCAGCAATTACGACGCCACCACCGTCGCCCAAGATCTCTCGCGTCACGTCGACCGCCTCACCCATACCGGCGACACCCTCGCCACCGGCTCCGTCCATGCCGCCCAGGTGTGGCGGTAGTTGCGGTAGGTATTTCAGATTTCGCCTACCACTTGCTCGACCCGACTAGTAGTACAGGGACGCAGCACTGCTAGAAATCAGCGCTGACAAGCAGCTTTCGCGATCTAACCTGCCATACCCGGCGCGTTGGAAAAATTGGGGGTTGACACGCCAGCCTTTCCGGTTCTATGGTTACCCACATGAGTGGTAAACCCATATACCAACAGATTGCCGATGAGTTACGTGACCTCATCGGCGCTGGCACCCTCGCCCCCGGCGACCGGGTGCCGTCCACCAACGAGTTGTCCGCCTATCACTCCGTCAACCCAACAACCTCCGCCAAGGCGCTCACCGAACTATTCGACGAGGGCCTGCTGGAAAAGCGTCGCGGGCTCGGCATGTTTGTTCTAGAGAGTGCGCGTGACCAGGTATTAGGTACGCGTCGCGAGGCATTTGCCCGCAACTTTGTCCAACCGCTTGTCCATGAGGCCAACCAGCTCGGCATCACCACCGAGGAGCTGGCCGCAATGATTAAAAAGGAGCGCCCCCAATGAACCCCGGCTTCTACGCGCTGGTCGGTCCAAACGCCGCCGGCAAAACCCACTTCCTACACACACTCATGGGCCCGCACGCCGCGTTTGTCCCGGCTGGTGCGGACGCGAAGTTTGCGGGCACGACCGTAGACGACCACCTGCGCGCGGTCGCGGCCATCCACCCACATGCAGAGCTCGACTTCCCCAACACCCGTATCAGGGACCTCTCCGTTGGGCAGCGCCGACTCCTCACCATCGAGGTAGCCCTAGCCATCGGCGAGGACCTGTTACTCCTCGACGAGCCGTTTGACGGCATCGACACCACCACCCGCAAACAGGTCCGCCAGCGGCTGATTGACTACATCGCGGAGAACCCGCAGCGCAGCGTAGTGATGGCGTCGCATCGCGCCGAGGACTTCGCCGGTTTGGCCACCCATGTCATGCAGACATTCGATCACGAGGTCTCGCGCCCTGTCCCACTCGACGACGCCCGCCTGCGTTTTCCGACGGTCACCGGCCCCACCGCCGAGATCAAAGAACTTATCGCCCGCTTCCCTGTTGCGGAGTCAGCGAGCCTCGGGCCGACGACACGCGCCACTTTCACCGAACCCATCAGTGAGAACGATGTCCACCTACCCATCGAGTACCCGGACGATGCCGAACTCATCGACCTCCTTGCGACAGAAAGGCCCGCACGATGAAACTCTTCCTCAGCCCCTTCAAGCCGCTGTCCTACCTGGTGGCGTTGGCCGTATTACTGATCCTGGCCCCTCTGGGCCGTTTCTACAGTGGAGACGGTTCCTTCTGGACCATCTTCGGAGGCTTCGCCCTGACCGCCCTATTTTTCCACGCTGGCACGCAGTGGAGCGCGTTAAACCAGCTCGGCGCGAGCTTTTCCGCGTGGATGAACTCTGCAACAATCACCGCCGTCATTGCGGCGGTGATACTTGGAGTGCCCACCGCGGCATCCTCGATCTACAACCAGTTCAAGAACCCGTACTACCAGCCCTATGACCTGTTCCTCTTCACCAACGGCGCAGACGTACCCTGGACGGACACGAACGGCGATGCCTACATCATGGCGAACGCCGGGCAAGACACCACATCTATGACCCTGACGATGCTGCTCCACATCGCGTTCTTCTTCGTGGCTGCCATCGTGGGGGTTGCGCTCGGTTTGGTCTACGCCTCCTACGGCACCGGGCGCGGCCTCATCACCGCATTTTCCACGTTCCTCATGGCGGTGGCGCTGTACTGGGCAATAGAGTTCCCTGTACGCGATTGGGACACCGCCGCTGCCAGTGGCATATACGCCGCATGCCTGGTCACACTCGCCGTCAGCGCGATAGCGTTTCGTAGCACAAAGCGCTTCGTGCCCTAGCAACCACTCGCACCTCCGCTACCGCTCTAGCCACTCCGAGCGCAGGATGCCGTGGCGGGAACAGCACGCCTCCCAGCCGAACGGGCTGATCTTGACCACCATGCGGCGCTCGCACACCGGGCAGATGCGCGGCGCGTCATAGGGGCGGTTCGGGTTCACGGGCAGCTGAATCTCGCCGGACAGGACAGCGTCGGCGAGCTCAGTGCTGTCGGGAACGCGCATTAGAGGGCCTTGATGGTGTCGTAGACCGCGCCGTGGCCGGACTTCATCTTCTGGCCGACCGGGGTGATGCCCAGGTCAAGCACGCGGTCGACGGCCTCGCGGTCCTGCTCGATCGGGCGGCCCAGGGTGGTCAGGTAGTTGCCGCCGATGATGGCGTTGGCGCCGCCGAGGAGGCCGGCTTCGGTGCCGTCGTCGCCGAGCGCGAGCTCGGTGCCGCCAGCGAAACGCAGCTGGGCGGTCGGCATGGCCAGGCGGAACGCCGCGACGGCGCGCAGCGCCTCGCCCTGCGGAACCAGCGGGCGGTCCTCAAACGGGGTGCCCGGGCGCGGGTCGAGGAAGTTCATCGGGACCTCGTGCGGCTGAATCTCCGCGAGCTGGGTGGCAAACTCGGCGCGCTGCTCCAGGGACTCGCCCAGGCCGATGATGCCGCCGCAGCAGGTTTCCATGCCCTCGGCCAGCACGTACTCGAGCGTGTTTTTGCGCTCCTCCCAGGTGTGGGTGGTCACCACGTTGGGGAAGTAAGACTTCGCGGTCTCAAAGTTGTGGTTGTAGCGCGACACGCCCATCTCCTTGAGCTGGCGCGCCTGGTCCTGGGTGAGGATGCCCAGGGATGCGGAGATGGAGATGTCCACCTCGTCCTGGATGGCCTTGACCGCGGCGGCAACCTGGTCGAGCAGCTGCTGGGTCGGGCCCTTCACTGCGGCGACGATGCAGAACTCGCCCGCACCCATCTTCTCGGACTGCTTGGCAGCCTCGACGAGCTCGTTGATGTCCAGGGTCACGGCGCGGACCGGGGACTCGAACAGGCCGGACTGGGAGCAGAAGTGGCAGTCCTCGGGGCAGCCACCGGTTTTCAGGGAGATGATGCCTTCCAGCGACACGTCAACGCCGCAGTGCTTGATGCGGGTCTCGTGCGCGATCTCCAGCAGCTCCTGGAGGTCCTCGTCCGGAACCTGGAGGACCTGCAGGATCTCCTCCTGGTTCAGGCCCTCGCCCTTCTCCAGGGCCTTTTCGCGTGCAATATCAAGAATAGGTGCGTGTGACATTGGTTAAACTCCGTTCTCAATGTAATGACTGACAAAAGGCTACCGCATCCGCTGAACAGTGTTCAGTTGTTGCCCCAAAAATCCCCCGCGTCCCCGAATCTGGGGGCGGGGGTGCGCGATGTCAGGATCACTCGCCGTCGGAGCGCTTCCGCTCGCTCCTGGGCGGCAGCTTCATCTTCTTCAAGCCCCGGTACGCAGTGCGCGCGCCCGGAATGTGGCGAGCGCGGTGATACATGAAGGTGGTCAGGGCGTATCGCGGGTCGTACGCCGCGGCGGCCTCCTCGTCGTACTCGTAGACCGGCAGGCTCCAGCCCCGCTTGAGCGAGAACAGGCGCACCCCGAGCACCGCGACGAGCGTCACGAGGATGACCGCCCACTCGTGGACGCCCAGCCAGGACAGGACCCACCACACCACAACACCGATGACGGCAGCCGAGGCGTACATCTCCTTGTGGAAGACGAGCGGGACGCGGTCGGAGAGGACGTCGCGAAGCACACCGCCCGACACGCCCGTGGTCACCGCCGCAACGCACGCGATGATGAAGCCGTGCCCGTTCTCCACAGCAGTTTGGATACCCAGCACGGCGAACGCCGCCAGGCCGATCGCATCGGCGACGAGGAAGCTGCGCCGCAGCCGCACGAGCAACCAGCTCACCCGCACCGTCACCGCAGCCGCGACGATCACGGTGACCAGGTACAGCGGCTGCTCCACCCACGTCAGCGGGTACGTGCCGAGCAGCACGTCGCGCACCGTGCCGCCGCCCAGCGCGGTCAGCGCGCCGAGCGTGATCACGCCGAACAGGTCCATGCGCATCCGGCCCGCCGCCACCGCCGCCGTCATCGCCTCGGCCACGATGCCGATGACGTAAAGGATGGAGACCAGGTTCGCGGTACTGAAGTTGGCAACATAGGAAGCGATCATGCTCCACCCCCGTCGGCGTACTCGACCAGAAGCGGAGAGTGGTCCGACCAGCGCAGCTCCACCGCGCCCGCCTTCTCCACCCAGCTGCGCCGCGCCCGCGCGAGCATGTCGGCGGTCGCCGCCTGGTAGTCGATGCGCCACCCCGCGTCGTTGTTAAACGCCTGTCCGCGGTAGGTCCACCACGTGTAAGGCGCAGCCTCCGGCGACAGGCGACGGGCCACGTCGAACCACGCCGGCTCCGCCGCAGCCGTGCGCGGCGCTGGATCCCCAGCATCCCCGGCACCGTATTCCACCGCGCCGGCCCAGCCCGCGTTCGCCTTGTCCTCTACATCCTGCGCCTCATCGTCGGGGAATGCGCCGAACACCGAGTCCATAAACGCGCGCTCCGGCGGCAGGAAGCCGGACTTTTTGCGGTTCGTCTTCCAATTTTTCAGGTCCTCGCGGCGGTGGCAGATGTTCCAGTCGCCGCCGATCACCATCTGCGGGTACTGCGTGGCCCACTCGGCAAGCAGCGGCTCGAACTGGTCGAGGAACTCGTACTTCTCATCCTGCTTCGCAGTCTCCGCTGCGCCCGACGGCAGATAGAGGGAGGCGACGCGCGTCCCGCACGGCAGGGTCCCCGCCAGGAACCTGCCGGCGGTTTCGAATCCGGGGATGCCCGTGTGGACGTCGATAAGCGAATGCTTCGACAAAATGCCAACCCCGGCCCTCCCCTTCGCCTCAGCGGGCGCAACTACCAGCTGCCAACCCTCATCGAGGGCGGGGGCAAGCGCCGCGTGCGCCTGCTCCTCCGTCGCGCGGACTTCCTGCATCAGTACCACGTCGGCGCTGGTGCGCTGCAGCCACTCAAGCATGCCCAGGTTGTCCTCGTTGCGGACCTTCGTCGCGGCCCGAATCCCGTTGACATTCACAGAAGCGATAGTGAGACTCATGCCCCCGAGACTACCTATTACAGGACAAACGGTATGCAAAACCTGTACGCTGTGAGTCTGAATACTGCACACCAGAATTATGAGGAGCACAATGGCTAAGATCATCTGGACCCGCACCGACGAGGCGCCGCTGCTGGCGACCTACTCGCTCAAGCCGATCGTGGAGGCGTTCGCTTCCCAGGCAGGGATCGATGTGGATACCGCCGACATCTCGCTCGCCGGCCGCATTATCTCGCAGTTCCCGGAGCGCCTCACCGATGAGCAGAAGCTTGACGACGCATTGGCGCAGCTCGGCCAGCTGGCCAAGACGCCCGAGGCGAACATTATTAAGCTGCCGAACATCTCCGCATCTCTGGTGCAGCTGAAGAAGGCCATCGCCGAGCTGCAGGCCGCGGGCTTCGACCTGCCGGAGTACGAGGAGGCGCAGGAGAAGTACGACGCCGTCAAGGGCTCCGCTGTGAACCCGGTGCTGCGCGAGGGCAACTCCGATCGCCGCGCGCCGGAGGCTGTGAAGAACTACACCAAGAAGCACCCGCACTCCATGGGCGAATGGTCGAAGGACTCCAAGACGAACGTCGCCACCATGGATGCCGGCGACTTCCGCCACAACGAGAAGTCCGTCATTATCCCGTCCGAGGACACCCTGACCATCAAGATGGCCGACAGCACCGTGCTCAAGGAGGGCCTGAAGGTCCAGGCCGGCGAGGTCATCGACGCGACCTACATGTCCGCCGCTGCGCTCGACGCATTCCTGCTCGACGCTGTGAAGAAGGCCGAGGAAGAGGGCGTGCTCTTCTCCGCTCACCTCAAGGCCACCATGATGAAGGTCTCCGACCCGATCATCTTCGGCCACGTCGTGCGCGCATACTTCAAGCCCGTCTTTGACAAGTACGGCGAAGAGCTGCTCGAGGCCGGCCTCAACGGCGAGAACGGCCTCGGCGCCATCCTCGACGGCCTGTCCGAGCTGGAGAACGGCGAGGAGATCCGCAAGGCGTTCGAGCAGCAGCTTGTCGACGGCCCGTCGCTGGCCATGGTGAACTCCCACAAGGGCATCACCAACCTGCACGTGCCGTCGGACGTGATCATCGACGCCTCCATGCCGGCCATGATCCGCACCTCCGGCCACATGTGGAACGCCGACGACCAGGAGCAGGACACCCTGGCCGTGATCCCGGACTCCTCCTACGCCGGTGTGTACCAGGCCGTGATCGACGACTGCCGCGCCAACGGCGCCTACGACCCGACCACCATGGGTACCGTCCCGAACGTCGGCCTCATGGCGCAGAAGGCCGAGGAGTATGGCTCCCACGACAAGACCTTCAAGATCCCGGCAGACGGCACCGTCCAGGTGGTCAACTCCGCAGGCGACGTGCTCATCGAGCACGACGTCCAGGCGGGCGACATCTGGCGCGCCACCCAGACCAAGGACGCCCCGATCCAGGACTGGGTCAAGCTGGCCGTCAACCGCGCACGCCTCTCCGGCATGAAGACCATCTTCTGGCTCGACGAGGAGCGCGCACACGACCGCAACCTGATTGAGCTGGTGAACAAGTACCTGGCCGACCACGACACCGAGGGCCTGGACATCTCCATCCAGTCCCCGGTCGAGGCCACCAAGACCTCCATCGAGCGCATCCGTCGCGGCGAGGACACCATCTCCGTCACCGGCAACGTGCTGCGTGACTACAACACGGACCTCTTCCCCATCCTCGAGCTGGGCACCTCCGCGAAGATGCTCTCCGTGGTCCCGCTGATGGCAGGCGGCGGCCTGTTCGAGACCGGTGCCGGCGGCTCCGCCCCGAAGCACGTCCAGCAGGTCCAGGAAGAAAACCACCTGCGCTGGGACTCCCTCGGCGAGTACCTCGCACTGGCTGAGTCCTTCCGCCACGAGAAGAACACCAACGGCAACGAGCGCGCCGGCGTCCTGGCCGCCGCGCTGGACAAGGCCACCGAGCAGCTTCTCGACGAAGGCAAGTCCCCCTCCCGCAAGGTCAATGAGATCGACGACCGCGGTTCCCACTTCTGGCTGTCACTGTTCTGGGCCGAGGCGCTCGCCGCCCAGACCGACGACGCCGAGCTGGCCTCCGCGTTCGAGCCGATTGCCGAGGAGCTGCGCGCCAACGCCGAGCAGATCGACTCCGAGCTGCTCGCCGCACAGGGTTCCGCCGCTGACCTGGGTGGCTACTACTGGCCGGACGAGGCAAAGACCACCGCGGTCATGCGTCCGTCCGCGACCTTCAACAAGGTCATCGACGCGCTGAAGAAATAAGCGCTCGGTCGTTCCGGCCCCGGTTGCTGCGTTTTCGCGGTGGCCGGGGTTTTGGTTTGCGGCTCTTGACCTGGCCTGTCGATGTCGCACTACGTAGCCTCAGAAGCGTAGCCCCTAATGCGTAGCCTCTAGAACGTAGCCTTTCGAGTAAATCATGTTTGAGTTGGCCAAAGTTTTTCCGTTTACTCGAAAGGCTACGTTTTAGGGGCTACGCTTCTCCCGCTACGTTTTAGCTTTCGTGTCAGCCGCATCAACGTAGCCTCCGCCGCACCGCTTTCTGCTGCCCCACCAGAGTGTCGCGCACTTCTTGCACAAACGTCTCCGGATTTCTGCGCAGGAAGCCCGGCGAGTACCGCAGGAACACATACCCCTGGTTCGCTATCCGCTTTTGCCGGCGAAATTCCTTCTGCCTCACCTGTTCTGCGTCTGGGCCTTGGTATTTCACCTCACCATCGATCTCGATGAGCAGCCAGCCATCGATGCACAGATCGGCATACCGCCCAGCCACCTCATACTGCGTTGTCACCGGACCAATTCCTGCTTGGATGAGCAGCCCACGCGCGAGGGATTCGTACGGTGAATCGGAGTTGGCTACCGCGTGGTCCAAACATTTTCTTACCGTACCGATTCCCTTGGCTCTTCCGAGCAAGGCAGCATGTGTATGCAGCATCTCCAGATCGAACCCTCTCCGGAGTAGGTAGTCGGCCGCCACGAGTCCCTCGACGAATCCGTGGTAGCGGGCGATGTCAGCGAAAGTGCGGAAACCGGTTGTCAGTCGGTGCCCGTCAACGTCGCCAATGTCCATCGGGAGCAGTTTCGATCGACGAAACACCAGGCCCTGACTACGATCTCTGTTGGTAGAGACACCCCCGGATGGCAAGGCGAGCTCAATGTGTTCCGCTGACGTGCTAATGACCCACATACCGTGCATCCGCGCAGCCGAACGTCCAACTAGGATCGCGCTGTTACTTGTCCTGCCAGCGGCTTCGACGCGCAGCCATTGCCGCTCATGGTATCGCAACTCCTCCCACGCGCTACGCGGGTAGTAGATCACTGAGCTCAGCGCCAAATAGTGCTCAGCGAGATACACGAGTGCCTCCCGCGACAGCGCGCGCTTATCGACGATCCCCCGCCGCAGCTCCCCCTTCCGTGCTTCCCACCGCCGCAGTTCGACCTGGTTTTCTCTGTCAATCCCCATACCTAGTTTGACGAAGAAAACCAGGTCCAGGTTCCCTCACTTCGCGGAAACCTACCCCGCGTTGCGCAGCGCTGTGGCGAGACCGTTCATGGTGACCTGGATGGTCTTGGAGACCAGGAAGGTCTCGTCGCCGGCGCGGTAGCGGCGCAGCAGCTCGAGCTGGACGGCGTTGAGCGGCAGCAGGTAGGGGTAGCGGCGCTTGAGCGAGCGGGCTTGCCGCTGATTCTCGGCAACCAGGTCCGTGTGCCCGGTGATACGGAAGTACACCTGGCGAGTGCGCTCGAATTCGTCGGAGATGAGCCCGAAAATCCGCTCAGCGACATCAGCGTCTTCGACCAGGTCGGCGTAGAGGCGAGCCAGCGACATCTCCGCTTTCGCCATCACCTGCGCCATGTTTGCCAGCACGGAGCGGAAGAAGGGCCAGTCGCGGTAGAGCTCGCGCAGGTCCTCCCAGCGCTCTTCGCTTTCGCCTGCCCAGCGCTCGACGGCGGTGCCGACGCCGAACCAACCGGGCACGTTGGTGCGCGATTGCGCCCAGGACAGGACCCAGGGGATGGCGCGAAGATCGGAAATCGCCGTGGTCTGCTTACGGGAAGCGGGGCGGGAACCGAGGTTGAGCTCGCCGATCTCGTGCAACGGCGTGGACTGCGTGAAGTAGTCGATGAAGCCGGGGTCACGGACGAGCTCGTAATACTTCTCGCCGGAATACGATGACAGCGCGCGCATGATGTCGTAGGCACGCGTGGGATTGGCAATCGGCTCGGTGTCCAGCAGGGAGGCCTCGAGGGCGCCGGCGACGAAGGCCTCGAGGTGGCGGCGCGCGGTCTCTGGCGAGCCGTACTTGGCCGAGATGATTTCGCCTTGCTCGGTGATGCGAATGGAGCCGTCGACCGCGCCCTTGGGTTGGGCGAGGATGGCGTCGTAGGTGGGCCCGCCGCCGCGTCCGACCGCCCCGCCACGGCCGTGCGCGAGCCGGAGGCGGATGCCGTGGCGGTTGCAGAGTTCGACGAGGGCGAGTTCGGCGTCGTACAGCGCCCAGTTGGCCTGCAGGTAGCCGCCGTCCTTGTTGGAGTCGGAGTAGCCGAGCATGACCTCCTGCACGTCGCCACGTTCGCGCAGGTAGTCGCGGTAGAAAGGCAGCGACCACAGGTCCTCGAGGATACGGGCGCCGTGCGCGAGGTCGTCGATCGTTTCAAACAGCGGCACAACGTTGACCGCGTCGAGCCCGACCTCTTTGAGCAGCACCATGGGTTCGAGGATGTCGGAGACCGCCCCCGTCATGGCGATGATGCACTGTGTGACCGCGCCCTGCCCCAGGTCGCGGACGGCGCGTGCGGCTGCGGTGAGGATACCCATTTCCTTGCGCGTGGCGTCGCTAAGCTGCGCCTCGGCGCGCAGCAATGGCCGCGGTGTGCGCAGCTCCTCGACGAGCACCTCCACTCGGTCCTCCTCCACGAGCTCCGCGTAGTTTTCGCAGACACCGGCTGTCGCGAGCACCTCCGCCACGACCGCCTCGAAGGACTCGGAATTCTGCCGCAGATCCAGCGTGTACAGGTGGAAGCCGAAGGTGGTCACGGCCGAGCGCAGACGCGCGAGACGGTCATCGGCGATAATCGCGCCGCCGTGCTCGCGCAGCGAGGCGTCGATGCAGTCCAGGTCCGCGAGCAGCTCGGCCGGGTCAGCGTAGGGCGCATGCTTATCGACGCCCACCTGCTCCCCCGCCAACGCCGCGCGCGTCGCCGCAACGCGGTGCCGGATCCCGTACACGGCGCGGCGGTAGGGCTCGTCCACGCGGGACTCGGCGGTGTTGTCGGCGGCGTCGGCGAGCTGGGAAAGCTCTGCCGAGCAGGTGGAATAGCGGTCCGACAGGGAAAGTTCGCGCTCCAGGGCGGCCAGTTCGTCCAGGTAGTGTGCCAACGCTGTGTCGGCGGCCTGGCGGGTGGCGTAGGTCAGCGTTTCGGCGTTGACGTACGGGTTGCCGTCGTGGTCGCCGCCGATCCAGGAGCCCGGGCGAAGGACCGGGGTGAGTGCAGGGACGGTCCCGGTGGCGTCGGCAAGCAACTGCTGGATGGCGCGGTTGAGCTCCGGGATCTGCTCGAGCAGCGAGAGCTTGTAGTAGCGCAGGCCGACGTCAATCTCGTCTTCGAGGCGCGGGCGCGCGATGCGGATGAGGGCGGTCTGCCACAGCAGGGTCATGCGCAGCTCCATCTCGCGCTCGATCGCCTCGGGGTCCGCACCGGCGTGAAGCTCGCTGAGCAGGCGTTTGATGCGTGTCTGGGTGTCGAAGACGGTGCGCCGGCGCGTCTCGGTGGGGTGCGCGGTGAGCACCGGCGAGACCTGCGCGCCGGCGACCAGTTCGGCGACCCGATCTGCGCCCACCCCACTGTCGTGCAGGTGCGCGAACGTGTTGCGCAGCGACACCGGGGCGGGGACCTTCTCGTCGTCCAGGTCCTCGACGAGGTTGGTCAGCAGCGCGAAGTGGCTAAACGCGCGGGCGACCAGGTTCACGTTCGTGATGTCCAGCTCGCGGAGCACGGCGAGCAGGTCATCCGGGGTGGCGTCGCCGTGCGCGATGTCGAAGGCGGTGCGGCGGGTGGATTCAACCAGGTCGAAGACTTCCTGGCCCTCCTGTTCGGCGATCACCCGGCCAAGCACCCGCCCGAGCAGTCGGATGTCTTCACGGACGTGGTCTGCGGGTTGGGTTGGCACGTGGTGTCTCCTTACAGCTTCGAATTCTTAAGCGGTGTCCAGCACACCACCTAATGTAACCCAGATCACATCCCCGCTCACCACAACGCACATCACACTCTCACGAGCTGGGCAAACCACCCCAATTTTATTCAGCCGTTTAACACGCAAAATAGACAGCTTGGTACACAACGGACCGACCGCGCGTTACGGTCAGGGGCCATGAGCAACTACGACAACTCCAACGCCAACGAGTGGGCCTTCGCCACCCGCTCCATCCACGCAGGCCAGCCCGTCGACTCCGATACCGGCGCGCGCAACCAGCCGATTTACATGACCACCAGCTACGTCTTCGACGACGCGCAGCACGCGGAGAACCGCTTTAACCTCTCGGACGCGGGCCCGATTTACACACGCCTGACAAACCCCACCCAGCAGGCGCTGGAGGATCGCCTCGCTTCCCTGGAGGGCGGCGTCGCCGCCGTCGCTTTCGCCTCCGGCATGGCCGCGGAGACCGCCGCGATCCTCAACCTCGCCTCGGCCGGCGACCACATCGTTACCTCCCCGCGCCTCTACGGCGGCACCGAGACGCTTTTCCAGGTCACGCTGCCGCGCCTGGGCATCAATGTCACCTTCGTGGACAACCCGGATGACCCGGCCAGCTGGCAAGCCGCCGTCACCCCCAACACCAAGGCCTTCTACGGCGAGACCTTCGGCAACCCGATCGCGGACATCCTGGACATCCCGGCGGTGGCCGAGGTTGCGCACGCCAACCAGGTCCCGCTGATCGTGGACAACACCATGGCCACCGCCGCGCTCGTGCGCCCGATCGAGCTGGGCGCGGACGTCGTCGTGGTCTCAACCACCAAGTTCTACACGGGCAACGGCGCGGCCATCGGCGGCGCGATCATCGACGGCGGCTCCTTCGACTGGACCGTCCAGCGCGACGGCGAGGACGTCTTCCCCTACTTCACCACCCCGGACCCGGCCTACCACGGCCTGAAGTACGCCGACCTGGGCGCGCCCGCGTTCGCACTCAAGGCCCGCGCTGGTCTGCTGCGCGACACGGGCGCCGCGATCTCCCCGTTCAACGCGTGGGTCGCGCTGCAGGGCCTGGACACCCTCCAGTTGCGCGTGAACAAGCACAACGAGAACGCTGCTGCGGTCGCCGAGTTCCTGGCCAACCACGACAAGGTGGCGAAGGTCAACTACGCCGGCCTGCCGGATTCCCCGTACAGGGCTGTCAAGGACAAGCTCGGCCTCGCTCACACTGGCTCCGTGCTCTCGTTTGAGGTCGCGGGCGACCCGGACGATCGCATCAAGGCCTGGGCGTTTATCGACGCCCTCAAGCTCCACTCCAACCTGGCCAACATCGGCGACGTGCGCTCCCTGGTGGTCCACCCGGCCTCCACCACCCACTCGCAGTCCAACGCGGAGGGGCTCAAGCGCGCCGGCATCAGCCAGGCCACGGTCCGCCTGTCCGTAGGTATCGAGGACATCAACGACATCATCGACGACCTCAAGCGCGGATTCGCGGCGATCTAGGCGGACCCCATGCTCACACTCGCCCCCGAGGGCCAGCTCGCCACCGTCGACATCAGCACCCTCCGCACCGAGGCAGGCGCCCAGATCGACGAGGCGCAAATTGCTTACCGACGATGGGGCGAGCCGGCCGGTGACCCCCACGGCACCAACAACATCCTGCTTGTCGAGCACGCACTGACCGGCGACCCGGACGCCTCCGACTGGTGGTGCGAAGCGATCGGCCCCGGCAAGGCGCTGGACACCGACGAGTGGTGCGTGATCTGCACCAACGCCCTCGGCTCCTGTTACGGGTCGACGGGTCCGGCGTCCCCCTACCCGGGCGGCACCGGAGTGTGGGGCTCCCGCTTCCCTGCCGTCTCCATCCGCGACATGGTGCTGGCCGAGCACCGCTTCCTCGAAGCCCTGGGTATCTCGCGCGTGCACGCGATCCTGGGCGGCTCGATGGGCGGCGCCCGCGCGCTGGAATGGACGCTGCTTTACCCGGAGCAGGTGGACTACGCGCTGGTGATTGCCGTCTCCGCGCGCGCAAGCGCGTGGCAGATTGGGATCCAGACGGCGCAGATCACCTCGATCACGCAGGACCCGGACTGGCAGGGCGGGAACTACCACGGCACGGGTCGCGCACCTGATGCGGGCCTGGCAGCCGCCCGCCGCCTGGCACACCTCACCTACCGCGGCGAGCTGGAGATCGACGAGCGCTTCGGCACCTCCGCCCAGCCTGGCGAAAATCCGCTCGGCACCTACCGCGAGGACGGCGAGCGCTTCGCCGTCCAGTCGTACCTGGAGCACCAGGGCCGCAAGCTCACCGAGCGTTTCGACGCCGCCTCCTACGTCACCCTCACCGAGGCCCTCAACCGCCACGACGTGGGCCGCGGGCGCGGCGGACTGAACAAGGCGCTGGCCTCATCAACCGTGCCCACAATGATCGTGGGCGTTGACACCGACATTCTCTACCCCTACCACCAGCAGGAACACCTCTCCCGCAACCTGGGCAACCTGCTCGCGATGTCGAAGCTGTCCTCGCCCGTCGGCCACGACGCGTTCCTCGTCGAGGCGCGCCAGATGGACCGCGTCCTGCGCAACTTCATCGCGCTGACCCGCGAGGCCCCGTCCGCGCACGACATCGCGGCCGCCCGCGGCGACTACGACATCTAGGAAAAACTCAGAGGTCGCGGAGGGTCACGTGGGCGTCGTCAAGCGTGGCGATGAGCCCGCGCCCCATACCCACCCAGCCGACGGGCACGGCCGCGTCCAGCTCGATCCGCTGGTGCACGTGGCCGAGCGCCCAAGCGTCGTAGCCTCGCGTCTCGAGCTCCTCAACGTCGCAGGGCAAGCAGGCGTTGTTGGAGTATTCGCCGGTGACGGAGGTGTGGAGGAGGCCGAGGTTGGGCGCGCCGCTGATACGCGAAGGAAACGACGGCACCAATCGGCGCGGGTCGCGGTCCACCTCAACGGCGGCGGTGTGCAGCGCCCACCCGCCCGCGCGGATCGTCTGCGGCCGCGTGCCCGCCACAGCGACACCTGGCGGGATCACTGCGGAGAGGTCGTGGTGGACGTCGTGGTTGCCGGCGATGAAGACGGTGGTGTCGAACAGCTCGAGGGCGCGGGCGAAGAAGCGCGTGACCTCGCCGAAGGTGGCGCTGGTGAAGCGGGAGCGGTCGATGACGTCGCCGAGCATCACAAAGTGCGCAGCCCCTGCCTGCGCCCCGCGCTGCAGCGCTTCGAGCGCCCACTCGATGCCGGGACCAGTTTTCTTCGCGCCGGATTGCGGGCGGCCAAGGTGGATGTCTGCCAGGACGAGGATCGGAGCGGTCATTGGACCAGGTTAACGCGCGTGGCGGGACTGCCACCAGCGCACGAGCACGAGCACGAGTGTCGAGGTGCCGACGCCGATGAGCGTCATCGCCATCGCTTCGGCGCGGTGGCCCTGGTCGTACTGGTTCATGATCCACGGCGCGAGCAGGTTGATGTTGCTCGGTCGAATCAGTGAGGACATGACCAGCTCGCGGATGCCCACGAAAAAGGCGAGCAGCCAGCCGGCGAACAGGCCTGGCGCCAGCAGCGGCACGGTGACGCGGGTGAAGGTTTGCGCCGGGGTGGCGCCGCAGATCGCGGCGGCCTCCAACATCGTCGGCGACATGGATGCCGCGGACGTCTTCACGTTCTGCACCGCCATCGGCGTAAACAGTACGGTAAACGCCATGACCAGGATGATCTGGGTGCCGTAGGGTGTCCACGGCAGGTTGGGGGAGTTCCACAGGAGGATAAAGCCGATGGCCAGGACGATGCCGGGCACGGTGTCGGGGGCGACGGCGAGGAAGTCGGTGAGCTTTGCCACGATAGTGGAGCGCCGCATGGTCAGCAGCGTGATCGCGAGGGCGACCAGCACCGCGGTCGTCGCGCCGATCGCGCCGAGCAGAATCGAGCGGGTGAGCGCCTCCTGCGCAGACGGCATGGACAGCACGATGGCGAAGTAGTCGAAGGTGAGGTTGTTCGGCGTCGGCGCCTTGGACCGCAGGATCGTCATCGCCGCCAGGACGATGGAGATGTACGGGATGAATACGGACAGGGCAAACACCACCATGCTGTACACCCAAGCGAGGGCCATTGCGCTTTTCGACGCCCGCAGTCGCACCGGCCGCGACGCCCTTCCCCCTCCGGTGAGGTCTTTCCGGCTCGCCCACTGCTGGATGGCCCACGCTGTGACGCCGAGGGCGAACAGCACGGACGAGGTCGCGGCCGCGCTGCTGAAGCTGAGGGGGTCGATGGTCACGTCCTCGTAGATCGAGGACACGAGCACCTTGTAGCCGATTGCGTTACCCAGCGTCACCGGCGTGCCGAACTCGCCGGCCGCCTTGATAAAGACGATGAGCGCGCCCAACGAGTACGGGCCGACCACCATCGGCGCGATGATGCGGGTGAACTGCTGCCAGCGGGACGCGCCCGCCACCTGCGCCATCTCCAGCTGCGAGGCGGGGATGCCCTCGAAGCAGTTGCGCAGGATGAGGTAGAGGAACGGGAAGAGCTCCGCCGCCATGATGAAGCCCATGCCCCAGACGGAGTAGATGGCGTCGTGGGCGAACCCGCCGAGCGTCTCGCCGAGCAGCATGTCGGCCACGCCGCGCACGCGGGTGAAGTCCATCCACGCCATCGCCGCGGCGAACGGCGGGGTCATGAACGGCACCATGATGAGCACCTCCACCCAGCCCGCCTTGCGCATGGGGGTCCAGGCGCGGAACAGGGCGAGTGGGGCGGCGAAGAGCGTGGCGAAGAGGACGACGATGAGCGAGAGCACAATCGTGTTACCCAGGACCTTGAGCATGCCGGGCTCGACCAGCTCGCCTAGCGCGGACGGCTCATCGCGGTAGCCGGTCACCGCGGTGACCAGCACGGAGAGCAGCGGGGCAGCGACGAGGACGAGGAGAAGGAGCAGCACCACGTAGATGCCGGGGCCGTTGCCCCGCCTGGTGTTACGCCCCGGGCGCCGCCCCGCCCGCGCGTTGTTGCTTCCTGGCTCGGCCGACAGCGTTCCCGGCTCGGCCAGCGGCGTTCCCGGCGTTCCCGTGTTCAAGGTCGTCACGTACTTCCTCGCTCCTCGCGCAGGCGGCGCCAGTCGCGCCGCGGGTGGGTGTTACAGGTAACGCTCGGCGAACTGCTCGCGAACGTTCTTGGACTCAGCGGAGATGGCCTCCCAGTCGTCCGAGATCTGCGTGATCTCGTCCAGCTTCGGGCTTTCCTTCGGCTCGACCTCCGGGTTCGCCGGGATCATGTACTTGGACGCGGAGATCTGCTGCGCTTCCTCGGAGAACATGAAGTCGACGAAGGCCTGTGCTGCCTCCTTGTTGTCGGAGGTCTTCATGATCATCACCGGGCGCGGGGAGACCGTGGTGCCGGACAGCGGCAGGCTGATCTCCAACGCCTCGCCCTTGTCCTTCTTGGAGTACGCGGAGTAGTCCACGCCGCCGAGCACGATGCCCTTGGAGCCGGAGGTGACCTTGTCCAGCGCCGGGCCGTTGGTGCCCTCGACGATCATGCCGTTGTCAAACAGCTTGTCAAAGAGCTCCCAGGTCTTGTCCTCGCCCCACTCTGCAACCATGGCGGCGAGCAGGTCGGCGGCGGTGCCGGACTCACGCGGGTCAGGCATGATGACCATGTCCTTGTACTTCGGGTCGGCCAGGTCCTCCCAGTCGGTCGGGGCCTCGTCGATGACGTCGGTGTTGGCCACCAGGGTCAGCGCGGAGCCGTCGCGGCCGTGGAAGGTGTCGTCCTGCGCGTTCCACTTCGGGTTGGAGTTCTCAATGTTGGCGGGCTTGTACGCCTCGAGCGCGCCGGCCTCTGCCTGCTTCGCGGCCGCCTTCCAGGACGCCAGGTAGACCACGTCGGCCTGCGGGTTCGCTTCCTCCGCCTTGAGCTTGGCGGTGATCTTGCCGGTGGTGTCGGCGAATACGTTGACCTTCACATCGGTGCGTTCCTCGAAGGCTTCGACGAGGGCGTCGGTAAGCCCCTGCGGGTTCGCGGAGTAGTAGTCCAGCTCACCGGAGAGGCCTTCCGGGGCCTCCCACTTCTCGGCGGATACGGCCTGGCTCTCGGAGGCGCCTTCGGAGCCGGTGGATTCCGCGTTGTCGGCGGACTCGACGGAACCGCAGGCGGTCATGGTGAGCGCTGCGGTCAGGCCGACGATGGCGGCAGCAATCTTCTTCATTGTTGTCTCCTAAAAGTTCTTGTTCAGTGCTCGCAGGCCGGTCGGCCCAGGAGGAGGACGTGATGACGGGTGGTTACGGTGTGGTCACCGTCAGCAGGACGGTATCCCCGCGCCCGATCGGCGCGCGGGTGTAGGCGAGCCACGGCTCGGGGGCGCCGTCCACCAGGCAGCGGATCTCGTACCGCCCGCCGGTGTACTGCCGCTCGACGACCTCGCCAATGACGGAGTTCTCCGGAAGCGATTCCGGGCGCTTTCCATCATCCAGCACCGTGACCTGCACGTTTTCGGGTCGGTTGTCCGGTAGCGTGTCGTGCGTGTTGGTCACGCCGACGAACCCGGCGACGAACGAGTCCGCCGGGTGGTCGTAGAGTTCCACCGGCGCGGCGAACTGACGGACCTCGCCCTCGTTCATCACGGCGACGCGGTCCGACATGGCCAGCGCCTCGGCCTGGTCGTGCGTGACGTAAATGACGGTGAGGTCCAGGTCGTACGCCAGCCGGGTGAGTTCGCTGCGGATCTGGGTGCGCAGCGCCGCGTCCAGCGCGGACAGCGGCTCGTCCATGAGCAGCAGGTCGGGCTGCGACACCAGCGCACGCGCGATCGCCACGCGCTGCTGCTGCCCGCCGGACAGCTCGTTCGGCCGCTGGTCCGCCTTCGAGGCAATATTGACCATCTCCATGGCCTCCGCCACGCGGCGCTCGCGCTCCTTCGCGTCCACCTTCGCGGCCCCCGTGGTCAGCGGGAACTCCACGTTCTTCGCCACGGTCATGTGCGGCCACAGCGCCAGGTCCTGGAACACCATCGACAGGTTGCGCTTGTTCACCGGGGTGTTCGTCTTCGGCCCGAACACCTCGCGCCCGGCAAACGTGATCGTGCCGGCATCCGGCGTCTCCAGCCCCGCGATGCAGCGCAGCATCGTGGACTTGCCGCAGCCAGAGGGCCCGAGGATGGAGACGAACTCGCCCTTCGCAATGCTTATCGACGTCGCGTGCAACCCCGTCCCGTCAGGAAACTCCCGCCGCACGCTGTCCAATTCGACCTGCGCCGTCGTCACTGCTGCCACCCGCTTTCAATCACGTTGCCGGTCTTAAATGCGTCCTCGTGCACGAGCAGGCCTGCCCGGTCCAGCTCCGCAACTAGTGTGTCGCGTTTGCGCACCGCGTCCTTGCGGGAGGTCTCCTCCTCGGAGATCTCGGCCCACACCTGGCCGCCGAATGTGGCGATCTCCAGATCCGTCTTCACGCCGCCGATCTCGACGCGCCACGTACACTGCTCGACGGTCTGCGTCATCTTGAGGTCCGACGCCGCCAGCGTAGTGCCGGTCGCCTTTGCAAACTTCCCGGGTTCCAGGTCCTTCACAATTGCCACGGCCTTATCGGCAGACGGAATCTCGCACTGCGCAGTCACGCACGCCGCGCTCTTCTTGGTGCTGAAGTCCAGCGTCGACGTCGCGTAGCTCGCGTTCACTTGCGCCGCGTAGTTGGTGTCCGACGCGTCAAAGTTCTGCTTGCGGGCCTCCTCCAGCCCGGCACCGACGCTTTCGGAGGACACCGAATTGCCCTCGAGTGGCAGGCGATATTTATACGTCACGTCGTATCCCTGCGCGCCGTCCTTGTATCGCAGGCGCGCCGTCCACCCGTGGTTGGCCAGGAGTCCGTCGGCGGTGTCGAAGTACACTGACTGCTCCGCCCCAGAGGATTCACGGACGTCGAAGAAGGAGCGGAATTGCGCGGACGGTGCGCCGTCCGCGCCGACGGCGGTATCACTCAGGCGGAGTTTTACCTGGTAGTCGGGGGCCGCAACCGCCGCGGCACCCGCGTGCGGAAAGGGCGCGAGCGCTGCGGCAACGCAAAGCGCAAGCGCGGGAAGTGACCGTTTCTTTACAAACACCCGGTAGACGGTAGGCATTCAATGTTACTTCCGGGAAAATCCCGTATGAAGTTTGTGTGAACACGGTCCGCCGGTGGCCGCCACAAATCATGACCCCAGCGAGTCGACGGTACCCGCGAGTAGCACCATGGCCAGCCCGCAGCACACACAGAAGACGGCGTCCGCCCGGCGCGAGCGCACGGCGAGCAAGCCGACGATGCGCGAGTCGCAGGCGTAGCGCATCACCGCGAGCCACATCATCGACGCCCCCAGCACAAACGTCGCGCGGCGCCAGTGCTCCGTGGCCGCGAACAGTGCGGAGGCGACAAACCCCACGACAAAGAGGGCAACCATCGCCCACTGTGCCCAATCGGGGAGGCGCGAGGGAGGGTTGCCGATGTCGTGGGGGTTATCGAGTGAGAGCACGAATGCCCCAACCTTTACGCGTCGGACGCGATGCCGGCGGCGCGCTCAGCGCTTTCCACGATGTTGCGCACCAGGAAGGTGCGCGTCATCGGGCCGACGCCGCCCGGGTTCGGGGAGACCCAGCCGGCCTTGTCCCACACATCCGGGTGCAGGTCGCCGACGGTCTTGCCGTCGACGCGGGACACGCCGACGTCGAGAAGCGCTGCCCCCTCCTTAATCATGTCGGCCGTAATCATGTGCGGCTTGCCTGCGGCGGCGATGATAACGTCGGCGCGGCGCGTTTCTGCGGCGAGGTCCTTCGTGCCGGTGTGGCACAGGACGGCGGTGGCGTTGACGTCGCGGGAGGTGAGCATCAGCGAGATCGGCCGGCCGACGGTCACCCCGCGCCCGATGACGCAGACGATCGCGCCGTCCAGGTCGACGCCGAAGCGCTCGAGCAGCTTGATCGAGCCGTTCGGGGTACACGGCAGCGGGGCGGGCTCGTTGAGGACGAGCTTGCCCAGGTTCACCGGGTGCAGGCCGTCGGCGTCCTTGGCCGGATCAATGAGCCCGAGGATGCGATTCTCGTCCAGGTGCTTGGGCAGCGGGAGCTGGACGATGTAGCCGGTGACGGCATCGTCCTCGTTCAGCTCCGTGATCACCTGCTCGAGCTGCTCCTGCGTAGTGTCGCCTGGCAGCTCCTTCATAATGGAGGCGATGCCGAGTTCCTCGCAGTCGCGGTGCTTCATACGCACGTAGTTCTGGCTCGCCGGGTCCTCCCCCACCAGCACGGTGGCCAGGCCCGGGGTCACGCCGTGTTCCTCCTTGAGACGAGCAACGCGAGCCTCAAGGTCCGCGAAAATCTCCTCGCGGTAGAGTTTTCCGTCCAATTTGATCGCAGTCACGCACCCCATCCTAGACTGTCGGTGTGTGCGCACTTCACGTCATCTTTGATAACCCAGTCATCCCCGGCAACACCGGCAACGCGATCCGACTGTGCGCCAATACTGGTGCCGTCCTGCACTTGGTCGAGCCCCTCGGCTTCAACTTCGACGACAAGCACCTCAAGCGCGCGGGCCTGGACTACCACGACCTCGCGGACGTGCAGATCCACCCAGATATAGAGGCCTGCTTTGCCGCGCTGGACGGAGCGCGCATCTTCGCGTTCACCACCAAGGCCACCACGTACTACCACGACGTTGCCTACCGGGACGGCGACGCGCTCCTGTTTGGCACCGAACCCACCGGGCTGTCCGAGGCACACAGCCACCACCCAAAGGTCACTGACCAGGTGCGGATTCCCATGCTGCCCAGCCGGCGGTCAATGAACCTGTCTAATTCGGCGGCCGTCGCAGTATTTGAGGCGTGGCGGCAGCTGGGGTTCCCCGGTGGGGTGTAGGCCTGTCTAGGCCAAGCCTCACCCGAACCGGGCGTCCAACCGCTGCTGATACATCGGTGGCATGATGCGTAGCTCCCACAAGCGCCGCGACAACTCCGCGTCGCCCATCTTCGCACGGAACGCCTCGCCCATGGTGAACCCGTGCGAAGGCTCGTCCAGCACCTCGATGGCATCGCCCGGCGTGATCGCGCCCTCCTTGTTCACGCGAAAGTAGCAGCCACAGTCCCCGCTTAAGGTAAACGCCTTCACCCACTGCGGCTCCCCCATCCACGCCGCGAACGTGCGGCACGGCGAGCGCGGCACGCTCACCTCCAGCTCCACCTCGCCGATGCGGAAGCGCTGGTTGATCAGCACTGCGGTCCAGTCGATGCCCAGGGTCGTAAGGTTCTCACCAAACATGCCGTTGTCCAGTGGGTACCCCAGCTGGTTGCCCCACCAGTCGAGGCGCTCGCGGCTAAACACGTAGACCGCCTTCTGCAGCCCGCCGTGGTGAGCGGTGTCCCCCACCGTGTCGCCGACCACGCCGCTGCCGTCGCCGTAGTGCGGCCCCGGAATGATCACGTCGAGCCGCTCGGCAGGCTGCTTATGAATGCCACTCTGCCGCGCCGCCCCGCCCGGGTCGCGCTGCGGGCGGGCGACGTTTGCACTCAGCACTGTCGCACGTTCGTGCGACTCAGATCCGCTCATAGTGATGTAGCGTACACCCCGACTGTTAGGATTTGCCCCTGTTCCCCCGTTTACACACAACGCTTTGAAAAGAGGCGCACATGTTTCCCACTCTGACGGCACAGCGTCGTCGCAGCCTCGCCGCAGTCGCGGCCGCGCTCAGCACCGCGGCGCTGTTGGCCGGCTGCGGCGACTCGGGCGACCCGGGCGATTCAGAGCCCACGACCTCCTCCCAGAATTCCGCCGCCGCCGAGATCTCGGAGATGCTCAATGCGCCCGTCGAGGCGGATACCTCGACCTCATCCAAGCCGACCACGTCCAGATCGACCGCGTCCTCCGCGCAGCGCTCGGCCGAGCCACCCATCGATCGGCGCGCGATCGACCCGGACAACGACGCGTCCGGCCAGCGCGGACGCGACGATAACCTGGGCATTTACTACCACAACTCCACGGACTGGCAATGGCTCCAGGCGCCGGGCGGGGTCGTTCCAGGCGGCATGATCCACAACGCCACGACGGACACTGAGTGCTCAACGGGCTTCCTCGCATCCAAGGGCGACCGCCTCTTTATCATCACCGCGGGCCACTGTGGCCTGGTTGGCGACGACTTCTACGTCAAGGATTCCAACGGCAATTGGACGCGCGCGGGCACGATGGTGGAGTCGCTGTGGCAGCAGGACCAGCGGACCACCGAATTCGGCGCGGACATCGGGCTCATCGAGCTTTCTGGCGAATCCCAGTACTCGTCCTCGCTGCCGTTGGACCGCCCGCTGCAAGGCTGGATCACCCCGCAGGAGGCGCAGCGCCAGGGCATGGCGATTTGCCGCCTCGGCGCGACCACCGGCTACTCCTGCGGCGAGTTCACCGAGATCGGCCACGACGGGCAGTTCTACTTCCGCAACATCTCGGACCGCGGCGATTCGGGCGGCGCGATCTTCGCTGTCAACAACCAGGGCGCGTGGGCGCTCGGCGTGACCTCCAACGGCTCGGACACCAACAAGACCATGCTGGGTGGGATGGAGATCGCCGGGGCCATCGAGCACTGGGGCCTCACCCTCCACACCTAGCTCACCGCTTATCGACGCCCCTCTGCCACCCCATCAACCGCATCCTCACCTATCACGTCCGTGGGCTCCAGGGCGGGCAGGGTGCGGGCGCGGAGGGCGTCGACAAGCGTGCGCGCCTGCGCGTCGTCTAGGTCGCGGGCGGTGACCTTCACCGCGCCTGGGACGAGGTCGAAGCGCACGTGCGCCAGGCCGAGCCGGCGCTGCCACGGGCCCTGCCTGTAGGTGAGCTCCTGGATGTGCGGGATCTTGACTGCCTGGAAGCGGCGGGTCAGCCGCCCGAAGGTCACACGCGCAACGCCTCGGCCGCTATCCACCGCGACGCTCTGCTGCCGCCAATCCACCGGGGAGACCCAGCGTGCCTGGCGCGGGCTGCGCGCTGAGACGGTAACAGTAGGCACAGTAGGCACAGTGGGCACGGCCGGCCCTGTGAGTTCGGCGGCGGTGAGCGGGCCGATCGCGTTGACCACGCGGGCGGCCTGCTCGTAGGTGCCCACCGGGAGCAGCTTCGAGGTGCCCGAGGCCTTGTTCATTTCAGAGCCGTACCCCGCCACCGTCACCGTGACCTGCCACCACCCGAACGGGCGCCACAGCATGGACTGTTTCAGCTGCACCGCGTGGATCCGGTCCAGGGGCACCGCCTGGCGGCGGCGGTTGGCCAGCCCGAAGGTCAGGTTGACCACGTCGCCGTCGAGGGAGGAGTTGAAGCGCCACGACTGGTCGATCGTGCGCCAGATCTGCGGCAGGAAGCTCACCACCACCGGCACGACCGCGGCGATGGTCAGGCCGGACCAGATCGGAATACTTGCCCACGCAAGCGTGAACAGCGTGGAAAACTGCAGCGCCGCCGCGGCGAGCGAGCGCTTGATGGGGATCGGCGCGACGAGGTCGGGGGATGCGGTGGGGACGGTAAATGTGGCGTCGTCAAGCGGGGCCTGCCCGTGCATGCGCGCGAGGATCTCTTTGCGCAGCGACTCGGCCTCGCCGCGCGGGAGGAAGGCGATTTCGATGTTGGCCTGCGCGCCGCCGGCGGCCTCGATGCGCACACCGGCCAGGCCGAACAGGCGCGGGGCGAACGGCTCGACAATGTCTACGGCCTGGACTCGGTCATAGCGCGCCGTGCGGATCTGCGTGGTGAGCACGCCGCGGCGCATCTCAATCTCCTCGTCGTCGACGCGAAAACCCGTGCGCGCCCACCACAGCTGCGACACCCCGAAGATGACGATCAGGGCGAGCACCGCGGCACCGAGCGCCCACGCGGCGTCGGTGAGCCCGACGTCTTCCTCTTCCAGCCAGTGATAGATCGGCATGGTGAAGTTGAAAACGGCGATGGCGAGCAGGGCAAGCAGCGTCGTCCACACGCGCAGCAGCGGGGTGAGGCGGTGGACCCTGCGGTACTGGGGCTGGTGCTGTTTCTGGTCTTGCGCAGGCTGAGTCACAGGCCACTCATCCGTTCGCGAGCCTTGGCGGCCAGGCGATCACGCAGCGCATCCGCGTCCGCCTCCGGCAGGCCGGGCAGGCTGGCATCCGAGGTGGTGGACGCGGTGTTGACCACCAGCTTTTTCAATCCGAGGGCGCGGGCGACGGGGCCGGAGGTGACGTCGACAAACTGCACGCGGCCGTACGGGATGACCGTCATGGTGTGCCACATCTTGCCCTTGCTCAGCACCAGGTCATCCTCGGTTTCCAGCCACCCCATGTTGCGCACCTGGAACGGGATGAGGAAGTACTGCCAGACGAAGTAGACCGCGCACACCCCGAGCGGGATGGCCCAGCCCCAGCCCCACTTCCACCAGGCGAAGCCGAGAAAGCCCAGGACGATCAGCGCCCAGATCGTGTTGGAGACCAGTTTCGGCACCATCAGCTTCGGCGAGACGCGGTGCATCTGCTCCACGGACGTCGGCAGCTGCGGAACCGCGGGTTCTTGCGGAATCGGGGTGGTTGACATGGTGGTCAACCTACCAAAGACTCAGCGCATGCCTACCGGAAGTCGCGCGAGCCACGCGAGAGCCACTCCCCTACCTCGAGCGGCTCGAACTTGTCCGCCACCACGCTGACCGCGCCGGTGGCGTTTTGCACGATGCCGCGCACAATCAACGCCCGCGACGTGCGCGCGAGCACCCGCTGCCTGCCCCACAGGCCAGGCGAGACCATCACGTTAAGCAAGCCCGTCTCATCCTCCATCCCCAAAAACGTCAGGCCCTGGGCAGTGTGCGGGCGCTGCCGGTGCGTCACCACCCCGGCGATGCGCACACGGGTGCCGTCCTCCACGCGCTTCAGGTCCACCGCGCGCAGGATCCCCGCAGCCTGGAGCTGGTCGCGCAGTACCTCCATCGGTTGCGCATCCGGCGTTACCCCGGTGGCGGCGACATCGGCGGCGAGCAGTTCGAACGCGTTCATCCCCGGCAGCGCGGGCGCGTCGATGGCGGAGAGCCCGGGCAGCATGCCTTCGCGCTCGGTGGCGGCCACGCCCGCCTGCCACAGTGCCTGCCTGCGGTCCACGTCGAAGCAGTCGAGCGCCCCGGCGCGCGCGAGCGCCTCGACCTGCTCCACCTTCAGTTCCGCCCGGCGCGACAGGTCCGGGATCCCGCTAAACGGCTGGGCAGCCTCGACGCGGTCGGCGGCCGCGTCGCCAAGCCCGCGCACCAGGTTCAGCCCTACCCGGATCGTCTCGTTGTCCAGGCAGCGCGCCTCGCGGCCCGACTCGTTCACGCTCACCGGCAGCACGGTCACGCCGTGGCGCCGCGCGTCCTGGATGAGCGACTGCGGCGAGTAGAACCCCATCGGCTGCGCGCGCAGCAGGCCCACGCAGAACTGCGCCGGGTAGTAGCGCTTGAACCAGGCGGAGAAGTACACCAGGGACGCGAACGACTGCGAGTGCGACTCCGGGAACCCGTAGGCAGCGAAGGCAACGATCTTGGTCCACAGCTTCTCCGCCACCTCCTCCCCGATCTGGTTGGTCTCCCAGCAGCCGCGGAAGAAGCGGGCTTTCAGCGCGGCCATTTTGGCGGGTGAGCGCTTGGAGCCCATGGCGCGCCGCAACGCGTCCGCCTCGCGGCCGGAAAAGCCCGCGGCGTCGACGGCGATCTGCATGAGCTGCTCCTGGAACAGCGGGATGCCGAGCGTCTTGCCCAGCGACTTCTCCAGCACCGGGTGGTCGTACACCACCGGCTCGAGGCCATCGCGCCTGCGCAGGTAGGGGTGGACGGAGCCGCCCTGGATCGGTCCGGGGCGGATGAGCGCGACCTCCACGACCAGGTCGAAGAACACTCGCGGTTTGAGCCTGGGCAGGGTGCCCAGCTGCGCGCGCGACTCCACCTGGAACACGCCGACGGCATCTGCGCGGCAGAGCATGTCGTAGACGTGGGCGTCGTCAAGCGAAAGCTCCCACAGGTGCACCTCTCGGCCGGTGGTGTCGCGCACCAGGTCGATCATGTGGTGCAGCGCCTCGAGCATGCCCAGGCCCAGCATGTCAAACTTGACCAAGCCTGCCGACGCGCAGTCGTCCTTGTCCCACTGCACCACCGAACGCTCCTCCATGCGTGCCCACTCCACGGGCACCACATCGGCGATCGGGCGGTCACAGATCACCATGCCTCCCGAATGAATGCCCAGGTGGCGGGGTTGTCCTTCGAACTGTGCAGCAAGCTTATCGACGCCACCAGGCACCTCCTCAACGCCCTTGGCCCACCCATCCGCGGTCCCCTGCGCGTACCCCAGCGCGCGAGCCGCGTCCCGCACCGCGCCCTTGCGGCGGTACGTAATCACGTTGGCCACCTGCGCGGCGTTGTCGCGCCCGTACTTGGCATAAACGTACTGGATGACCTCCTCGCGGCGGCCGGACTCGATGTCGATGTCAATGTCGGGCGGGCCCTCCCGGTCCGGGGACAAGAAACGCTCGAAAAGCAGCCCGGCAGAGATCGGCTCCGCATTCGTGATGCCAAGGGCGAAGCACACCGCCGAGTTGGCCGCCGACCCCCTGCCCTGGCAGAGGATATTCTCGCGGCGGCAGAACTCCACGAAGTCGTGGACGATGAGGAAGTAGCCGGGGAAGTTCAGCTCCTGGATCACGTCCAGCTCGTAGCAGATCTGCGCCAGCGCCTTGGCGCGGACCTCCTCCGACCAGGAGGCGTAGCGCAGCTTCGCGCTGGCGAGGGTGAGCGCGCGCAGGTGCTCCATCTCGCTGCGCCCGTCCGGGGTATCAAAGCGCGGCAGTTCCGGGGCGACCAGGTTGAGCGTAAACGCGCACTGCTTCGCCAGCTCCACCGTGTAAGCCAGTTTGTCCTCGCAGCCCGGGAGCATGCGGGCGAGCTGTTCGCCGGAACGCAGCCAATTCGCACCCATCGGATGCAGGTGGCCGTTGGCCTGGGCGAGCGAGTCGCGCCTGGCCAGCGCGCGCTTCGCCTGCGCGAGGCGCGCGTGTTCCCGCGTGGCTGCGCCGGGAGCGGCAGTAACAATGGCGGGCAGTGTGTCGTGACGGTCCAAAAGCTCGTGGTGCTCCGCGTCTTGCGGGGTCATGGACGCCTCATACTCGCGCACGACGTTTCCGGGCCCGAACGCATCGACCAGACGATCGATGGCACCCTTTTCCTCTGCCCACTGCCAGCCCGCCAGCACCACGCAGGTCCCGCCGAGTTCCTCGCCGATCAGCTCCAACGGCGGGTAGGCCACCTTATCCTTCTCGCGCGTTGCCATGTGCGCCTCCGCCATGAGGTGCGACAGGCGCTTGTAGCCCTCGGGCCCGCGTGCGATGACGGGGAGGACGCGCCCGTCCAGGGTCAGCTCCGCACCGAAGACGGTACCCACTCCTGCAGCCGCGGCGGCCTCCGCGAACTTTACCGCCCCGTAAAAACCGTCCCTGTCCAGCAGCGCGAGCGTCTCGACGCCCAGTGCCGCGGCTCGCGCGACCATCTCCTCCGGCTCGCTCGCACCCGAGAGGAAGTTGTAGGCGCTCACGGCGTGGAGCTCGGCGAACGGGACGCGCGAGGTGCTCGACACGCGCTGCGGGCTCTGAGCAGGCGCGGTGTGCTGCACCGGCACGGGTGCAGCCGTCTCCGCGCCGGAGAGGATCCGCTCCAGCTTGGACCACGAAAGTGGCGCGCCTCCATTGAATCGCATGTTCGAAACGCTAACAGGTTTCGAACCTCCGTGCTACCTCGCCCAGGGGGTGACGTACTCGTTAGGCTCCCACCCCTCGGTTGCGGCAAGAAGCTCAGCCGCCTGCGCGCCATCAAGTTCCTCGCGCATGATGTCCGCATGTCCCGCATGCCGCGCGAACTCTTCCACATAGTGCACATAGAGGTAACGCAGCTTCGCCGGACGCGCCTCATCCATGCCATACCAGGGGAAGGGGCCGACAGGCAGCTCCGCCTCCAAGTCGCCGCCACGACTCATCTGCATAAAGTCAGCACGAACCACATCGAAGCGCTCCAACAAAACCTCCAGCACTTCTTCCTCGGTCGGCACAAAGCTCGAGGCAAAGTCCACAGCCGCATCCTTGTAACCTTCGTTTCCGGCTCGGGAGAGCGACTGTGCCATCACAAACGTGACGTGCTTGAGAATGCCACTGACACTCAGATCACTACGCAGTGGTGTGCGGCGCGCAGCGGCATCATCAAGCCCGTAGGCGCTGGCACGGACCGCATCGAGTTGCGCATCGAGGTAGTTGCACAGAGTATCCAGCTCATTGTCCTTGCGTGGGAAGTACATCAGGTTTCCTTTCTGTCGAACGATGACACCGATACCCTAAAATGCCTTCCGGACAGCTCTTGTCCGCAGTGTGAAGCGCAATAGAGCAATGGCGGATACAACACAGCGAGTCCTCCAACTCCTCGGACTCTTGCAAGCGCGCGCCACTTGGCAGGCACACGAGCTCGCAGCGAAACTCGGCGTCACGGAACGCACGGTTCGCAGAGACATCACTCGCTTGAGAGACCTCGGTTATCCAGTCCATTCGAGCCGCGGTCTTGACGGCGGCTATCAGCTCGGCGCAGGCCGACATCTACCGCCACTCCTGCTCGACGATTCCGAAGCCATCGCACTCGTGGCCAGTCTGCGTATGAACGCCCTTTCCGGCACCGACGAATTCGGCGAGGCCGCATTCCGAGCCCTTACCAAACTCGACCACGTCATGCCGCCACGCCTGCGAGCCATCACGCATACGCTCACAGGCGCCTCGACCACACTCAATCACGAGGGTTCCGCTACCCAGCAACAACAAAAAAGCAATCTAAAGCTGCTCCAGCAGCTCACCAACGCTCTCCGAGATCACGTACTGGTGCGCTTTACGTACCACAAACCGTCCGCCACCCCTACGGAGCGCGAGGTTGAGCCAGCCAAGCTCTTAACCCAAGGAGAGTACTGGTACCTCCAAGCCTTCGACAGAGGCCGCAACGACTGGCGAACGTTCCGACTCGACCGGATAGCAGAGCCCCACGTCACTACATGGACGTTTAGCCCTCACGCAGCCCCACCTCCAGCTTTAAGCACCAATATCGCGCAACGTTTCAGCTGCGTGGCTCGCGTCCAACTCACAGCGGCACCGGAAGAGGTCGCCGCCCGAATCCCCTCCTCGTACCGCTCAGAGATCGAAGCTACTGATCACGGCGTTGCCGCCGTCGTCGGCAAGCGTTGCGTAGAGCGCCTCACCTTCCTCCGGCGTCTCCACGTACGCGGTGAAGCCGAAGTCGCCCCGGTTGAGGCTGGTTTCATTGCGCTCGAGGTCGTCTCCGCCCGAAATGGAAAACGGACCGGTAAGCGTGGCGTGGGCGATAGCCTCGCACGGCGGGTCGAAGGGGAACTTCACCCCTTGATCCAGCTGTTCGCCGTAGGTGAGCAGCTCAAGATCGCCGCCGAAGACGGATTGGTAGAACTCCAGCACCTCGCGTGCGTTGCCGGGGAAAGAAACATAGAGCTGTGTCGTCGTTGCCATGTGCGCCGAATCTAACAGGACATGAGAAACACCCGCCGACGCTCGACGGGTGTTTGGGTGGAGACAACCTACGCGGTCTTCTCCTTCGAACGGTCGAAGGCCAGCAGAATCAGGCCAACGACGATCCAGCTGCACAGGACGATCCAGGAACCCTGCGCGTCCGCGCCGTCGAAGAAGCTCAGCGAGCGCACGAGGTAGCCGGTCGCACCAATCGGCATGAGCTGGCCCAGTGCGGACCAGCCGGCCGGCAGCAGCCATGGGCCTGTGGCCAGGCCGGCCAGCGGGTTAGCCACAAAGATGGTCAGCACCGCGCCGAGGCCAGCACCCGGCACGCCAAGAAGTGCGCCAAGACCGGCGGTGACCGACGAGGTTGCGGCGATGCCGGCAGCGATAGCCAGCCACTCCATGCCCACGCTGCCGCTGAGCGAGCCGTAGATGCCGTGCAGCATCCAAACCGCAACACCCGCGCCGAGGATGGACACACCCGTGATGACTGCGACCTTCGACCACTTGCGGCCACGAAGCAGCACGGTTGCAAGCATTCCGGAGATCACGCCACCGAACGCGAGCGGCAGGCCGAGCAACGCGAGGCCCTGGGCCTGCGGGTCATCCTCGGTCGTGGGGGCGAGATCCTCGGTCTCCACCGGCATGCCGGAGGACTGCATGTTCTGGGCAAGGCCATTGAGCATCTGCACGTACGGTGCACCGTTACCGGAAGCGGTGTAGACCGTGGCGCTGCCCTGCCCGATTGCGATCGCGCCGACCGCGTCGCGGTTTCGCACCATATCTTCAGCCTCGTCCTGTGAGCTCACCACGACGAAGTCCGGGTGCTCCTCCTGCTGCTCCGCCTGAGCACGCAGCTTCTCAACGACCGGCTCCGGCCCCGCCACTGCCACCGGCACCCCGTCCGGGCCGGAGGCGAAGGTGGGCGCAAGAAACGCCCACAGCATGAGGCCGAGGATTATCGGCAGGCCCAAAATCAGGGCGATGGTCTTTTTCACGGTGCTGTTGGTGTTGTTGATGCGGCTGCCATCGGTGGTGGCGGTTTCCTGTTGCACCACGGTTGTGCTCATCGTTTCCTCCAAGTGGAACAGACTGTTTCGCTTTTACGAAGTGGATCATATTGTTTCATTTTTCGGTTGTCAAGGGTAAAGTGCCGGATATGCGAAAAGATGCTGCTGAAAACCACAAAGCGCTTGTAGAGGCGGCCACGACGCTCATTGCCCAGATGGGGCCGAAGGTCTCGCTGCGCACCATTGCGAAGGAAGCAGAGGTGGGTGTTGCCACCGCGAGCCGCCACTTCCCTACCAAGGATGACCTCTACCGCGCGGTGCTGGAAAACATCATCGACAAGATGCGCGCGATCGTAGACAAGCACGTTCCCCGCCTCCCCGGCGCCCCCGAGGCGACGTGGCGCTGCGCCATCACTGAGATGGTGGACAACGGCTTCCCTGCCGTCGGCCAAGAATTCCTGCCCGTGTTCGCACCCCACATGGGCCAAGAGGAACGAAACATACTGATAGAAAAGGTAAAAGCCCTCTACCGTCCCCTCCTCACGGAGGCGAAAAAGTACGGGCTGTGCCCCGGCGACCTCGACGTCCTAGACTTCCATTTCGGCATCATCACACTGTCGCGGCCGCTGCCAACCATCGCAGAAGAGGTGTTCGCCCGTAGCAGGGGGTGGCTCGTAGACGTGTTTATCGACGGGCTGCGGGCGCAGGCCGAAGGGTCACAAAGCAACCACTCACAAAGCACAATCGTGTAATTCGTGCCACAATGCGGCGGTGTGAGGATCGAGAAGCAACGCTCCCGAAAACCGTCCAGCAATCCGAAGTACGCAACCTCCCCCTCCACCACCCACTACCGCGGCACGTCGCCGGCACGCATGCAGGCGTCACGGTTCCGCAATAAGCAGCGCATCCCGATGACTCCGGCGTATTAAAGGCCGTTACAGGAGTTCGTCGATAAGCGAGCGCACACGGGCGTCAATGTCGTCGCGTACGAGGCGCATGCGCTGCATGCCTTCGATGCCGCGGAGCGAGGGTTCGTCGGTACGCCAGCGCTCCAGCGTGCCGCGTGCGTCGTCGGGCATGTCCACCTGCGCGTCTTCGCCGAGCACCACAACGCGATCAACGCTGCGCAGCAGTTCCGGATCGATGGGTTTGGGCGTGCCGCGCGACATGTCGGCGCCGGCCTCTGCGATCGCCTCGACCGATTCCTGGTTCAGCGACGTGCCAGGTTTGGTGCCCGCGGAGTGGATGCCGAGCTGGCTACCCGCGTGCTTCTCGGCGAGCGCCGCCGCCATCTGGGACTTTCCGCCGTTGCCGACGCACACAAACAAGACTGAGGGCTTCATAACGTCTCCTTAGGACAATTTGGGCAGGGTTGGGTCACCCGGGAACAGTTTCGGGCCGATCCCACGCATGAGGTAGACGAGGCCGACGAGGATAGGGATCTCGATAAGCGGCCCGATGGTGCCCGCCAGCGCCTGGGCGGAGGTGGCGCCGAACGTGCCGATCGCCACTGCGATGGCCAACTCGAAGTTGTTGCCGGCAGCCGTGAACGCCACCGAGGCCGACTGGGCGTAGTCCATGCCGGACAGTTTGGCTACCAAGAGTGCAATAGCGAACATGCCGACGAAGTAGCACAGCAGCGGGATCGCCACCCGTGCCACCGTCCACGGCTGGGAGAGGATCTGGTCGCCTTGCAACGAGAAAAGCAGGACGATTGTGTACAGCAGGCCGATCAGCGCGAGTGGGGAGATCCGGGGCAGGAAGGTGTTTTCGTACCAGTCGCGGCCCTTGGTGCGCTCGCCGATAATGCGAGACAGCAGCCCGGCCAACAGCGGGATACCCAAAAAGACCAGCACGGAGGACACGATCGCCCAGAACGAGAACTTCACCGAGGTGGTTTCCAGCCCCAGCCAGGCAGGCAGGATTTGCAGGTAGAACCAGCCGAGTACGCCGAACATGACCACCTGGAACACCGAGTTGATAGCTACCAGCACTGCGGTGGCTTCCCGGTCAGCGCAGGCGAGGTCGGACCACACCAACACCATGGCGATGCAGCGGGCGAGACCGACGATGATCAAACCGGTGCGCAGCTCCGGGGCATCTGGCAGGAAGATCCAGGCGAGCGCGAACATGAACGCGGGGCCGACAATCCAGTTCAAGATGATGGACACGGTCATGAGACGTTTGTCGGTGGCAATCTCGCGGGTCTTGTCGTAGCGCACCTTGGCCAAAGGCGGGTACATCATGACCAGGAGGCCGAGCGCGATCGGAAGCGAGATGCTTCCGACTTCGAGACTCTCAAGTGCGCCCGAAAGCCCCGGCACCGCTCGGCCGAGGGCGAGGCCCGCCGCCATGGCGAGCATGATCCACACCGGCAGGAAGCGGTCAAGAAACGACATACGCTCTACCGGCTGAGAGGTTGTGTCTTCCATCTGGAATCCTTATCTATTGACAGCATTCAAAACGAACACTAAACAGCATATTTATCACTGTCAATATGACGAGGTAGGAAGAATGAACGATTACGTCGCCACCACAGAAAACACCGGCCTCGACTGCTGCTCGCTGGGCTCCGGCTTGCTCTCCGAAGACGACGCGACGCGTTACGCGGACCTGTTCAAAGTTTTAGCGGACCCCGGCCGACTACAACTTCTCTCCAGAATCGCCGAAGAGGGCTGCGAGCCGATGAGCGTGGGCGAACTCACGCAACGCTCCGGGCTAAGCCAACCGACAGTTTCCCACCACCTCAAAATGCTTACCGAGGCCGGCCTCCTAGAAAAGAGCCGCCAGGGCAGGACAGTCATACACCGGCTGCGCCCGGAGCTGTTCGAGGAACTTCGCACCGTGCTACAGATGGACTGAGACTAACGGGCGCAAACCCCGTTACTCCGTGGCGCGTAGCTTGGCCACGTCCTCAGCTGAATACGTCGCCGCAATCTGGGTGTCATTGCCGCCGGAGAGGTTCACTTGCGACAGACGTACCCGGCGCGCAGCGCGCAGTGGTTGAGCCAGACGTCGTCTGCGCGCGGTGCAACGACCAGAAAATCGGTGCCGCTCGACGAGACGAATGGCCATGCCAGGCGGGCAGAGCACGCCATCGACGCCGGTGATCACGCTGTGGCCGGGGAACTTGCGGCAGGTTTAACCCTCGCGCAGCCCCATTCCCAGCATTAAGCACCAATATCGCGCAACGTTTCAGTTGCGCGGCTCGCGTCCACCCCACAGCGACACCGGAAGAGGTCGCCGCCCGAATCCCCTCCACGTATCGCTCAGAGATTGAGGCTACTGATCACGGCTCTAGTTTCATCACCGGTGCGCCGGACTGGGACGATCTTGCATGGCATTTGCTCTGGGTATGTCGCGATTTAGACACTCAACTACTCATGGATTCCAGCCCCGAAACCGACCATCTGCGCGACGCGCTGCGCCGCATCGCAACGGACGCGCAAAATGCCGAAGCAAACACAGCTCGCAGAGATACGCATGGGCCAATTCCAAAGACAAGATAGACAGCTTAGTAAGCAATATCCCGCAAAAATAGACTAAGCGGTACATTGGGTGCTAGATTTCTATCCGTCAACAATTCCCGAACTCAACAAAGGAGCCAACATGCGTATCTCGCGCACTCTCGCCACGATCGCGGCCTCCACCCTTCTTGCCACCAGCCTCGTCGCCTGCTCGAACGAGTCCGACGACACGGCCGGCCAGAACACCGACGGCGACGGCAACGTCACCGTCAAGATCGGCACCACGGATGCGGACCAGAAGGCGTGGTCCGTCTTCTCGGACCTAGCCGCCGACGAGGGCATCGACCTGGACATCGTCCAGTTCTCCGACTACGCCCCGGTCAACGAGGCGCTCGCGCAGGGCGAGCTGGACCTGAACAAGTTCCAGCACATCCTCTACCTGTCCTCCTATAACAAGGACTCCGGCAACGACCTCAAGGTCGTTGGCTCCTCCGAGATTTACCCGCTCGCCCTGTTCTGGAAGGATCACGACTCCCTCGACGGCATTGAGGGCGAAGAGGTGGCCATCCCCAACGACGACACCAACCAGGGCCGCGCCATCAACGTGCTGGTCCAGGCAGGCCTGCTGGAGTTGAAGGACGGCGCTGACGAGTACGCGCCGGCTCCGGTCGATGTAGACACCGAGGCGTCCAAGGTCTCCGTGGTCCCGGTGGACGCATCCCAGACCCCGTCTGCGTACGGCGAGGGCCGCCCGGCAATTATCAACAACTCCTGGCTGGACCGCGCCGGCATCGAGCCGGATCAGGCCATCTTCCAGGACGACCCGGGCTCCGAGCAGGGCGAGCCGTACATCAACGTGTTCGCCTCCCGCGCCGAGGACGTGGAAAACCCGACCTACGTCAAGCTCGCCGAGCTGTGGCACGACCCGGCCGTGACCGAGGCGGTCCAGGAGGACTCCCGCGGCACCGCCGTTGAGGTCAGCCGCCCGGCCAACGAGCTCAACGACATCCTCGACCGCCTGCAGAGCAAGTAGTTAGCAAAGGAATTTACCGTCATGCGTACCAACCGTTTCCTCGCCGCAGCAGCGGCCTCCGTTATCGCCGCGACGAGCCTTGTGGCGTGCGGCTCCGAGTCGGATTCGTCGAATAGCTCCGGCGATACCACCACGGTAAAGATCGGCACCACCGACGCCGATCTGAAAGCGTGGTCCGTGTTTGAGGAGCAGGCCAAGGAGCAGGGCATCAAGCTGGACATCGTCCGCTTCTCCGAGTACCCGCAGGTCAACCCGGCGCACACCGAGGGCCAGATGGATGTGTCGAAGTTCCAGACCATCAACTACCAGGCGCAGTACAACGCCACCTCCGACGAGGATCTCCGCATCGTCGGCTCCGGCGAGATCAACGTGCTGGGCCTGTTCTGGAAGGATCACGATTCCGTCGACGGCATCGAGGGCCAGGAGGTCGCGATCCCGAACGACCCGTCCAACCAGGGCCGCGCGATCAACGTGCTCGTCCAGGCCGACCTGCTGAAGCTGAAGGAGGGCGCGCCGAAGCTCACGCCGACCCCGGCAGACATCGACGAGGCCGCCTCCAAGGTGAAGGTCGTCGCCGTCGACGCCTCCCAGACGCCGAACGCGTACCACGAGGGCCGCCCGGCGATCATCAACAACAACTGGCTGCAGCGCGCCAGCATCGACCCGGCTTCCTCCGTCGCCGCGGACGACCCGAACTCCGAGCTGGCCGAGCCGTACATCAACGTCTTCACCGTGAAGGCGGACGAGGTGGACAACCCGACCTACGAGAAGCTCGTGGAGATCTGGCAGTCCGCCGAGGTCACCGAGGCGCTCAACGAGGACTCTAACGGCACCGCCGTGCAGGTCCAGCGCTCCAAGGAGGACCTGAACAAGATCCTCGATGAGCTTGTGGAGGAGTACAAGTAATGCCCAACACCGGCACCCGGATCGAGTTCCGGGACGTTTCCAAGGTCTTCAAAACCGGCAACCGCGAAGTCACCGCCGTCGACGGCGTCACGCTCACTGTCGAGCCGGGTGAAATCCTCGGCGTCATCGGCTACTCGGGTGCCGGCAAATCCACGCTGGTCCGCCTCATCAACGGCCTCGATTCCCCCACGGGTGGGCAGTTGCTTCTCGACGGCACCGACGTCGTCGGCAAGTCCGAGCGCCAGCTCCGCAACATTCGCCGCAATGTTGGCATGATCTTCCAGCAGTTCAACCTCTTCAATTCCCGTACCGCCGCTGGCAACATTGAGTACCCCTTGAAGCTCGCGGGCGTCGATAAGCAAGAGCGCACACGCCGCGTGAACGAACTGCTCGACTTTGTGGGCCTGGCCGAGCGCGGCAAGAACTACCCCGAGCAACTCTCGGGCGGCCAGAAGCAGCGCGTCGGCATCGCGCGCGCCCTGGCCACCAACCCCTCGCTGCTGCTCGCCGACGAGGCGACCTCCGCGCTCGACCCCGAGACCACGCACGAGGTCCTCGAGGTGCTGCGCCGCGTGAACGAAGAGCTCGGCATCACCATCGTGGTGATCACTCACGAGATGGACGTGATCCGCTCCATCGCCGACAAGGTCGCCGTCATGGAGGCCGGCCAGGTCGTCGAGTACGGCAGCGTCTACGACGTCTTCTCCGACCCGCAAACCGCGGTGGCCAAGCGCTTCGTCTCCACCAGCCTGCGCAACACCCCCAACGAGGTAGAGGCACAAGAGCTTCTCGACGCCGAACCCGGCCGCCTCTTCACCGTCGACCTCTCCGAGGACTCCGGCTTCTTCGGCGCAGCCTCCAAGGCCCGCGAACGCGGCGTGAGCGTCCAGCCCGTGCACGCGGGCATTGCCACCCTGCAGTCGCACTCCTTCGGCAAGATGACGGTGCGTCTCAACGGCGACGACGACGCCATCAACGAGTTCCTCCACACCCTGCAGTCCACCACCGACATTGAGGAGATCACCCGATGAACGAAATGATCCTCGCCGAACCCGACTGGGACCGCCTCGGTCCCACCTTCATCGAATCCATCGGCGACACCATGTGGATGGTGGGCATCACCATGGTCGTCGGCGGCTTCTTCGGCCTGCTTCTGGGTATCTTCCTCTACACCACCCGGCCGGGCGGCATTCTGCAGAACGCGGTGGTGTACTGGATCATCAACATCGCCGTGAACTTCTTCCGGCCGATCCCGTTCATCATCATGATCGCCATGCTCTACCCCATCACGCTCGGTGTGGTGGGCACGACCATCGGCCGCGGCGCCGCCACGTTCGTCATGTGCTTCTCCGCCACATTCACCGTGGCCCGCATCGTGGAGCAGAACCTGGTGGCCATCGACCCGGGCGTGATCGAGGCGGCCCGCTCCATGGGCGCCGGCCCGTGGAAGATCATCCAGTCCGTGATCCTGCCCGAGGCGCTCGGGCCCCTGATCCTGGGCTACACCTTCATCTTCATCGCCGTGATCGATATGTCCGCGATGGCCGGCTACATCGGCGGCGGCGGTATCGGTGACTTCGCCATCGTCTACGGCTACCGCCAGTTCGAGCCGCAGGTCACCTGGGCGGCCGTGATCGTCATCGTGGTCGTGGTCCAGCTCGCGCAGCTGCTGGGCAACGTGCTGTCGAAGAAGGTCATGCGCCGGTAGGTGTAGGCTGCGCCGGTTCTATTTGACGAGAACCCCTTGACGAAGGTGCTGGGATTCACCAGCGACCTCGTCAAGGGGTTCTCGTCATGTGTCTTGTCGGGGCTGCGCATGACCCGCGGCCCCGCAGCCCCGCAGGCCCCGCAGCCCCGGCGCCAGCCTAGAGCTCCTCGGCGAAGAGCGTGACGTTCTCCGCGGCCAGCATCTCCATGGTCAGGTCGTCGACGGGGATGGCCTGGAACGCCGCGCGGTCGGGCAGGCCCTCGTCGGTAAGCTGCCCGGCGCTGGCGTCCATCACAGCGACCATCCGGACGTACTGGTCGGCGGTCAGGCTGGCGACAAGGCCCTCAATGGTGTCCTCGTTGTCCTCGCCGAACCACCACGGCGGCACCAGGTCGTTGACGGCGCGCGGCAGCCAGGATTGAATGTGCTCGAGGAGCCCCATCAGCGCGTCCAGCCCGAGCGCCTCCGGCTCGGTCCGCTCGGCCATCCTGTCCACAACGTCCGCCATTTTCAGAGGGAACTCGTAGCGGGGCGAGTGGGCCGCGAGGAATCTCAGGGACTGCGCCAGGGCGTCGATGACAAGGCGTCGATAGGCGTTGTCCTCCTGGAAGGCGTCGGTGAAGCGCAGGTCGCTGACCTGCTTGGCATAGGCCGCCTCGGCGTAGAAAGACGCGGGAGGCAGGCCCGGGAGGGCGTCGAGCATGCGCTCGGGCACCGCGGCGAGCGCGCGGAGAACGCCGAACGCTGGGCCGTCGGTGCGCAGCGTCACGGCCGCCATGATGTCCGCAACCTCGGCGTACACCTCCAGCTCGGGCACCGGGTCCTCGGTCCAGAGCGAGGCGTGGAACGCCAGCCCCTCATCGGTCTGCTCCGGCGCGGGCAGGAGGCCCGGCAGCTCCGCGCAGACCTGCTCGACCGCGCCCAGGTCGAAGTCGCCGGCCGCGATCCACCCGCGGCGGGCGAAGTACCGAGCCGGGACAAAGCGCGGGTCCAGCTCCGACAGTCGCGCCAGTTCCTGGTCGATCCGGTTCAGGCGCAACATTGCCTCTGCGGGCGAGATCCCCTCGTCGAGCGCCTCGCGCAGCTCCCCGATGCCGTTGAGCGTGTGTGCCAGCGACTCGACCGCCTCGTTCGGGTATTCGGTCGGCAGCTCCTCGGAGCCGGTGTATTCGTCCGCGGCCTCCCGCACCGCGTCGACGAGAGCCTGCGCGAATTCCGCCTGCTCCTCGTCCTCGGGGCGGAAGAAACGCGGCGCGACCTCGGCCTGGATCTGCAGGGGTGCGCCGCCAGCATTTGTTTCCCATTGTGCGATAGCCATACGGGAAGTATATGGGCGCGGACGCGATGCTGTCGGTGCAAGTTCATGGCCTCGTGCTGCACCCCTAGACTCGTCAGTATGAAGATCGCGGCCTTTGACTTCGACGGCACCCTCCACCACCCCGACGAACCGAACGGGTTCAGCCCCGCCGACCTCGCCGCGATCCAGGCGTGGCGCGACGCCGGCCACCTCGCCATTTCCGCCACGGGCCGCTCCCGCTCCGCCCTCGCTTACGGCATGCGCGGCAGCACGCTCGCCTTCGACTACCAGGTCCTTTCCAATGGCGCGTCCGCCACCACGGGCGACAACCGCGAGCTCATCTTCGGCTACACCATCGACCCGGACGTGCTCCTCGCCGCGCTGGACGCCTTCGGCGAGCGCGCCGGCCTGGCCATCTACGGCACGACGATCGGCCCCGTCGACGGCGTCTTCGCTGACAACACCGGCGGGGTGAGCCACTTCACCGAGCACTTCACCCCCATGACCCGCGCGGACATCCCGGAGCATCAGTTCGCGGTGGTGCCGATCTGGGTGCCCACGGATGAGGCGCTGCGCCGCGAGGTCGTGGCCTGGGGCGAGTCGCTTGCCGGGGACTACACCGTCGCGCAAAACCAGCAGTACGTGGACATCATGGCGCCGGGCCGCACGAAGGGCGCGGGTATCCTCGAGCTCCTTGACCGCCTGCACATTGACCGCTCTGACGTGGAGCTTTTCACCTTCGGCGACTCATGGAACGACATGTCCATGCACGCCATCGCGGACCATTCCTACAGCTTCGCCCACTCCCCGGCCGATGTCCGCGCGGCCACCGACCACGTGATTACGCGCGTGGCGGACGCGCTGTCACCGCGGTAGGCACCCAGCTCTCGCCGTCCTTCGCGGGCTTACCGCACGACGGCACGACCCCGGAAATCTCCTTGCGCGCAAGCTCCACGGTGTAGGACGCCCCGTGCTTATCGACGCGCACGTATCCCCCATCACCCGCCACCGCAACGTCGGTGACCTCTAGCTCGCCGTAGCGGACCTGCTCGCCGGCACGCGCCAGTTCCGCCGCGACCGCAACCTCGGCGGCCTGCGCCGGCGCGCTCAGCGTGCCACGCCCCCGGTTGCCGGGGACGAAGTACTCGCCGCGCAGCGCTGCCTCCAGCATGGCGTCGGTGGCCTCGAAGGTCATCCGGCCGAAGCTGTACGCCCAAGGCATGAGCAGCATTGTCGGCGCGAAGCGGTGCCCCTTGATGTGCGAGGTTTCCCACACCACGTCGTTGCCGTGGCCGAACGGGTACTTCTGCACCAGCTTGTTGATCATGCTGCGGCCCTTCACCGCGCAGCAGCGGTCGCGCTTGGCGTGCGTGCATACAAGCAGCAGTGGCTTGGTACGCGCAGTCGCGCCCACTGCGGCATTCTTGCCCGGGCCGGACAGGTCCAGCTCCAGGAGTGCTTCGGGGCCGTCGACGTGCATGACCTCGGTGGCCTCGTCCTCGGCGAAGACGAGGTAGACGTGGTGGTCGTCGATCTGGCGGCCCTCGCGCGTGGGGTGGCGGATGAGGAGCAGGGAGGCGTCGTACTCGGCGAGGTGCGCTTTGAGCTTCTCGGTGATCTCCTCCCCGAGCGTGCCGCCGTCGAGCACGTCGTGGGTCCAGGCGTGCGGCCACTCGAAGAGCACGTACGTCGAACCCGGCTTCGCCGTGCCGGGAAGCGACTCGACCTGGACGTCGGAACAGGACGCGGCCGGGGTACTGGTCAACGTTTCCTCACTCATGGCCTCCACCCTACAGCCTTTAGGGTGCCCTAATACACGCCCCTAATACACGGCCTCAGTACACCGCTTCGACGCGCCAGCTGCGCCGGGTCCACACCAGCAGCCACGCTTCCGCGACGCTGCCCGCCTCCGGCTTCTCCCCGACGACCTGGAGGCGCGCCACGCGCTGCCCGGCCGCACCCCACCAGCCCTCGTCCACGGGCCAGGGGCCGGCCCACCCCGTGACCAGGTACTTGTGCTCGCCCCAGGCCAGCGCGTAGGGGTCCGAGGACAGGAGGGCTTCGGCGGTGACGGTGATGGGGTGCGCGTGGGCGTCGATAAGCATGATGCGCGAGGCCGGGTGGTCGATACCGCCGCCGAGGCGGGCGGGCAGCGGCGCCGGGATCGCGCCCGGCCACGGCTGGGTGGCGGTGGCGGGCGGCTGCTCGCCGAAGGGAGAGAAGGCGATGCGCTCGGCCACGCCGCGGCCGCCGACGGCGCGCGGCTGGACCACTGCGTCGATGCCCAGCTGGGACTGCACACGCTCGATCACGCGACGCGCCTCGCCGCGCGTCTGCGCCACCCCGCCGCCGAAGAGCTCGCGCGCCTCGGGCGCGGCCAGCTCGAGTGGCTCCAGGATGAGGGAGGTGATCGCGCCGGCGCCGCCGCCGGTGAGCCAACCGTCGAGCTGCCAGCGCACCCGGTCCGCGGTGGCGGACTCGGTGAGTGCTTCGCGGGTGCGCCAGACGCGCTCGACGCGCTCGCCGGTGGCCAGCTCCGCAATCACTTTCAGGCGCAGGCAGCTCGCGCCGCGCTCGGCGAGCCGCTCGTGCAGCGTGGCGGCCAGCGCGCGGGCGGCGAACGCGGCGGCGTCGACGCGCTCGATCGGGTCCTCCGGGGTCAGCCCGACGGCCAGGTCCGCGGCCGGGAGTTCGGGGGCGACGCGGCGGTCCGGTGCGGCGCTCGCGATGCGGTGGATGCGCATCCCGCCGGCCCCGAAGCGGGTGGTTACTGCCTGCGGCGGCAGTTGCGCGAGCTGGCCCAGCGTGGTGATGCCCAGCTGGCCGAGCGCGTTGACGGTCGGGATGTCCGCGCCGAGCGCCACCTCCGCGACCAGGGTGTTCAGTGGCTGCTGCGCGAGGAATTGCGCGGACGCGCCCGGGGCGACGAGTTGGGAGGTGCGCGTGGCGATCACCGCGGTGGCCAGCTCGTCGGCGGCGCCCACGAAGGCTTCAATGCCGCTGCGTTGGGCGGCGTCCAGCATCATTTCCAGGGCCGTGTCCTCGCTTCCGTGGAAGCGGGCCGCCGCCTGCAGGTCCGCCACAATCAGGCCGGGGCGCAGGACCTCGACGGAGGCGGCGACGTCGTCGAGCCCGCCGGCGAGCGAGGCGAACATGCGCCCGTCGCGGTCCGGGTTGTCCTCCACCACCGTCAGCTCGGGCGCGAGCGCCTGTGCGTTGCGCACCCGCATGCCGCGGCGCACGCCCGCCCGGCGCGCGGCCTGCGAGCACACCTTGATCCGGTGCTGCGCGGCAATGGCAATCGGTTCTTGCAACGTATCGGCCGCGTCCAGGGTGGCGGCCTGCACGGGCCAGTCGGGGAACCATAGCGCCGCCACCCGCATTTAAGGCACCGCCTTCAGGCGACGGCCGGGGGCAGCGCTCGCAGCACCCACAGCGCTCGCCGGCCCCGCGCCGAGCGTGAGCGTTACCGTCGCGCCCGGCCACCCCTTCGCCTCGGCGCGCACGCGCACGTCGATCCCCCGGATGCGCCCCGTGCCCCGACCGATGCCGTGGAACTGCGCGATCTGCCCGGTGACCCGCAGCGCGGGCGAAGGCACCGACACGTTCACCGCCACCAGCGCGGCGTTGCCCTTGCGCAGTCGCGCGAGCAGTGGCCGGGCGCGCACCGGGCTCAGCTGGAGCGCCGTCCGGGTGCGCAGCACCACCAGGTCGAGCCCCTCCGCGAGCACGCCCGCCACCGCGAGGTCCTCGATCCCCGGCTCCGGCACCGCGATCACCCGCTCGAGCGCACTGGCCGCCACGCCTGCGTACGAGAGCTCCGGCCACCCGATCACGCCCACGCTGCCTCCCGCCCCGGCGACGCGGTCGAGCAGCTCGACTATCAGCGCGGGCGTCTCGCTCACCTGCGTGACAGCGTGGCGCGACAGCCCGCCATTCGGCAACACCTGCGAAAACCCGCCGCTCACAGGCAGCACATCCTCGCCCACCACAACGTTCGGCGCTGCCTGCCCGCCCATCTCCGCCATCCGGGCGCGGAGCTGCGCAATCCGGGCATGCCGATCCACGTCAGGGACACTTTCCGCCCCCTGACCTGCGCTGTTCTGCACCCCGCTGAGCGCTCGAATGGACGTTCTGTTCACGCCACATAGTATGCACCCCACCCCGAACATGGGCAACCGCCGAGGTCGCACGGGTTTGCGAATATAGCGAGCCACGCTTCTCGACGCCACACCCTCCGCCACCCCACCTACCCCTGCTACAGTACTGCCCATGTTCCCCAGCGACATCCGCTCCCGCGTCACCCCGATCCCCACCCCGCTCGCCGTGCGCGCCGCGGGGTCCGCGGGGGTGGCCGGGTCGGTGGCCATCATGGCGTCGTCGGCGCCAATCGCGGTCCGGGCGGGCGTCGCGCTTGCCTGCATCGCGGTGGCGCTCGGTGTGACGCTTGCACACCCCTACCGGCGCGCGATGCGCGAATTTGCGGCGCAGAAAGGTGCGTCCACGGTGGCGTCGATAAGCATGCTCGTGCCGTTGATGCTCTGGTGGCTGCTGCTCATGCTTGCGCCGCTGCTGCAGTGGCCGGTGTGGGGCGCGCTGCTCGTGTTCGTGGGACTCTTCGCGCTCGCGTGGCTACTATTTCCTCACGTCGACGGCTCGCGGCGGCTCGCCTACGCCTAGCTAGTCCAAGTCCCGGTCCGCAGCCCAACGGGTGAGCTGGTGGCGGTTGGAGGTCTGCGTCTTGCGCAAGATATTCGACGCATGCGTCTCCACCGTCTTCACCGAGATGAACAGCTGCTTGCCAATCTCCTTGTAGGTGTAGCCGCGGGCGAGCAGGCGCAGAACCTCCAGCTCGCGGCGGGTCAGCGCGTCCACCGCAGGGTCCTCCACCTTGACCGGCTCGCCTGCCGGATCCTCGACCACCCCGCCCGAAGCGAAGGCGTCGAGGACGAAGCCGGCCAGGCGCGGCGAGAAGTACGCATCCCCACCGTCAACTCGGGCGATCGCCTCGGCGAGCTCCGCGCCGTCGATGTTCTTGGTCACGTAGCCGCGCGCACCTGCGCGGATCAACGCGATGACGTCCTCGGCGGCGTCGGACACGCTCAGGCACAGAAACTTCGCGGCCTGCTGTGTCTTCTGCACCGCGCGCAACACCGCCAGCCCGCCGCCGTCCGGCATGTGCACGTCGAGGAGCACGACGTCCGGGTTGCTCTCGCGGATGCCCTCGATCGCGTCGGCGACGGTGCCGGACTCGCCGACAATCTCGACCTTTTCCGCCAGCTCGGCGCGCACGCCGGCGCGGAACACGGAGTGATCATCTACAAGAAAGACGCGAACCATAACAACCAGGCTAACGGTGCCTACAGCGTCAGCTCCACTTCCGTCCCCTCTCCAGGCGCCGACGTGATCCGGGCCGTCCCGCCGGCGCGCTCCATGCGACCGATAATGGAGTCGCGCACCCCGTGGCGGTCCTCCGGGATCGAGCGCTGGTCGAAGCCCGCGCCGCGGTCGCGCACGAACACGGCGAGCTGGCCGGCGAGGTTTTCGGCGTAGACGTCGATCGCTTCGGCGCCGCTGTGCTTCGCGGCGTTCACCATGGCCTCACGCGCTGCCAGCGCCACCGGCTCGTTGCCCTCCGTGAGCGCGGGGTCCTCGCCCACCGTGACGGGGCGGATCACCACGCCGAAGGTGTCCTCGACCTCCCCGGCCGCCCGGTTGAGCGCCTGGAAGAGTGAGGCGGGCGTCGTCGAGGGGTGCTCGGGGGCGTCGAAAAGCCAGGCGCGAAGCTCGCGCTCCTGGCCGCGCGCAAGCCGGGCGACCTCCTCGGGGTGCTCGGCCTGCTTCTGAATCAGGGCGAGGGTCTGCAACACCGAATCGTGCAGCCGGGCGGCAATCTCCGCGCGCTGATCCGCTACCGCCTTCGCCTCACGCTCCGCAAGCAGCGAAGAGGTCAGGCGCATCAGCAACGGGATGACCAGCACCGCCACGCCGCACACCGTGACCAGGACCGACACCACCACCCCGGTGATGCCTGCGCGCTCGCCCAGCATCGCGATTGCAAACACCCCGCCCATCACCAGCAGCGCACCCACCGACAAGGCGATCACGTTCGCCGTCGTCCCCATCTCCCTGTCGTAGGCCTGCAGCGCCAGCACCGCGCCCACGGTAAACAGGCCGAGGACGAGCACCACCGAGCTGCCGAAGCCGCTCGACACCTTCAGCGAGACGAGCGCGCCCGCGACCGCCACCGCCACCAGCACGAGGTTGACCACCCGCGTCCAGCTTTGATGTCCCACAATCTCCGGCGTCACCGCCGGCTCAGCGTCGGTGGTCTTCGGCTCCAGCGGCGTGGTCATCCACAGCGCCGCGTAGGCCAACGCGCCAGCGCCGCCGACGAATGCGCCAACGATGAAAAACAGGCGCACCCAGCGCTCGTCCACCCCGAGATACCGCGCCAGGCCCGAGGCGATGCCTGCCACCATGAGGTTGCGGCGGCTCCGGGTGAAGCGCGAATACAGTGCGGGGGGCTGCGCGGCGTACGGGGTGGATTTTGCCATGCCCTCAATTCTTCCACCCGCACCTGCAGCGCGGATCGGGGACAACCCTGACTTTTCCGCGCACCCCGCCGCGCGCAAAGTTCAGGGGAATTCCGGATGGTCGCACCACCTCTGACCGGCGATAATGAAGGTATGGAAACGACACAGACCTTCACCAAGATGTGGGAGACCCGCCCGCCCCGCATCCCGAAGGACCAGGGCGGCAACGCGGTCCTCGCCGGTGTGGCCGAAGGCTTCGGCGCACGCTACAACATCGACCCCGTGATCATCCGCATCGCCTTCGTCGTCCTCACCCTCTGCTTCGGCGGCGGCCTATTCCTCTACTTCCTGTGCTGGATCAACATGGGCCGCTTCGGCGTCCCGTTCAGCCCCTGGTCCGCGCTCGCCACCGGCCGAGGCAACATCGCGCGCGAGTCGAAGACGGGCAAAAAAGAACGCACTCTGGCGATCTGGCTGCTCATCGGCATGTTCGTCTTCTTCCCGTCCTTGTCCTACGCCAGCGACGGCACCACCATCTACAGCGCCGCCATCACCTTCGCGCTCTTCGGGCTGGGCTGGTACCTGCTCTACCAGCGCGCCCCGGAGCCCCCCGCCGGTCTGCTCGTGCCGCAGCAGGGGCGCACGCTTCACGACGCTCACCCGTCCGGTCCCTACACCGCCCCCGGTAACACCGACGCAGGCGGATCCACCGCGTGGCGAGCAGACGCGGCCGAATCCCCAGAGAACCCTTACGCGCAATCCGCCACGGCGAACCTGACCACCCCGCCGGAATTCCCGCACCCCGCCACCCCGCCGGCGTGGGACCCACTCGGTGCTGCACCGGAGCTGTGGCACCTGCCGGATCCGAACAGCGAGGCCGACGCTTCCGACGACGACACGCCTCCGAAAGGCTCCAAGCGCAGCTGGTGGATCGCCGTCGCCGTCGTGGTCGGCGTGCTCGTCCTGGGAGTGATCTCCGCCGTCGTCGAGAACGGTAACGCGGGCAACATGTTCGGCGGTTCCAATATCACCACCACCACGGAAACCGAGGTCAATGACGTCTCCGAGACCATGGGCGACGTGAACGTGGACTATCGCGACCTCCCGTCCCTCGATCAGGAGCGCACCGCCACGCTGCACACCAACATCGGCAACGTGGACGTCGTGCTGCCGAAGGACGTGCCGGTCGAGGTGCACTGCTCGACCAACCTCGGCTCGACCGACTGCCCCACCGATACCGTCAACCCCGATGCACCGGGCAAGACACTGCGTATCAACGCCACCACCAACATCGGCAACGTCACCGTCCGCGAGCCTTAAGGGGCCCTTCCGGTTTTAGAGTGCGTTGATTTTGTCCTGTAGTTGTCCGGAGTGGATCAGGCACCGCAAGATGTAGTGGTTGAGGTTTTTGAATCCTAGGGCGATGCCGCGTAGGTGTTCGAGTCTGCCGTTGATTGCCTCGACGGGGCCGTTGGATGCACCGGTATCAAAGTAGGCGAGCACATCTTTATGAAAAGATTGTCAATTATCTATGCCCTGACATTGGGCCGTCGCGGGATCATTCTGGATGAGCCGACGAACGGTTTAAACGATGAAATTGTCGAACGCCTTTTGACAACGCTACGTGAATATCGCAGCACCCGTACTTGGGTAGCGTATGCGCTCTAACAAGATAGGAATTGTGATGGTCGCAATAGTTTGGAATAAAATCTCTTTTCGATACTCGAAATATGGGCCATATATTCTGCGGGATGCCGCGCTGTCGTTGTCACGGCCTGGCATCTACGAAGTCCGGGGCCCATCGGGAAGCGGTAAATCCACGGTTCTGGATCTGTTAGCCGGTCTGCGCTCACCCAGTGAAGGCAGGGTAACCATCGACGGTAAACGGTTCGGAAAGGGCGCGGCCAAGAAGCTAACCTCGTGGCGGGCCGCGCACGTCGGGTACGCACCACAGGCACCGACCCTCCTGCCTAGCCTCAGCTGCCGGGAGAACCTCGAGCTGGCAGTTCACGTCGCCGGACAGGGCCTCGACGCCCAGGGCAGGGATGAGCTACTTGGCACGTTGGGCATGCAGCCTTTCACAGAAGCCCTGCCGGGGGAGCTATCCGGGGGTCAACGCCAGCGCGTTGCGGTGGCCCAGGCACTAGCTTCCCAACCGGACTTGGTGCTCATGGATGAGCCCGTCAGCGCGCTTGATGGAGCGAATGTCACCGTGGTCGAGGACTTGTTGCGCCAGTCGGCGAAGCGGGGAGCGATAGTGGTCTATTGCTCCCACCGTGAGCTTTTCGACGGGCAGGCAAAAACGCTGCTGCAGATGGGGCATAGCTCATGAAGACCATGACTCCCACCGCCGCCTACCGGAGAGAGCTGTCGGTGACGGCGCGCCCCTTCATCGGGGGAATCGTACTGGCTGCGGTAGTAATAGGCACGCTCGTCGGCACCATCCTTTACGTCGCATTCTCGACTGGCGGAAGCAGCGACTTCAAGGCCGGCGTGACGAATATGAGCCTGATTGCGATCATCCCGGCATTCGCCGGGGTCCGGTTGGCGCATCAGAATTTTATCGCTGACCACCGAAATACCGTGCAAGCGCTGCGGATTCTCGGCATAGGTAGGGCGTTTTTCACCAGGCACCTGCTCCTGCAAGGGGCGTGCCTGGCGCTTCTGGCAAGCGCTTCGGCGGTCGTGTTGGGACGGTTGTTAGCGGCGCCGCTTTTCAAGGTGATTCTGCTAGGGCTCAACAAACAGCTGCCAGATCACTGGGGCTCGCCCATTGACGTTGCCTGGTCGTCACTGCTGGTCTTAGTCCCCTTGTACCTCCTCGGCGTGGGGATTCTCAACGTCGACAAGGTGCTGGCCAAAACCGGGGATCCGGGAGCGGCGACAGAAGGTAAGTCCAAATCCTTGGTGGGGCTGGTTGGCCTAGTGCTCGCAGTGGTCAATATTGCCGCGGGTATCTGGTGTATGGTGACGACTCCGCCAGGGCCTGTCGTGTTGATATTCGTCTTCACCTTGCCGTTCCTCGCTGTCACACTTGCCGGCACCTTCGCCCGGGCGCTAGCTCGTTGGGCAGCCGCAGCGATCAAAAAGGTGAGCGGATGGTCGGCACCCGCGCTAGGCATCCGCTCCTCCGAAACCGTCGGGACGACCTCGAGGGTGGGGCTTGCTACCGCGCTCGTAGCCATTCCGCTGGCAGGCTTCACAGGTGCACAGACCTCGTTATGGGCGGCAAATTACGTAGGCTCCCAGAATTTCCAAACGGTCCCAGTCGTCGTTGGCCAAGATTTTCGCCTACTGGAAGCGCAGGAAGCAGACGGTGTATGTGAGGAGATCGGCGACGACTGCCGTGGGGTCGTCTACTGGCAGCCTTCGGACTTCGAATCCGCGGGGGAGACCTCCGTACCGATGGAGAAGGCGAATGACTATTCTCTGGCCGGATCGAATGACCACGTGATAGGGCAGCTACTCTCGCCCGGGGCGCCGGTGAAAGCTCACAGCCCCTTCTACCCAGACTTCATGGTGCCGTTCTCCGGTATTTCTAGCGAGTCTCCGGTCAAACCGGAATGGGGGCTTCCCGTGGTCGCAGAATCGGCTAGCGCACCGGATCATCTCCGAGTGGAGTCCGCGCAGGATTGGGTACGGCATGTGGATATGGATAGCCAGATCATGTACGGGCCCCACGGCGACGGAACCGCCGGCTTCGTACCCACCGCGGCCTACACTCTGCTGGCGATCTGCCTGGTCCTCGCGGTCTCTGTGATGGGCAAGCGGGCCAATTTGCATGCGTTCTTCTCACCACTGCGTCTTCTGGGCCGTACCCAAGGCGCGATCCAGCGAGCAGAGTTCTGGGCAATCCTCTTTCCGTACTGTGTTGCCATGCTGACAGCGCTCCTAGTGGGCATCTGGTACACGGTCGCCGTCCATGTCGCAGTCTCGGCGTACCCGGGGGCGCTGCTGCCTTACCTTCCCCCAGGGCTATGGGTGCTCTTTGTCCTCGTCTTCTTAGGCACGAGTGCGACTGCCTTCTTGCCAACTCCAGACAAGGACGAGCGTGGCGCAGATGCGCCCTAGACACTGGCGTGCCGGCGCCTAAAGAGGCCCCCGCAACGCGAAGCGCCGCCTCCCTGCAGGTTCTGCAAGGCAGGCGGCGCTTTCGTCGAGGCGGGAGTTACTCCCACTCGATGGTCCCCGGCGGCTTGGACGTCACGTCCAGCACAACGCGGTTGACCTCTGCGACCTCGTTGGTGATGCGGGTAGAGATCGCCTCGAGCGTCTCGTACGGGACGCGGACCCAGTCGGCGGTCATCGCGTCCTCGGAGGCAACCGGGCGCAGCACGATCGGGTGGCCGTAGGTGCGGTGATCGCCCTGGACGCCGACCGAGCGGACCTCTGCAAGCAGCACGACCGGGCACTGCCAGATCTGCTCGTCCAGGCCAGCCTTGGTCAGCTCCTCGCGCGCGATCGCGTCGGCGGCGCGCAGCGTGTCCAGGCGCTCCTGCGTGACCTCGCCAATGATGCGGATGCCCAGGCCCGGGCCCGGGAACGGCTGGCGGTTCACAATCTCCTCGGGCAGGCCGAGCTCGCGGCCGACGGCGCGGACCTCATCTTTGAACAGGAGGCGCAGCGGCTCGACGAGCTCAAACTCCACGTCGTCCGGCAGGCCGCCGACGTTGTGGTGGCTCTTAATGTTTGCGGTGCCGGTGCCTCCGCCGGACTCCACCACGTCCGGGTACAGGGTGCCCTGGACGAGGTAGTCAACGTTTTGGCCTTCCAGCACACCGGCAACGGCGCGCTCGAAGGAACGGATGAACTCCGCACCGATCGCCTTGCGCTTGGCCTCCGGCTCGGTCACGCCGGCGAGCTTGCCCAGGAAGGCTTCGCGCTCGTCCACGGTGACCAGCTTCGCGCCGGTAGCGGCGACGAAGTCGTTTTCCACCTGCTCGCGCTCACCCTGGCGCAGCAGGCCGTGGTCCACGAACACGCAGGTGAGGCGGTCGCCGATCGCGCGCTGCACCAGCGCCGCGGCGACGGCGGAGTCCACGCCACCGGACAGGGCGCAAATGGCGCGGCCGTCGCCGACCTGCTCGCGCACCTGCTCGATGAGCTGCTCCGCGATGTTGGAAGCGGTCCAGTTCTGCTCCAGGCCGGCGACCTCGGTGAGGAAGCGGGTGAGCACCTCCTGGCCGTGCGGGGAGTGCATAACCTCGGGGTGGTACTGCACGCCGGCGAGCTTCTTGTCCACGCACTCGAAGGCGGCCACCGGTGCGCCCGGGGTGGACGCGGTGACGGTAAAGCCCTCCGGCGCCTCGGTGACGGAGTCGCCGTGCGACATCCACACCGGGTGCTCGTTCGGGGTGTCGGCGTGGAGCACGCCGCCGTCGACAAGCATATTGGTGCGGCCGTACTCCCTGGCCCCGGTCTCGGCGACCTTGCCGCCGAGCGTCTGGGTCATGATCTGGAAGCCGTAGCAGATGCCAAAGATGGGCAGACCCAACTCGAAGATCTCTGGGTCCAGCTGCGGGGCACCCTCGGCGTACACCGACGACGGGCCGCCGGAGAGCACCAGCGCGGCCGGGTTTTTCTCGCGCACCTCAGCGGCGGAGATGGTGGACGGGACGACCTCGGAGTACACGCGCGCCTCGCGCACACGGCGTGCGATGAGCTGCGCGTACTGGGCGCCGAAGTCGACGACAAGAACGGGGCGATTTTGCGGAGTAGTCACGGCACAGAGTCTAGCCCACGGCCCCGCCACGGCACCACGCGCGCCCAATTGGCCCTGTCTACCGCGGCCTACTGCGGGGCCGACGATCCTCCCTGCCCCTGTGCCTGACCCGCCGCAATCGCAACGCCAAGCGCAACAATGCTGGTCAGCACCACCCCGCCTGCGGCAGCGGCTCCGCCGAGATGGAAGCCTGAACCCTCCAGCGCAGCATCCAGCGCACCGGTGACCTCGGGTGGCAGCGCGCGCAGCTGCGCGTCGAGCTCATCAAGCGCCGGTGTCAGCCCCGGCACCTGTACCTGCTGTGCAAGCGCAATCGGGACGAGCAGCAGCAGCGGGCTGGCCGCCAGCGCGAGGAGCATGCTTGTCGACGACCCGCCGACCCCACTCCCCGTAGACCCGCTACTCGACGAGCCCGGCTTGCCCTGCACCCCGTCCCGCGGCGGGGTGGTGGTTGGCGCCGTGGTGGGCACAGAGGTTGTCGTGTGAGACGTGACCGTGGTCGTTGTCGTTGACGACGCCTCAGTTGTCGCGGTTGTCGTCGGCGCTTCAGTTTTCGCGGTTGTCGGCGCAGCGGTTGTCGGCACAGCGGGCGTCGTTGCCGACGGCCGAACCGGCTTTGCAGTCTGCGCCGGCTCTGAAGGCTGCGCAGTCGCTGTTGGCTCTGCGGTCACGGTCGTCGCACTCGCCGAACTCGTCTGTGTCGTCGCAGTCGCCCGCGTCGCCTGCGTCGTCGCCGTGGTCGACTGACCGCCGCGCGCCACCTTCGCGGTAAACGCCGCGTCCTGCGTGCTGCCGTCCGGGTAGGTCAGCGCAAGGCGCACCGGGGTGGCATCCCCGGCCTTCGCACCGGCGGGCGGGCGCAGCGTCACGGTGCCCTCGCCGTCCGTGAGCGCGACGTCCCAGCCGCCGGGGCCTGTCGCGGCGACGACGGTGCCCTCCGGCAGCGCGTCGCCGACGTTCGCGGACGACAACTGCGCCCCGGCGGCGCCGGCGACGTCGCGCCACTTCGGGTGTAGGTTCGCGGCCAGCGAGGTCACCACTACCGGCAGGGTCAGCTCGACGCGCTCGCCGCCGGGCAGCGTGGCCACCACCGGGATGTCGTAGGACCCGGCCACGACGAACTCGGCGTCGCGCTTCCGCGCGGCGGGCCTGAGCGTCGCGGCGCCGGTGGCGGGGTCGATCGCCACCCAGTTGCCATACGGCGAGCCTTCTGCCAGGGCGAACGTGGCCGAGTCGCCGAACCCGCCCGGGGCCTCAGACCGGGTTGTCTCCCCCGCGGGCGCCACGACCGTCCCCTCGGGGTAGGCGCGCGCGTCGGTCACCCGCACGGTCACGTCCTGCGTGTCGCTGCTGCCGTCGCCGTAGGTGGCGGTGATGCGCAGCGTCGCGCGGTCCCCCGCCTTCGCGCCCGCGTCGGGGTGCACGGTGACGGAGTCGCCGTTGGCGGAGGCGGACCAAGATGTGGCGTCGATAAGCGATGCCTCGACCACCGCACCTTCCACCGAGTCGCCCGAATTGGCGACCTCGATCGGCTCGCCCTGCGGCGCGCTGGCATCGGCCCAGGTCGGCGCGGTGCGGTCGCTGACCGTGCGCACCGTCACCGGGACCTCGATGTCGCGAGTCGCGCCGCTGTGGTCGGTCACGCGCACGCGCAGCGTCCGCTCGCCGGCCTGCGAAAGCTTCGGGGTGTACGAAATGGTGCCTTGCTTATCGACGCTCCCCTCACCCCCAACAACCGCAAACTCCAACCCCTCGCGCACGCCCTCGAGCGGCGCGATGGTCACCGGCTCGCCCACCTGCGCCTCGGTCCGCGTGGGGTAGGCAACCTCGGAGCGGTTCGCGCCGACCGTGACGGGGACCTCGATGATGCGGACGTTGCCGCTGCCATCCTCCGCGCGCACCGGCACCCGCACCAGGCCCGACGGGACCTTCGCGTCCGGGCGCAGCGTGATCGTGCCGTCGGCGTCTACCTGCGCCCACGTCGGCGTCGGCCCGGTGTAGCCCGGCGCGCCCGAGTCAGCCTCCGTGACCGGCGCGAACGCGATGTTTTCGCCCGCAGGGGCAGCGACCTCGCGCTCGTCATCGCGGGCGACCCGCTGCGGTGGGTAAGGGGCATCGCCCAGGTCAGCGACGTTATCCCCCGGGGGTGCGACGACGGTGACGGTGAAGGTGTCGGTGTCAACCGTGTCAGGCTTGCCCTCCGTAGTGTCGGAGTACTTCGTTGTCGCCGTGAGCGTCGCGGTCGTGCCGACCTTGGCGTCGGCGGGCGCGGTGACGTCGATGGAGCCGTCCGCGTTGGCGGTGGCGGCGAACCCGTCGGTGTCGGCCGCGACCGAAGTCGTGGCGTCCTCGCCCGGCAGCGTACCGGCAAGCGGGACGCGCACCGTGGTCGTTCCGCGCTCCAGCGTGGCATCGTCCCAGCGCGGCTCGTACTGGGCGGCCAGCGGGGTCACGGTCACGTCGACACCGAAGCGGGAGTGCGACCCGTCCTGGAAGTCCACCCGCATTTGGACCTTGTGTTTGCCCACGTGCTCGGGCGCGGTCGGGCGCGCCACGATGCGGCCGTTCTCCACGGATACCCACTCGGCGTCCTTGCCAACCACGGTGAACGTAGGGTTCACCGGCTGCTCCGGGTCGCCCGCGATGCCGGCGGAATCGAACTCCGGGAGCGCGGCGCTTCCCTCCTGCCCCGTCGCGGTGGTGATCGGTGCGACCGCCCGGGGGACGTAGTTGTCCTTGTCGGACAGGTTGCCAAAGAAGACGTAGAGCGGGACGGTGTCCCACGCCTCTTCCATCGTGCTGTCGTTGAACGTGGTCAAGGACTCGCCGTCGCGGGCCTTCCAGCGGAAGCGGACCGGCAATGCCCCACCCGCGTAGCCCTGGTTGGTCAGCTCCTCCAGCTTCTTCTCCGCGTGGATGCGCAGCTCCTGGAACTGGCCGTTCGCGTCATTGACCACCTCGACGTTGACGTACTGGGGATCAAGGAGCGGATTGCCAGGGTTTTCTTCCTGCGGCTGCGGCTCCACCACCAGGTCGGCGTCCCAGATCCCGTCCGGCCAGAACCCCGGCGTCTCGCGCTCCTTGCACCGCACCAGCTCCTCGCCCGGCTTCTCCCCGCACTGTACTTGCGGGTCCTTCCACGAAATGTCCTTCCGGGTCAGCGTGAGCGTCTCTCCCGGGGTCAGCGGGATCGGGCGGCGCGCAAACCGCGGCTCCTCCACCGTGGCCGGGTTGTTGTACGCCTCGTAGCTCTCCTCGTTGTTAAACAACACCACGGTCAGGTGCTGCGTCCAGTCGTGACCGTCCGGGTAGGTCACCTTCACGCTCAGCGACGCCACCTGCTCCGGCGTGGTCAGCTTGTTGGTCATGCGGAGGTACGCGGAGATGTCGTTGGTGATGCGGATTTGCCCGGTGTTGGAGTCCACCTCCAACCACTCCGGGCCGTCGAGCTTGGTGTAGGTCAGCGGCTGCGGCGGCGTCACCCGCTCGTATTCGGGGATGAAGTGCGCGTACACCGGCGGGTTGAACGTGTCGCCGCGCTCGACCTGGTCGCGCAGGACGTACAGCCAGTTGCCAAACTCGGGCCGGTAGTAGGTGAACAGGGGGTAATCGCTCGCGCCGGCGTCGCCAAGCGGTGCCTCAGCCGAGTTGGACACGTCGGAGGCCGCAGGGGCTGACGACGCTGGCGGCGCGCACAACGCGACGGCAATCACGGTGGTGGTGACAAGTGCTACTGCAGAACGAACAATCCGTCCACGCATTTCAGTTCTCCCAAACTTTCCGCCGGACTAGAGCACGACACGCGCCAAAGTAAGGGCGCATGAGCCTTCCATAAAAACTAGTAGGCGTTGGCGCAAAATTCCATAGGAAGCGGCGCGCCCGTGCGTGCGCACGCCTAGTAGACGGCCCGGCGAAGGCGCTCAAGCGCGTCGTGCACCCCGTCGACCGAGGGGTCCTCGCCGAGGTCCTTGGAGGAGAGCTGCAGCTGGGCGATGGAGGCGTCGGCAGCCTGAATGGCCTGCTCCACCTGCGCGACCAGCGGGTCGATGTTCTGGCCCACTGGCTGCTGCGCGGTGGACTGGGACCAGCGGCGGATCATCTCCAGCGGCATCTTGGTCAGCTCGGAGATGGAGTTCACCTTCAGCTCTACGCGGTTGGCCAGCGAGGAGTGCAGGAACACCGCGTTGTCCATGTCGCGGAGGGCGACCTCCATGGCGTCATAGAGCATCTGCATCGACTCAATCCGGTCCTCCTCCGCGGAGAACGTCGCCGTCTGCGCGGCGTGCAGGCGGGCTAGGGCGATCGCAGTGCGGGCCTTCGCCGCGCGGTCCTGGAGTTCCTCGGCGACCTCGGCGAGCGATTGCGCGTTTTCATCAATAATCCCGCGCATGGTGGCCCACACCTGCAGCGGTGCGAGCAACAGCGTGCGGGTGGCGCCCTCCGCCACCACGTTTTCCATCTCGCCTTTGACCCGGTTGGTCACGGCGTTTTCCTCCAACAGGGTCTGGCAGGCGCGCGAGAGCTCCTCGGCCGACTGCTTGATGGAGGTCTGGATGCCCATGAAACTCTCCAGCTCCGCGTACAGCGCCGCGGTGGCCTCGTACACCTCACCTTCGCCCTCGGGGAGGACAAAGCCGGCCTCCTCGCGCGCGGCGACCTCGGCGGGCAGGATCTCCGCCATGAACGCGTCGTAGTCCGGGATGAGCTCGCAGATCCGCTCCCACCCGAGCTCGGCCCGCTTCCGTCGTCCGACCCCCTCGGTCTTCGCCTTGTGCTCAACAACGTTCGCCTCCTGGTACACCTTCGCGGCGTCCTGGAAGTAGTGCGTCATCGGCCGGGTGCGCACCGACAGATAGCGGTCCCCCGGCAGCGGGGTGACCGTGGCCAAGACGTCGTACGCCGAACCGCTCTTGGCCAAGTTTCGCACGTAGGCGGCGAACGGCTTGCCGGCCTGGATCCAGTCCCACATGGCCTTGAACGCGCCGCCCGGCATCTCGTCCTGGCGGATGAGGTTGTGCGGCTTGCCGATCATCTCTTCCAGCGGGTACTGGGCGTAGTAGATGAACACCTCGTTCACGTCGGTCATGATGCCCTTGGCATCCGTGACCGAGAAGAAGATGTCATCCACCTCGACCAGGTGCTGCGGGCCGTCCGTCACATCCCGGTCCAGAATCACGTCGTAGGCCATAGTGGGTCTCAATCTATCAGGTATTTCTGCGCAATATCCGATTATTCTCGGACGGTCAGATTCACCTTCTGGAACGACTTGGTGTCCGTGTAACCGCACTTCGCCATGATCCTGCGCAGGCCACCCACCAGGTTCATGGTGCCGTACGGGTCGTGCGACGGTCCGTGCAGCACAATCTCCAGCGGCTGGCGCTCCTCGGCAGCAACCACCCGACGCATCTCACCACGCGGGAAGCGCGGGTGCCCCAGCACCGACTCCCAGTACATGCCCTCGCCGGAGGCCTCCGCGGCGCGAGCGAGCGGCTCGCCCACCATGACCGCGTCCGCGCCCAGCGCGAGCGCAACGGCAATCTGGCCAGAGGTGCGCACGTCCGCGTCAGCGAGGACGTGGACGTAGCGGCCACCAGTCTCATCCAGGTAGTCGCGGCGCGCCGCGGCCACGTCGGCGATCGCGGTGGCCAGCGGGACGTCCAGCGCCATGTTCTGGTTCGACTGGCCGGAGCCGACGATCACGCCGGCCGCGCCCGAGCGCATGAGGTGCATCGCGGTGCTGTAGTCAAAGACGCCGCCGGCGATCACCGGGACGTCGAGGGAGCCGATGAACTCCTTCAGGTTGAGCGGCTCGCCGCCCTGCTGCACGTGCTCGGCGGAGATGATGGTGCCCTGGATAAACAGGATCTCTGCGCCCGCCTTGATCAGGTGCGGCGCCAGCTCGCGCGCGTTCTGCGGGCTCACGCGCACCGCGACGGTCGCGCCCGAGTCGCGCACGCGCGCCATGTGCTCCGCAAACAGGTCCATGTCCAACTTCGCCTGGTGCAGCTCCTGCAGCACGGCGGTGCCGCGCGACTGGGACTGCAGCATGGTCTCCATCTCGTGCCAGTCGGTGCTCGCCGCGCCGACGACTTTTGCCACGGAGTCCGCGAACGACGCGTGACGGCCCAGCAGGCCCTCCGCGTTGAGGATGCCCAGGCCGCCCTGCTTGCCCATCTCAATGACAAACTCGGGGCTGGCCAGCGCGTCCGTCGGGTGCGAGCACAGTGGCAGGTCGAACGTGTAAGCGTCGATATGCCAGGTGGCGTCGACGTCCTTGGACGAGCGCGTGCGGCGCGCCGGGACCAGGGACAGATCGCGGAGGTCATAGGCCTTGCGCGCCTCGCGGCCGCTGCCAATTTCCACGTATTCGTGCATGGTGTTGTTACAACTCGATCCTAGTGGCGGTAGTTCGGTGCCTCGACGGTCTGGGTGATGTCGTGCGGGTGGGATTCGCGCAGGCCAGCCGTGGTGATCTGAACGAACTGCTTGGTCTGCAGCTCCTCGATCGATGCGGAGCCGGTGTAGCCCATCGCTGCGCGCAGGCCGCCGACGATCTGGTGGGTGATGGAGTCGAGCTCGCCGCGGAATGGCACGCGCCCCTCAACACCCTCCGGCACCAGCTTGTCCTCGCTGGTCACATCGGCCTGGAAGTAGCGGTCCTTGGAGAAGGAACGCTTCTCCCCCGTCAGGCCGCGGCCCTGCATGGCGCCCATGGAGCCCATGCCGCGGTAGCGCTTGTACTGCTTGCCGCCCACCACGACGATCTCGCCCGGGGCCTCGGCGGTACCGGCGAGCATGGAGCCAAGCATGACGGTCGATGCGCCGGCGGCCAGGGCCTTGGCCACATCGCCGGAGAACTGCATGCCGCCGTCTGCAATGATCGGCACGCCCGCCTTGTGCGCCGGCACGGAGGCCTCCATGATCGCGGTGATCTGCGGCGCGCCGACGCCGGCAACAACGCGGGTGGTGCAGATCGACCCCGGGCCGATGCCCACCTTGATGGCGTCCGCGCCGGCGTCGATCATCGCCTGCGCCGCGGAGCGGGTGGCCAGGTTGCCGCCGATGACGTCGAGGCGGTCGCCGAAGTCCTTCTGCACGCGCGCGACCATCTCCAGCACGCGGTTGTTGTGCGCGTGTGCGGAGTCGACCACGAGGGCGTCGACGCCGGCCTCGGCCAGCAGACCGGCGCGGTCGTAAGAGTCCTCACCGGTGCCGATACCGGCGGCGACGAGCAGGCGGCCGTTCGCGTCCTTGGACGCGTTCGGGTACTGCTCCGTCTTCACAAAGTCCTTCACGGTGATCAGACCGACCAGCTTGCCGTCCTTGGACACGATCGGCAGCTTCTCCACCTTGTTTGCGGAAAGCAGCTCGAGCGCCTTCTCCTTGGTCACGCCCTCTTCTGCCACGACCAGCGGCATCGGCGTCATAATCTCGGCGACCTTGCGCTCGTAGTCGCGCTCGAACCGCATGTCGCGGTTGGTAACGATGCCCACGAGGCGCTCGTCCTCGTCCACGACCGGCAGCCCGGAGATCCGGAACCGGGCACACAGCGCGTCCACGTCGTTCACGGTCATGTCCGGGCGCGCGGTGACTGGGTTGGTCACCATGCCAGACTCAGAGCGCTTGACCACGTCGACGTTTTCCGCCTGATCCTGCGCGCTCAAGTTGCGGTGCAGCACGCCAATACCACCCTGGCGGGCCATGGCGATGGCCATACGCGACTCGGTGACGGTGTCCATCGCCGCCGACGCAATCGGCATGCCGAGGGTAATGTTGCGGCTGAACTTGGACGTCGTGGACACCTCGGCGGGCACGATGTGGGACTCGGCCGGCAGGAGCAGCACATCGTCAAAAGTCAGGCCTCGCAGCGCCACCTTGTTCGGGTCGTCGCCACCTGTGAGAACTCGTTCATTTGCCATATTGCTGCGTCTCCTCTCCCGCGCGGGTCACACCGTTTACTTTCCGTCATGATATATCGTCAGCGCCGTTTCACGTAAGGCGGGGGAATTGGCACGGGCCCGCAAAGCACATAGGGTTGGTGGTGTGAACTTTGATGACATGATGCCCAAGGACCCGTTCGCGGATGACCCGAACGATCCGGCGTCGTTTATTGAGGATGACGCGCTCCCGGAACCCCTCTCCCCGCAGGAGCGTGCCGACGTGCTGCGCGACCTGCAGTGCGTTCGCGACTGCATCCGTCGCCTGCAGCCCCGCGGCATCCGCGGCATCTACTTCATGTGCGACGACTGCGAGCAATGGCACTACTACGACTGGGCCATCATGGAACACAACATGCTGGCCACCCTGCGCAACCAGCTCCCGCCGGTGCACGAGCCGAGCGCGGAAATTGATTACGACGCCTACGTCACCTGGGACTACGCCATGGGGTTCCTCGACGGCCTGGAGGCCCGCTAACTTCGGGCCCGGCGCTTCCTAGTAGTTCTGCGCCTGACCAAGCGCGTCGCTGTGGTCCGCCACCGACCCGGCACCCTCGCTTTCCCCGGCTGCACCCTGATCCACCTGCGACGGCGCGACCGCCCCGTCCGCAGCGCTTTCCTCGTTCCCGGACTCTGCGCCCTGGCTTGGCGCAGCCGCGCTCGGTTGAGGTAGTGGGTTCGGGCGAACGGCACTGGGCTGGCTGGACGGCTGAGCGCTCGGTCGGTCGGCCGCGCTGGACGCCGGCTGCTCCAGGGGCGGCTGCGGGCTGGCTGAGGGCACCACCGTTTCCGTCACGGTCTGCGGCTCCGGAGCGGGAGCCGGCGGCTCAGCAGGCGGCGGGGTGACCGTCACCGTGGAGACCTTGGTACGCATCGTGGTGATCGGGGCCCGGCCCTCTTCGCCGTCCCGGCCCTGATTTGCCCGCGGCTCCATGGATGCAAGCAGCGCCCTGGCCTGCTCGAACAGCGCGGACGCCGCGTCCTTGTCGCCGGAGTCGTTGGCCGCCTCGAGCTCGTCGAGCGTGGCGGCCAGCTCGACGGCCGCGGTGCGGTCACCAAAGACTGCGGTCGCCGGGCCCCAGAGGGGCGAACCAGGGGTTGCGTTGTAGAGCGCCGCCCCGCTGCCGGTGACAACGGCGGTCGCCGCGGCAGCGCCGACCAGGCCGGAGACCCACGGGCTCACACCACGGCGCGACCGGCGCGGCTTCCGGGACGCGCTGCGGAACGGGATGACGGAACCTGCTGTACCGGTCTCGTCGGAAGCGTCGGAGGCGTCGGGGTTGTCGGAGGGGGTCGACGTGGCGTCGATAAGCAGCGGCTCCGACGCGGGACGATCCACCTCGCCCTTCAAGTCCAGGAAGAGTGCTGCGAGCTCATCCTCGCCGCCGGAGGGGTCCTCGCCTGCAGCGATCGCATCAAGCCAAGCGTCTACGTCAGCTACCGCGGCGAACTCCTCGGTGGCCTCATCATCGCGCCGAGTCATTGTGCAACTCCCCTTCCTCCAGTTTTTTACGCAGCGTCGCCAGCGCACGGTACTGGGCAACTCGCACCGCACCCGCGGTCGAGCCCACAGCCTGCGCCGTCTCCTCTGCGGAAAGGCCGACGAACACCCTCAGGATGACGATGTCGCGCGCCTTGTCATTGAGTACATCGAGCAACGCGCGCGCTCTGTTACTCCCGTCCCCCACCAGCGCAAACTCCTCCGGAGTCAGGCCGTGAAACTCCTCATCCGGCACCTCTTCGGTGGGGGTGAGCTTGTCGCGCGAGAGCGCGCGGTGCGCGTCAGCGACCTTGTTAAACGCGATGCCGTACACGAACGCCATAAACGGCTTGCCCTGGTCCACGTAGCGGTGGATCGAGGTGGCCACCGCGAGGCAGATCTCCTGCGCGACGTCCTCCGCCGTGGGCATGCGGTGCCCGCCAATCCGTGCGCGGGTGTAGCGCAGCACCATCGGGTGCACGATGGCCAGCACCCGCTGCAGTGCCCGCTTGTCCCCGTTTGCGGCGAGGGGGACGAGCCGCTGCAGCTCGTCCTCATCGTGGGGAGTCGTCATCTCGCTCCTTGCTCGCTCGCCGGCTTAAGGTCCACCGTTTTAAGTAACCGTAGGAAGTGTAATAGGTCGCAGACCATAATGTTGCACCGCGGTCCAGTAGGCACACACGCCCACAGAGCGCTTATCGACGCCACCTCCCCGGCATTTTCCGCACCTCTTCCAAGGTTCCCTTAAAGTTCACCAGCGCTTTACCTTTATCATCCACCCTGCTCACAGTGCATTTTTTCGGCGTTGCTTGCGCGAATACAGCTGTGGGACACCCATGGGAAACCTATCGTTTACCAAGGCGGTGGACACTTCGAAATCGGTGACGCCCCGCGCGGCCCGCCGGCACAACTTCACACGCTTTCTCTTCAGCACATTCTCTACAAGGAGCCTCTACGATAATGTCCCTGCCGCATCAGCTTCCCGGACCGAACGCAGACTTCTGGGATTGGCAGCTCCACAGCGCATGCCGTGGCGAAGCTTCCGAGGTGTTCTACCACCCGGATGGAGAGCGCGGACGCGCCCGCGCGCAGCGCGAGAACCGCGCGAAGGCGATCTGCTACACCTGCCCCGTCCTCGAGCAGTGCCGCGAGCACGCGCTCCGCGTCGCTGAGCCGTACGGCATCTGGGGCGGCATGAGCGAGTCCGAGCGCCAGGTGATCCTGCGCGGCGGGCACGGCAGCAGCGTGAAGGTGCCAGCTGCGGCCTCCGCAAAGTAGCGCCCACACAAAATGCCCCGGGACTTTAAGTCCCGGGGCATTTTGCCGGTCCAACCGGCGCGCGGTGAGTCTACCGCTGGTGCGCGTGGCCTGCGTGGCCAGCGGCACCTGCGGCCTCGTCCTCCTCGGCAGGCTTGGTCACCACGGATGCCTCCGTGGTGAGCACCATGCGGGCGATGGAGGTGGCGTTAACCACTGCGGAGTGGGTCACCTTCACCGGGTCGATGATGCCCTGCTCGACGAGGTTGCCGTACTCGAGCGTGGCGGCGTTGAAGCCCTCGTCGTTGTTCATCTCGGCGATCTTGGAGACAACGACGGAGCCGTCCAGGCCCGCGTTGTCAGCGATCCAGTACGCCGGCTTGCGCAGCGCGCGGGCGACGGCCAGCACGCCGACTTTCTGCTCGCCCGCGAACTGCTCGGCGTAGGACTCGAGCTCCTTCGCAATCTGCACGAGCGCGGAACCGCCGCCGGCGATCACGCCCTCCTGCACCGCGGCGCGCGCGGCGTTGATGGCGTCCTCGACGCGCAGCTTGCGCTCGTTGACCTCGGTCTCGGTGGCGGCGCCGACGCGGATGACAGCGACGCCGCCGGACAGCTTGGCCAGGCGCTCCTCTGCCTTCTCCCGATCCCAGGTGGAATCGGTGGACTCGATCTCGCGACGGATCTGGTTGCGACGCTCCTCGATGGCCTCGGCCGTCCCCGCGCCGTCGACAAGCACTGTGTCGTCTTTGGTCACGGTGACGCGGCGTGCGCGGCCGAGCTGGTCGAGGGTGGCGTCCTTGAGGTTGACGCCGACCTCCGGGTCAATGACGGTGGCCTGGGTGACCACGGCCAGGTCGTCCATGAACGCCTTGCGGCGCTCGCCGAAGTACGGCGCCTTGACGGCGGCGACCTTCAGGGTCTTGCGCATCGTGTTGACCACGAGGGCCTGCAGCGGCTCGCCCTCGACGTCCTCCGCGATGATCAGCAGCGGCACGGACGCCTCCGCGATCTGCTCCAGCAGCGGCAGGAAGTCCGGCAGCGACGAGATCTTGTTGCGGACCAGCAGGACGCGCGCGTCCTCGAGCACGGCCTGGCCGGCGTCCGGATCCGTCATGAAGTACGGCGACAGGAAGCCCTTGTCAAAGGAGATGCCCTCGGTGAGGTCCACGTAAGAGTCGATGGACTGGGACTCCTCGACGGTGAGCACACCGTCCTTGCCCACCTTGTCCATCGCGCCGGCGACCATCTCGCCGACCTCCGGGTCGCGAGAGGACACGGTAGCCACGTTCGCGATCTCGGCGAATGCGGAGACCGGGGTGGCGCGCTCGCGCAGCTCCTCGACGACCTTCTCGGCCGCAGCGGAGATACCCTTGTTCAGCTCGATCGGGTTCGCGCCCGCGGCAACGTTGCGCAGCCCCTCGGACACGAGCGCCTGCGCGAGCAAGGTCGCGGTGGTGGTGCCGTCACCAGCGATGTCGTTGGTCTTGACGGCGACGGACTTGACCAGCTGCGCGCCGAGGTTCTCAAACGGATCCTCGAGGTCGATGTCGCGCGCGATGGTCACGCCGTCATTGGTCACGGTCGGGCCGCCCCAGGACTTGGAGAGGACCACGTTGCGGCCGCGCGGGCCGAGGGTGACCTTGACTGCGTCGGCGAGGATGTCCACGCCGCGCTGGATGCCCTCGCGGGCCTCCTGTTCAAAAGCGATAAGTTTTGCCATTGGTGGCTAAGCCCCCTTCGCTTACTTTTCGACGACAGCGAGCAGGTCGCGAGCAGACAGCAGCAGGTACTCCTCGCCGTTGTACTTCAGCTCGGTGCCGCCGTACTTGGAGAACACGACGGTGTCGCCCTCCTTGACGTCCGGGGCGACGCGGTTGCCGTTGTCGTCCAGACGACCCGGACCAACAGCGATGACGACGGCTTCCTGCGGCTTCTCAGCGGCAGAGTCCGGGATAACCAGGCCGGAGGCGGTGGTGGTTTCAGCCTCTGCGATCTGGACGAGAACCTTGTCTTCCAGCGGCTTGATATTGACGTTTGCCATAATCGGTACCTTGGTGACCTTTCGTGATGTTGCGTTGCAATCTTGCAGGTTTTGCAGTTGTCTCGATTGTCTCGATGCGCAGCCGTCGTCGCGGGTAAACAACTGTGCTCTACACAACCTGGTTAGCACTCTACCCACACGAGTGCTAAGTCACAACAACACGGCCCCCCGAAATCGCTACTGCGCGTGATCCGCGTTCAGTACCGCGTTGCGCCAGAGCTCGTATTCCTCCGGATTGTCCTCACGGTAATTCTGCACCGCGCGGATCGCCTGATCCACAGACTCGATGGTGCGCTCCTCCACGCTCTTGCCCTCGCGGTTGGTAAAGATGACCGGTCCGCAGATCGCGCGGGTCGGGTCCGTGAGAAACGCCGGGTTGTTCGTCGCCGCGGTGTTGCGCGCCAAAGAGGCCACCGGGTTCGGCTCCGCGCCCTGAGCGCGAGCCTCCGGGTTGAACAGCGCGTGGAAGCGGTTGCCTTCCTGCTCAAATGCGACGTCAACAAAGTCGTCGTGCATCCCGCCAAGGAAGTCACGCGCCGTGTCCTCATCAAACACGATGCGGCGGTAGCTCAGGTCCGGCGACACCAGGAAGCCGAACCGCTCCCGGTCCGCCTGCTCCGGATTCGTCGTGGTCTCCGGCGTGTGGCCCGTGGCGTGTGATGCATCAGTCATGGTCAGCAATCCTCCCTGGCGCAGTGCTGCTCTGGTGCAGTGATCTACTCTTGGCTCTACTCTCGCCCACCAACATAGTCACTCCCCAGCGTTTGTGCAGGAGCGAAAGCTCCTCCGGGCCAGGGGTCACGCGCCGACGAGCGGCGTTTCCACCTCGAGCGACGTGTCGGTGGCAGTGGACAGCGGGGACGGCTGCGCGCCCTCGTGGATGAGCTGGCCGGCCAGCGCAGCGATCATCACGCCGTTGTCCGTGCACAGCTTGAAGCGCGGAACCCGTAGCTCGATGCCGTGGGCCTCGCAGCGCTCGCGCGCGAGACCGCGCAGCCGCGAGTTGGCCGCCACGCCGCCGCCGAGCAGCAGCGTCCGTGCGCCGGTGTCCTCGCAGGCCATGACGGCCTTGGCGGTGAGCACGTCACACACCGCTTCCTGGAAGGAGGCACACACGTCCTCCATGCTGATGACGCGCCCCTCTCGCTCAGCGGCCTCCACGTAGCGGGCGACCGCGGTCTTCAGCCCGGAGAAGGAAAAGTCGAAGCGGTGCTCCCCACGCAGGTCCTGCGCTTTGAACAGGCCGCGCGGGAACGCGATGGCGTTCGGGTCACCCTGCGCCGCCAGCTTGTCCACCACGGGTCCGCCCGGGTACCCGAGGCCGAGGAGGCGGGCGACTTTGTCGTAGGCCTCGCCGGCGGCGTCGTCAAGCGTCGAGCCCATCTCCCGCATCGGGCGGCCCACGGCCTGGACCTCGAGCAGCTGGGTGTGGCCGCCGGAAACCAGCAGGGCGATGGAGTGCGGCAGCTCGGACTCGCCCTCCAGATTGGCCACCGCGACGTGGCCGCCGAGGTGGTTCACGCCGTAAAAGGGCACGCCCCAGGCGGCGGCGTACGCCTTCGCCGCGGACGCGCCGACCAGCAGCGCGCCGGCGAGGCCCGGGCCGACGGTCGCGGCGACGGCATCGGGTTTGGCAATGCCGGCCTCGCGCAGCGCGGCCTCCATGACCTGCGGCATGGCCTCGAGGTGGGCGCGCGAGGCGATCTCCGGCACCACGCCGCCGAAGCGCGAGTGCTGCTCCATCGAGGACGCGACGGCGTCCGCGAGGACCTCCATCGTCCCGTCCGGGTGCAGGTCCACGATGCCCACGCCGGTCTCATCGCACGACGATTCAATCCCCAGCACGATCATGCTTCCTGCTCCCCTTCTGGTGATGTATGACTTCCCCGCGCGGTCCTGCGGGGGCGCATCATAGCGTACGCGTCCGCGCCCGACGCCTGGTAATAGTTCTTGCGCACGCCGGTGGTGGCAAAGCCGTAGCGCTCGTACATGGCAATCGCGGGGGCGTTGTCTGTGCGCACCTCGAGGAACACGGGCCCGTCGAGCAGGTCGGCGGTGTGCAGGAGCTGGTCCATCAGTGCTCGGCCGACGCCGCGGCGCTGGTGCGCCGGGTCGACGCCGATGGTGTGGATCTCAAACTCGGGGTCCTCGCGCGGGCCCAGCATGGCCAGGCCGGCGTAGCCGATGAGCACGCCACCGTCAGTGTCGCCGTCAGTGTCGCCGCCATCGAAGGCGCCGACGTAGAAGGTGTGGCGCTGGGCAAACTCCGCCAGCAGCATCTTCTCGGTCCACGGCTGGTCGCCCGCAAACAGGGCTTGCTCCAGCTCGGCGACGCGGGCGGCGTCCGCCGGGACCAGTTCCCGAAACTGCACGTGCTCCCCTTACTTCCCCGACGCGCGGAACTGGGAGAGGTCCACCTCCGGCAGGGCGGGCGACCTCGGGGTCGCCTTCGGCGGGACGGCGTCCGGGCGGCGCAGGTAGTGCGGCACCAGCGGGCCGGGTGTCGCGGTGAGGTCGGCCGCGGCGAGAAGACCGGCGGTGGTTGGCGCCTGGTAGGTCACCCGCTCCGCCTGCGCCGTGAGTTGTTCGGGGAGCTGCTCGGCGAGCTGCTCGGGGACCGAGCAGACCGCCACCGGCGGGCACTCCAACGCCGCCGGGGCCACCACGTCGGGGCCGTCTACGCGCGCGCCGGCGTCGTAACGCGCCCAGTACACCTCGCGCCTGCGGGCGTCGGTGACCACGAGGGCCGAGGGGGCGTCCAGCAAAGCGGCGACCGCGTCGTGCGTGACCACGCCGTGGACGGGGACGCCCAGAGCCTGGCCGAACGCGGACGCCGTTGCCATCCCCACGCGCAGACCGGTGAACGGGCCAGGGCCGCAGCCCACCACGATGGCGTCGATGTCCGCAAACGCGCGACCCGCGCCCTGAAGAAGCTGCGTCACCGTGGGGACGAGCAACTCGTTGTGGGCGCGGGTGGCGGTCACGGACTCCGCGATTACCTCGCAGGAATTAGGGCTGGCGGGGTCAGCGGGGTCGGGGACCTCCGCCAGGCCCGCGACCAGATCTGTCGTTGCCGTGTCGAGTGCGAGTACAAGCATTACTGCGCCGGCATCATGAACCACTTGCCGCCCTGCTTGCCCACGATGATCGGGGTCTGCAGCGGGTACGCAGTGGTGGCCGGGGCCTGGCAGATGTCCACGTAGCGCAGATCCACCTTGTCCAGACCCGGCTCGGCGTTTTCATCCTGCTTCAGCAGCGCGACGTACGCGGTGTTCTTCTCGTCATCGCTGGCGTTCTCGTCGGCGCTCATCTCCAGGTCGTCCTGGGAGAGGTGCAGTGCCTCCAGCTTGCTGTTCAGCAGCTCCGGCGGCTCAGTCGGGCACAGGGTGGTAAAGCCCATGTACTGCTCTGCGTCGTAAATCTGGCTCGGGTCCAGCATCTGCCCCATGAGCGCGTCGCCGCTCGGGTTGAGCTCCTCGATGGAGTCCTGCAGCGAGTTCGTCGGCGTTGCGGAGGCTGCCTGCGCATTCGGGCGGGACATGGGGATGAAAATCATCGCGACGAGCAGCACGACCCACAAAGCGCAGGCCAGCGCAACCCATCCGCGGTTGGTGTTGGAGAGCTTCAGCATGGGCTAAAGCCTACATTGACTGACCAAGATCGCCAGTTTGCCCCTCACCCGGCTCGCCGCCGCGCCACTCCCAGCCAATAATGCGCCCCTCCGAGTCGGGGTCCTCGCGCACCATCGTCTCGCGGTCCAGCGTGACCAGCAGGTAGCGCGACCCGAGCTGCTCGATCAGTCCGCCGCCCCACTCCGCGACCACCACGGCCCGGTCCAGCTCCGTATCCAGGTCCAGCGCGTCAAGCTCGCCGAGCGGGTCGCCGCTCGAGCCCTCACCGAGCAGCCGGTACGCGTCGACGTGAATCAGCGAGGGGCCGCCGGACAGCGACCGATGCTCCCGCGCAATCACAAACGTCGGGCTGGTCACCCGCCCCTTCACGCCGAGCCCGTCCGCAATGCCCTGCGTCAGCGTCGTCTTCCCGGCGCCGAGCGGCCCGTCCAGAATCACCACATCGCCCGCGCGCAGGGTCGCGCCGAGCTCGCGGCCGAGCGCCTTCGTCTCAGCCGCAGTTTCGCACACTCGTTGCACGTGTCTCCCTCGCCTTTCGCTTATCGACGCCCCTCTCTTCCCTCCCCAACATACTCCCGCACCGTCCTGCCCTTGGGCGCGCACAGCACCTCGTAATTGATCGTGCCCACCGCGCCCGCCAGCTCGTCCGCGCTCACGCCGCCGTCGCCGAAGAGCACCGCCTCGTCCCCCGGGCGCACGGGGCTAGCGCCGGTGGCACCATCCGCGCCAAGCCACAGCACAATCTGGTCCATGCACACCCTGCCCACCTGCGGGTACCACTGCCCGCCGATGGTGGCTCCGAAGTGGTCCTGCCACGAGCGGCCCACCCCGTCGGCGTAGCCCACCGGGACGAGCGCCGTGTACCCGTCCTCCGGCGCCTGCCAGGTCAGGCCGTAGCTCACGGACTCGCCGCGCGCGATCTGCTTGACCGCCACCACGCGGGCCGCCCACGTCATCGCGGTCCGCAGCCCGTGGGTCTGGCCCGGCACCGGTTCATCGCCGTACAAGCTCAGCCCCGGTCGTACTTGCTCGCAGTGCGCCTCCGGGCAGGTCCACAGGGCCGGCGAGTTTGCGATGTGGTTGACCCGCGGGGCCAGGCCCGCCGCCCGCGCCTGCGCCTGGGCGCGGGCAAACGCGGCGAGCTGCTCCGCGGTAAACGGGTTGCCCGGGTCGTCCGCGCAGGCCAGGTGACTCATCAGGCCGACGACGCGGATCGCCCCTTCCGCCTCGGCGCGCGCCGCCCGTGCGAAGGCCTCGGGCCACGCGTCCTCGTCCAGCCCGGAACGGTTCATGCCGGTGTCCACGATGAGGTGGACGCGGGTGGGGGTGGGGGTCGCGGTGGCGTCGAGAAGCATGCCCAGGTGCGCAAGCGAGGGGACGCCGACCTCGATGCCGGCGGGGATCTCCTCGCCCGGGGTCCACAGCCAGGCCAGGACCGGCTTGTCGGTGAGCTGGGCGACCTGGCGGGCCTCCGCGAAGGTGGCGACACCGAACGCCTCCGCGCCGTTGCGGTCCATCACCGGCACGCAGCGCTGCACGCCGTGGTTGTAGGCGTCCGCCTTCACCACACACATCAGGCGCGCGGGCCCCGCCTGTGCTGCGAGGACGCGAGTGTTGTGCGCGATGGCATCAAGATCGATGCGGGTGACCAGCGGTTGCGGACGTGTTGGGTTCATGCACGCTATTGTGCACCACTCGCGACCGGTTTAAAGCAAGTGCAGGACGCCGAGCAGGATGAGCAAGGCGGACACCGCCCACGTCGCGGCCAGGGTCACCGTGTGGGGGTTCGAGCGCGCCCACGCAAACCCGCGGCCCGCCAGGCTCTCCGGGCGCGCGCGGACCCAGCCGACCAGCAGCGCGGACAAGGTTGGCAGCGACAGGGCCACGGTGGCGTAGAGGACCAGCGAGGTGTAGCGGATCTCCGGCGGAATACCCGCAGTGGAGAGCAGGGCCAGCCCGCCATAAAATGGCATCGAGGTGGCTGATTGCACCACACCGAGGATGAAGCCGGTGACCACCGTCAGGGCGTTTGGTTTGCGGAGCGTTTTCAAGATGGCGTCGATAAGCTTGCTGTTGTCCCCGCCCTTCAGCGCGAGCACCGCGGTGGCCAAGCCTGTGACCAGGAGGAGCACGCCGAAGATGGGGCCGTCGACGAAGTCGTGAACGAGGGGCCCGAGGCCGTCGAAAATAGCGAGCATGAGCAGGGCGAGGCTGGCCACGCCCAGCCAATCGCCCGCGATGAGCAGCGCCGTGATGGCTGCGTAGGTGCGGCTGTGGCGGGGCACCATGATGCCTACCGTCACGATGACGCCGATAAGCAGTAGGTTCACCGAATCGACGAATGCGAGCGAGAGTGCGCCGAGCATCCTGCCACCTCCTATCGTTCCCGGCTCACCCTAGCCGAAACGACGCGCGGGGCCGAAGCCGTGGACTGCGCACGTGCGACGCACTGCTCGAGTACCATTGTCGGCGTGTCTGCGAAGTTGAAGAATCTTTCCGAACTGTCCAAGCGCGGCCCGCACCGCGTCCTCGAGGGCGACCTGGGCTACACCGGCCTGCCCGGCAAGGTGTACGCGCCGGTGGAAGGCAAGGACCTGCCCGCCGTCGCCTTCGGGCACGACTGGACCAAGAAGGTCGGCGACTACCACCGCTTCCTGCGCCACCTGGCCAGCTGGGGCATCGTCGTCGCCGCGCCGAACACGGAAACGGGGCTGGCGCCCGACCACCGCGGCTTCGCCGCCGACCTCGAAACGGCGCTGCAGATCTGCGCGGGCGTGCGCCTGGGCAACGGCAACATTACGGTCTCCTCCGGCAAGCTCGGCATGGTCGGCCACGGCATGGGCGGCGGCGCCGCGGTGCTCGCCTCCGTGGACAACCCGCAGGTCCGCGCCGTTGCGTCGATCTACCCCGCAAACGTGGCTCCCTCCTCCACGGAGGCGGCGCGCTCCACGTTCGTGCCCGCGATGATCATCGGCCCAGGCCCCGAGGGCGACGCACTGTTTGATCCGGGCAACCCCGCGAAGCTGGCCTACAACTGGGCCGGTGACGCGTGCTACCGCACCATCAAGAAGGGCGACCAGCAGGAGTTTTCCGAGGACGGCCTGCTCAAGCGCGTCCTCGGGCTGGGCAAGTCCAACCGCAGCATCCAGGAGACCGCGCGCGGCCTGGTCACCGGGTTCCTCCTGCACCAGCTCGGCGGGGAGAACAAGTACTCCGCCTACTCCGACCCGGAGGCCGCGGGCGGCAGCGTGAAGTCGCTGGTGGGCGACGACCTGGCAGAGGCCGCCGGGCTGAGCCGCGACGACAGCGGGTTCTCGCTGTTCTAGGCACGTTTGAGGCACGTTTTAGGCACGTTTTAGGCGCAGCCTCGCGATCATCCCTACCGTGGGCGCCTCCCGTTCGGTGGCTCGCGGCGCAGCACCGCCCGGATCGGCTTCTGCCCGTCCTCCGGCGGTTGTAGCAGCTTGGATGTCTTGAGCGGGTAGCTGTACTCTCCGCGCGGCACGACCAGCGGTGGCTTGTTCGGGTTCGCCTGCGCCATCGCGTGGTACTTCGCGGTCTGCGCCATTTTGCGCTGGTTGTCTCTGAGCATGGCCTCGAAATCCAGCATGCGCTTCTGGGTACGTCGCCGGTACTGCTCGGCAAACTCTGCGAAATCCATCACCATTCCCCTGTCTTCTTGATTGCCCACGGTTCATGCGCGTCCTGCGCTGGTTGCTCGGTGTGTTCAGGCTCTGCTGTGTGTTCGGTTTGTCCTTCGTGCTGCTCCGGTTGCGGTTCGACGACCGGGTCAGCGGCAGCCGGTGGCTCGGGAGCCTGGGCCGCTTCGGTCGGCGCGCCCTCCAGGTGCGCGACCTTCTCCGGCGGCGGGGCCGGCTCCTCCACCTGCGCAAGCTCAGGTGGCGGCGGGATCACGCCGTCCTCGGGCACAGGTTCGGGCTCGGGCACCGGTTCGGGCTCGGGCTCCGGCGTCGGTTCAGGCTCTGGCTCGGGCACCGGCTCTGGCTCTGGCTCCGTGACTTCGTGCGTACAGCACTCCGCCCCGGGGCACTCCGCCACCGCGTCGAGCGAGGCCGCAAAACAGTCGAGCCCCTCGAGCACCGCCGCGGCGCCGACCTGCACCAACGTGCCGACCCACGCAGAGGAATCCGAGGAAACCTGCTGCACAGGGGGCTGGAACTGCGACACCGTCTCGCAGTCCACTGCCTCAAGCCCCGCGTTGACGGCGCCGTCGAGCGCGTAGTTGAAGTTCACCTCAATGTTCATCGGCGGCATCTGCGGCGCTGGCGGCTGGACCACCTGCGGGAACACCCCGGCGCCAGCGCCCAACGCGGCGGACGCCGCCGACGTCGCGGCCTGTGACGCGGAGAGGCTCGCTACGCCCACGCCCACCGGAGCGGGACGCTCAACGCACCGCGACTCGAAGCGGGGGCACTCGCGCTGGGCCGGGGGCTCCGGTACCGGTGCCGGCGCTGGCTCCGGTGCGACAGCCGGCGGCGCCACAGGCTGCGGCGCCGGCTTCGGGGAGGGAGCCTGAACCGGTTCCGTGCACTGCGCAGCAACCGTCCCGGCCGCGCTCGCGCCCACGCCTCCCGCCGCGCCCGCGCCACAGGCACCGCCGCCGTACTCCACCGCGGGTGCCGGCTGCCGCTCAGCGACCTGCTCCACGCACTTCGCGATCGTGTCCAGGCAGTCCTCGATCACGCAGTTGCGGTCCGACGCGGTCGCATTCGCCTGCGTGAGCGCACCAATCGCCACGTCAATGACCTGGTCGGTGAGCTGCGGGAACCCGAACTTCACAATCATCTCCAGCATGGTGCACACCGGGGAGAGCATCTCCTGCATCGCGATGTCGCCCGTCGCGCACACGTCCTCGATGGCCTTGCAGCACTCCTCGATCTGCCCGCCGACCTCATCGACCTGCGTGAAGTGCTCGGCTTCCCGCTCGGTGTCCGAGGACTCGCGCGCGGTAATGCCCACCTCGTCGAACCAGGGCCCGCAGATCGGCTCGCCTGTGGGACCGCGGCCGCCGCCGGGAGGCCCGAAGATGTCAGTCCCCAGGCTCCCGCCCGTGCGCACACTGCCCGTGCCACCGCACCGGGCGCGCAGCTGCGCGCCCGTCTGCGCGAACTGGCTAAGGTTCTGGCCCCGCAGCCTGTCGATGCTGCAGAGGAGCTCGTTCGCCATCCCCTGCGCGGTCGCACGTTTGCTTGGACACGCCACCGGCGCCGCCGAAATCAGCGACATCATCCGCTGCACTTCTGCCTCCACCGCCGTCACGAGAGCACCTCCCCGGCGCCAATCCCCGGCCCGAAGCCGGACGCGTTGCCCTCGTCCGTGCTCGCCACGTCGGAGGCCAGCTGCATGATGCGTTCCCAGTTGTGTGTGCGGGTGCGTAAGTAGGCGGACGTGGTGGCGTCGATAAGCTCGAGCGCCGCCGCTATTCGCACCCCCTGACTCGCAAACCCCTGGCCAAAGCTCGCGGGCTCAACCCGCGCGGGATGCGCCGCGATGGCCTCCCCCGCCGCCTCGTACGCGCCGATGGCTTGCGTGTAATGCTCGCGAACCGCCTCAACATCGACGTCGACGCCGTGCTGCGATGCGCTCATTGTTCCACCCCCATGATGTCCCCCGACCCGCGTGCGCGGGCCGCTGTTTTTGTTGTCCCCTTATTAGACGCAGCCACACCCCCTCCGGTTCCCTCTCCCCGGAAACTTTTTCAAACCCCTTGTTTCCGGGGAGAGGGAACCGACTGCGCGGGACGCCTGCTCGCAGACTACACGGCCGCGACCACGGCGGCGAGGCGACCGGCCACCTCGCGTGCGTGCTTCTCGTCCGAAGCCTCCACCATCACGCGGAAGATCTCCTCGGTGCCGGAGGCGCGCAGCAGGACGCGGCCCTGGTCTCCCAGCTCCGCCTCTGCGGCTTCCTTCGCGGCGATGACCTCCGGGTCCCTGAGAATGGCGGACTTATCCGACACCGGCACGTTGATCAGCTGCTGCGGCAGCACCTGCATCACCTGCGCCAGCTCGGCGAGCGTCTTGCCGGTCTCCGCCATGCGCGCCATGAGCAGCAGGCCGGACAGCGTGCCGTCGCCAGTCGTGGCGTGCGCGGGCACGACGATGTGCCCGGACTGCTCGCCGCCGAGGGAGAAATCGTCGGCATTAAGCGCCTCAAGCACGTAGCGGTCGCCCACCGCAGTCTCCTTCACGGTGATGCCCTCACGCTTCATGGCAAGCTTCAGGCCCAGGTTGCTCATCACGGTAGCCACCAGCGTGTTGTCCGCCAGGGAGTTACGTTCCTTCATGCCGGTAGCCAGGATGGCCATGATCTGGTCGCCGTCGACGATGTTGCCCTCCGCATCCACGGCCAGGCAGCGGTCCGCGTCGCCGTCGTGCGCCAGCCCGATGTCTGCGCCGTGCTCAACCACGGCCTTCTGGATCTGATCCATGTGGGTCGAGCCGGAGCCGTCATTAATGTTGAAGGCGTTCGGAGCGTTGTGGATCGCGGTCACTTCGGCGCCCGCGGCCTCGTACGCCTTCGGGGCGACTTCCGACGCCGCGCCATTGGCACAGTCCACCACGACCTTAATACCGCTGAGGTCGGTGGTCATCGCCTCGGCGAGGTGCGCGAGGTAGCGCTCCTGCGCGTCCGGCGCCTCCTCGATCACGCGGCCGATGCCTGTGCCGGTGGGGCCGGTCTCCTCCAGCGTGGCCATGGTCCGCTCGATCTCGTCCTCAACGTCGTCCGGCAGCTTCTTGCCACCCGCGGAGAAGAACTTGATGCCGTTATCCGGCATCGGGTTGTGGGAGGCGGAAATCATCACGCCGATGTCCGCGCCGTAATCATCAGTCAGGAACGCCAGGCCCGGCGTAGGAATCACGCCGACGCGGAGCACGTCCACGCCTTTCGACGCCATCCCCGCCGCCATGGCCGCCGCCAGCATCTCGCCGGAAACGCGCGGGTCACGCCCAATCAGGGCGGTCGGGCGGCGCTTGGTGGAGCGCCGGTCGCGCGTCAGCACGGTCGCGGCCGCCGCGCCAAGTTTCATTGCCAGGGACGCCGTGAGCTTCTCGTTTGCAAGTCCACGGACGCCGTCAGTTCCAAACATTCGAGTCATACGGACAATTATGCAGCACACCCCGGCGGCGTACAGGTCCCACCCCCACCAACGACAAAACGCCGCCACCCCAGTTGAACGGGGCGACGGCGTAAAGCCTTGCAGTAATGGAAGCGATTAACGCTTGGAGTACTGCGGTGCGCGACGGGCCTTGTGCAGACCTGCCTTCTTGCGCTCGACGGCACGTGCGTCACGGGTGAGCAGGCCGGCCTTCTTCAGGGTCGGGCGCTCAGCCGGGTTGTACACGTTGAGTGCGCGGGCGATGGCCAGACGCAGTGCGCCTGCCTGGCCGGTCGGGCCGCCACCGTTGAGGTTGGCCTTGATGTTGAACTGGCCTTCGCGCTCGAGCAGCGTCAGCGGCAGGAGGATGTCCTGCTGGTGCAGCTTGTTCGGGAAGTACTCCTCGAACTCACGGCCGTTGACGGTGATCTTGCCCTCGCCCTCGGTCACGGTGATGCGAGCGATTGCGCGCTTACGGCGACCGACGGTCTGGATCGGACCCTCGTGCAGGTTCACCGGCTCGGCGACGGTCTCCTCGGACTCGTCAACCTCGGGCGCAACTGCGTCGCCGATGGTGTAGTTGAATTCCTCGGTTGCGGCGGTGGCGGCGTCGATGTCGCCAGCGTCTGCAACGTTGTTCTCTGCGTTGGTGTTCGGCTCGGTCATTACTGTGCCACCTGCTTAAACTCGTAGGTTTCCGGCTTCTGCGCAGCGTACGGGTGCTCGTCGCCGACGAAGACGTGAAGCTTCTTGATGGACTGACGGGAAAGCTTGTTGTGCGGCATCATGCCCTTCACAGCTTCCTCGATCACGCGGTCCGGACGCTCGTCCAGGGCGCGGCCCAGGGTCATGGACTTCAGACCACCCGGGTAACCGGAGTGGCGGTAGCGCATCTCACGATCGCGCTTGTTCGAGGAGATGTGGATCTTGTCGGCGTTGATCACGATGACGTGATCGCCGGTGTCAACGTTCGGTGCGAACTGCGGCTTGTGCTTGCCACGCAGGATGTCCGCTGCGGTGGAAGCGAGCTTGCCCAGCACCACGTCGGTTGCGTCGATGACGTACCACTTACGGGTAATGTCATCGCTCTTCGGGTGGTAAGTAGACATGCATGACTCCTTAAAGTCTGTCTAGATGGCTGCCGGCCATACTTCGGTGCCCGCGCCCCCAACGGCGGCCGGTGGAGACCCGATGGGCGCGTCGCCGGTTCAAACCGGCAGGACACACAGGGGTATAACCATACGCGATACTCGCCCTTACTCCAAAACAGCGAAGCGCCGCCGCAGGATCCCCCAATCCCACGGCGGCGCTCACGTTTCCCCCTGTATTGATTCCCCCGAATCTTCCCCCGAGACCCCCTGTTAGCCCCAGCTGTTTGCTGCGGCGTTGTTAACGGCGCTCATGGTGTTGTTGCCGTCCTCGACGGTGTTGGCGATCTGATTGAGGATCTCGTTGAGATCCGCCGCCGCCTGATCCCACTTGGCCTGGTGCGCCATGTAGCTGGTCGCGGCCTCGCCTTCCCAGGTCGCCGTCATCGGACGGATGACCTCCTTAAGCTCGTTGAGCTGGCCGTTGATGGTGGCGGCGGAGGTGCGGATGTCCTGGGCGGTGCTGCCGATCTGGCCAAAGTCGTACTTGATGTGCATGTCAGTGGTGTCCTTTCGGTGAGGTGTGAGTTGTGGTTACAGCGCCAGTCCCGCGGAGCCGGACAGCTGGTCCAGGCTCTCGGTGGTGGTCACGTCGGTGTTCTCGTAGTGCTTGGCGTTGTCGCGGATGTTGTGCGAGATGTCCGTCAGCGCCTCGGTGAGTCGGCGCTGGGCGTCGTCGTAACGCATCATCAAGCCGTCGAAGCTGCGCTGCGCGCTGCCCTGCCAGAACGTGCGGACGGACTCGGCGACCCCCTGGATCCGGTCGATCTCGCGGTTGACGTCCGCGTTGACGGAGTCAGCGTGGTCTGCCGTGGAGCGCATCACATCGGCTTCAGTCTGAAAGTTGCTCATGGTTCCCCCTCGTATCAAGAGTGTCTGGTTGGCAAACAGTCACTGTGTTGTGCTGTTCATATATTGGACGTAAAAAGATGCCCGTCGGTTCCCTCGGTTGAGAAAAAAGTTTTCTACCCTTCCAAGGCAACCACCCCTTTATCCACCTCTACCTGCACGTTTCCCCCATCAAAGCGCGCAGAATTCATTGCCATCGCGCACGTCGCTTCCTGGATCTGCGTCGGTGCTTCGCGCGTGTGGCACCCCACTGAGAGCTGCACGTTGCCCTCGGGCCAGGTCTTCCACAGCGCCTGCGAGCCGTCCGCCGCCCGCTCCAGGTAAGTCACTGCGTGTCCGTCGGTGGTGACCAGCTCGACGTCGTCGTCAAGCGCAATATCCTTGCGCAGCTGCTCCGCAAGCGTCTCCGGGGGCAGGTTGAACCGGTCGTCCACGCTCAGCTGCAACCGGAAGTTCGGGTCGGGCCCGACCGCACGCCACATGTCGCCGTCTTGCTCCAGTGTGAAACCGGCGGGCAGCTCGACGCTCAGCCCGTCTTGCTCAATCACTTCGGGCACAGGGGCTTCATGCTTATCGACGCCCCCTCCCCCGGTACCATCCGCCCCGGCTTCCCCAAACAAGCCCCGGACGGTGAGCCACACCGCCACGGCGCACGCGAGCACGACCACCCCGACGACGCCGGCGAGCACCCACGTGCCGCGGCGGTCCGTGTCCGGCGCCAGCTCGCCCGCAAGCCCCTGCTCCGGCTGTGGTCGCCGCACCGGCGAAGGCCGAGCCGGGTACGCCTCGGCGGGCCCGATGCCGTCGGGCTCCTCCCGGAGCCGGTGCCGCGGCTCTGGCGCTGCGCTCACCTGCTCAGGCTCGTGAGCGTCGCTGCGCTCCCATTCGTCCGTGGCGAGTTCGCCGGTGAGGTGGACGTCATAATCTGCGAGCGCTTGGTCCACCGCGTGGATCACAGACTCCTGGGCCACGAGGTGCACGTGCGCCCCGCCCGGGTCGGGCCCGAAGATGCTGCGCACGTTGCGCGCCACCTCAGCCGGTGTCGGCGCGTCCAGGCGGTGCAGGTTCGCCGCGCCGGAAAAGGTGGTGGCCTGTTTCGTGATGACCACGCGCAGCGTCGGCGTGTCTTGAGAAGTAAAGGTACTGGTCATAGGTGTTCTCCTTCCTCATACGGGGCACACAGCTGCACCGTGCCCACCGTGGTCCCGGCCTGCACCAGCGTCGCCCGCCCCGGGGCCTGCGGCGTCGGCTTCACGCCGAACAAGGCGCCCTCGTCGCGGGTGCCGTCCATCACCAGCACATCCGGGTGCACGTCCTTCATCGCGCCGAGGAAGCCGCCGAACAGGGCTCGCGAAACGCCGCCGAACTTGCGGGCGGCCACCACGTGCAGGCCGATGTCCCGGGCGTGCGGAAGCAGCGCCACGACGTCGCGCAAGTGCTCGTCGCCGACGAGCTCCAGGTCGTCGATGACCAGGTAGATGTCCGGCCCGGACCACCAGGAGCGCTGCGCCAGCTGCACCTGTGTGACGTCCGCGCCGGGCAGGCGGGACCGCATCGTGGTCACCAGCGCCTTGGTCGCGTCCGCGATCGCCGTCGACGAAGCCGCGTACGCCGCAGTCATCTCGTCCGACGCGCGGCCCAGGTGGGTCCGGCGCGGGTCGCAGATGACCATGCGCGCCTGCTCGCGGTCCATCGCCTCGATCGCGGTGATCGCGCTGGCAATCACGGTGGACTTGCCCGACCCGCCCGCGCCGATGGCCAGGACGTGGCCCGACTCGCAGCGCACCGGTGCCAGGTGCGGTCCGCCGATGCCGAGGGGGATTGTGGGTGGAGTGGGCGTGGCGTCGTTAAGCAATGCCCCTGTGGTGACGTGGGCGGGCAGGACCTTGAGCTTGGGGACCGGCGTTTGGTCAGCGGCCTGGGCGGCAATGTGCGCGAGGTCCTGCGTGTTCGCGCGGGCGAGCAGCATGTGCTTGCCGCCGGGCGTGAGTCCGTGTCCGGGCTTGGCGGGCAGCTTTTGTTGGAGTTTGCGGTCAATGAGCGAGTCCATCGGCTCGGTCAAGTGCAGCTCGTAACGGGTGCCAATGAGGTCGCGCACGTTTGGGCGGATCGCGTTCCAGCGCTGCGTCGTGACCATAAGGTGCACGCCCGCGGCCGGCCCCTCCGAGGCGATGCGCGCGAGCGGCTCCTTGAGGTCCTCGAACTTGGAATCGGGCGCGGTCAGCGTGTGCCAGCCGTCGATGAGCAGGATCGTCTCGCGCGCGGGGCGCATGCTTGCCGACGCCACCTCGATCACCCCCGTCACCTCATCCACCACACGGCGCACGCGCTCCTCGTCGCTGCGCAGCGCCACCCCGGCGACGTGCGGCAGGCGCTCCAGGTCGTCGAGGCCGCCGCTGCCCGCGTCGATTCCGTAGACCGCCAGCTCCTCGGTGGTGTGGTGCAGGCAGAGTGCGGCCACGATGGTGCGCAGCGCCGACGACTTCCCGGTCTGCGGCCCGCCGGCGATCGCGATGTGCCCGCCGGAGACAGAGAGGTCCACCATGAGCGGGTCTTGGCGTTGGCGGTAGGGGTCGTCGATAAGCCCGGCGGGTGCCCGAAGCCGCTCCGCGCCGGCCCCGCTGACGGTGTGGAGCTCCAGCGCGTCCGGCAGCGGCGGCAGCCACACCTGGTGCGCGCGCATCCCGGCGGCCTCCGCGAGTTCGCGGGCCCGCTGCACCACCGCGTCCAGCGTGGTCGTCGTGGCGTCCGTGTCCACCTTCGTCTGCGCCTCTAGCGCGGGCGGCTCCCAGCCCTCGAACAGGCGCACCGCCGGTGCCTCCGCCGACGCCCCCTCCACGACTCGCCTGGTCAGCGGGCCAGACACGTAGGAGGCGCGGAACCGGACCAGATCGGGCGAGCCCGCCTTGAGGAATCCGGACCCGGGCTCGCCCGGCAGCTCGTAGGCATCCGGCACGCCCAGGACCTGGCGGGACTCGCCCGAGCTAAACGTCTTCAGGCCGATGCGGTACGACAGGTGCGAATCCAACCCGCGCAGCTTGCCCTCGTCCAGTCGCTGGGAAGCCAGCAGCAGGTGCACGCCGAGCGAACGGCCCAGCCTGCCCACCGCCACGAACAGGTCAGCAAAGTGCGGGTGCTGTGTGAGCAGCTCGGAGAACTCGTCCACGATGATCACCAGCGCCGACAGCGGGTCCAGCGCCTCTCCGCGCAGGCGGGCCGCAGTGTAGTCGGTGATGTTGGCAAAGTTCCCGGCGGTACGCAGCAGCTCCTGGCGTCGATTCATCTCCCCTGAGATGGCGTCGTACATGCGCTCCACCAGCACGGCTTCATCTTCCAGGTTGGTGATCACCGCGGACGTGTGCGGCAAGGCGTCGCAGCCCAGGAAGGTCGCGCCACCCTTGAAGTCCACGAGCACCAGGTTCAGCTCATCAGGCGAATGGGTGGCGGCGAGGGCGGCGACCAAGCTCCGCAGCATCTCCGACTTACCGCTGCCCGTCGCGCCGATGCACAGCCCGTGCGGGCCCATGCCGCCGTGCGCCGCCTCCTTGAGGTCCAGGTACACCGCCTGCCCGTCCGGCGTGGCCCCAATCGGCACAGTCAGCCGCTGCCGGGTCCCCTCCCGGCCCGGCCACATGGTGTGCATATCCAGCGTCTGCACGTCGTCATAGCCCAGCATGGCCAGCAGGTCCCCGCCCGTCTTGCGCGCCCCGGTGCCGTCGTCGGGCCGGCGGTAAAACGCCAGGTGGCGGGCGATGATCTGCGCCTCCTCGTCCGCGAACCGGTCGGGCGTGCCGAGATGCTCGGAGCCAGATTCCGTCATCGCCGTCAGCGTGTCCTCGCACACAACGTGAAAGGCGTGCTCGTCCACAAACGCGTCCGCGTCTGGGTGCACCGTGATCACGCAGTCCGCGGCCTGGGCAGTCTGGGCTATCGACGCCGCGTGCCCCCGCTGCCCCGCTCCCTCCGGCTCCGCCTGCGCATCGAGGACCGCGACGCGAAACTCCGCCTGCTCCGGCTCCCTGGTGTGCGGCAGCCACTTCGCCCACCGCATCCCGGAATGTTCCAGGTCCAGCCCTACCAGCTCCGGGCCGTGGAAGAACGCCAGCTGGGACACGATCGCGCGAGCCACCTCGCGGGCGCGCGGGCCCGCCAGCGTCACCGAAGGAAACGCGGCGAGCTGCACCACGATCGGCATGCCCGCCACAGTGTTCACCGCCGCGACGGCACGTCGCAGGCTCACCGCGCACACCGGATCCAAGTCTTCGGGCGAGCCCGGGTCCTCCACCTCAACCGGCGTGCACAGCGCCATGTTGCCGGTGCCCAGCCGCACCTGCAGCGCCTCCGGGCTCGCGGCGGTGCGCTCCCACACCCGGTAGGTGGGCACGCCCGTGAGCAGCAGCGCGGGCTCCGGGTGCACGTAGGTGAAGTGCTCACGCTGCTGCACCGCATTGGTGCGCGCCCGACGCGTCAGCGCGTCAAGGTGGCGCAGATAAACACGCCGCGTTTCGTCCATATCGCCCTGCTGCTCTTGCGGTTGGAACATGGCGAGCAACCCAAACGCCATCATGAGCGGGAAGATGAGCATCATCGGACCCACGGCGCGCCCCGAAAGCATCATCAGCGCCATCACCGCGCCGACCGCCACCATCATGATCACGGGCATAAGAATGCGCAGCATGGGCATCGGCTGCTGCTTCTGCGCCTGCGGCACCGCTTCGGCGTGCAGCGCGCCAGCCGGCAGCGCAGGCGCCTCTCCCAGCTGCGTCGGCGCTGGCGCGAGCACCGGGTTGTGGTCGACTCCGAGCACGGGACGAATCCCCCCTATCGTTGCTGGCCACAGCCGCTGGTTCCCCCGAACCAGCCCCCGAGCTGTGGACGTGCCCGGCAGTTTACGCCATACTTGGCACCACCGCGCGGCAAATGGGGGTCCGCGCCAGATTCACGGGGTTTATACCTTGGTAGCCACGTCCGCGCACCACATCGTGCGCATGACCGTCCGCGTCAGCGCCTCCAGGCGGTGCAGACCGTCGCAACAAAGTTGCCTGCAACACGGAGAAGTACAACTCGAGTTAAGCCAAGCGCATCAAATCGGACGAATTACGGCACTACACCAGCATCCACCTCGTTGAAAGGTAGCTCAACCATGCCTGAGAGGCCCCGACAATATGTCAGGGATGAAGCGCGGAGTCGAGCTTGATCCTCTACCCCGCGCATTGAACTGGGGGCATACTTTCGGTGCCGCGATGGCCAGTCGAACATGCAAGAACTGACGCCTAATGGCATGTACCTTGGGCTGCGTAGGAATCCTGCGTTCCGGCTTTCTGTTCATAACTCATTCAAATCGAAAGGGGAACCATTTAAATGGAAGATCTGACGGCAATGCGTTTAGAGCGTCGCCAAGACACACTTGAAATAGATGGCATCACTATTGAATGCGCTATCGATGTGTGCCTCGAGCCTCACAGCGAATATATTGTGAACCTCGAATTTGCAGTACGCCAAGGAACTGCACCCACTGCAATGAGACTTAGGACCTATAGCGCTGAGTTCGTACTCTCTGATAATGAGACAGAAAACAGCATTCGCCTTACTGACGGTGTTAGCAATTGCTCAAGCTTTCGCCTTCGCACCGGACAGAAAGATGGCAAGCTAAGTGTTTTCAACGAGTACCTTCATAGTTATTGGGAAGGTGTCGAACCCGCCTACGAGTACATGACTGATGATGCTGGGATTGTTATCACCAAGAGGGAAGGCGACACCATTTACTTTGCCTGCAACAACCGCAGTCCGCGCGAGCAGCTAGCGTTTGAGGACGTCACTGGGACGCTTACGGTTACTAAAATTGGTTCAGCGCAAGAGCATTCCATCGCCCCTGCAGAGGATGGATCGCCGATTCAGCAATATTGCTTCATCGACAGCGGCGATGAGCAACCCGAGGAAAACAAGCTCATTGATATTGCTACTGCGCTTTCGGGCAAGACCTCCCCGGCGAGTGAAGCGGTCACTACCTTAATTGACAGGCTTGAAGGACTTGACTACACCATCATTGCTTCGACTGACAATGCCGTCACCATCGAAGTCGACATTTCGAATGAGGACACCACCGAATTCGCAATGGTCGACGAGGCCCGACTGTGGAATCTCAACCTAGTGAAGGTACGCACCCATACCCTGCTCAACCAAAGCACGAACCAGCCAGAAAATTAGGCCACAACTGCTCAAGAAGACACTCAAGCGCCCCAAGTGGATCCGCTTCTCTAGTGGACCCGTGCCGATGAGCTGAGACAATCACTATTCGGTGTCCGCTTACTGTGAGGTCGTGAAGTCCGGTACTTCGTGTAGGCATTTGCGTCCCACCGGCGCACCCACCGCAGGGTAGACGAACTCGACATCTCTCACCGACGTCCAAGAAGCTTAATCATAGATGAGCTCAGTCTTGTAGAGACCGTTGACTGTCTCGGCCAGCCCGAATACGCACTTCAAGCCACCTACGGGCCTCCCCAATCACCGCCTAGTAACAGCTTTTTGCCGTAGATTCGCCCAGTAGTGGCTAATGCACTTTTCAAGGCCTCCATCGTCAGCGCAAGGGTACGCATCGTCTGCGGTGCGGTAACACCGACATTTTTCTGATGGAGACGTCGACGAAAAATACGGTATTGACAAGAACTGAAAGAGCGTGAACATAAGTAATGTCGGTCGCACAAAGTCACCCAGGTGATGCGGCCCGGACGTTTCAAGTGCACAGTATTTGAACGTTGGTCCGCAAGCGTCAGGCTGATCGTGGTGGCCGAGTTTGTCCGCATCAGGGACCGCGGCACAACTGCGAATTTCAGCAGGCGTGCGGTCTTGCTGCGGCAGACTTGAAGGCTTTCACGGTGCATGCCCTGCCACATCTTGCGGATGACCTAGGCCGAGAGGATTTCTGCAGGGACGCGTTGAAACCTCGGGATAATCAAAACTACCGCTTCAGGGCCCCATTGATTGCGGCATGGGTGGTGGCTTTCGGTAGCTGCGGGAGGCGATGAATCCGCACTCTGACTATCTGAAAAGTCGGCGGATGGTCTCGAACCCAAATTGATTCTTGAATGCGTCGATGACGCAAATAATCTTGTCGTGGGACGGTCGAGTTCCGTCGCGGAACGGTGCAAAGCCGAAGTGACCTTGAGAATCCCGTTTGCATGTTTTGACTCGCGGTATTCACGTCACAATGTGCTTGAGTACTGCGTGTACGGTTTCGATGTCTGAACCGTAAGAGATCTCAGACGCTAAGCGCTGGCGCGGTGCTCAACGTGCAGCGTGCGGTGCGACTCATAAGGAGCTCTCCGACGTCCTCATAAGCGCGTCGCAGTGAGCAGGACTCCAGGCGGATCAATCGGAAAAATTTTGAAGGATAGCTTTCTGGACGTGGCAAAGCGTCCAATCCTTCCTAAGTGTTCAGACCACCGATTTAGTAACGCCATGGTGAGGATCGAGTAACGCCCGGGCGTTTGGGGGTTGGGCGGGGTGAGTGGATCCGTGTCTACAACCCCCGATAGACAGGACACTTCCCGGCTAAATCTTGCTTTGGTTGAGCAGGGCGTGGGTGCGTACCTTCACTAGGTTGAGATTCCACAGTCGGGCCTCGTCGACCATTGCGAATTCGGTGGTGTCCTCATTCGAGATGTCGACTTCGATGGTGACGGCATTGTCAGTCGAAGCAATGATGGTGTAGTCAAGTCCTTCAAGCCTGTCAATTAACGTAGTGACCGCTTCACTCGCCGGGGAGGTCTTGCCCGAAAGCGCAGTAGCAATATCAATGAGCTTGTTTTCCTCGGGTTGCTCATCGCCGCTGTCGATGAAGCAATATTGCTGAATCGGCGATCCATCCTCTGCAGGGGCGATGGAATGATCTTTCGCTGAACCAACTTTCGTAACCGTAAGAGTCCCCGTGACGTCCTCAAACGCTAGCTGCTCGCGCGGACTGCGGTTGTTGCAGGCAAAGTGAATGGTGTCGCCTTCCCTCTTGGTGATAACAATCCCGGAATCGCCGGTCATGTACTCGTAGGCGGGTTCGACACCTTCCCAATAGCTATGCAGGTACTCGTTAAAAACACTCAGCAATCCTGACTTTTGTCCCGTTCGCAGACGAAAGCTTGTGCTATTGCTCACACCGTCGGTAAGGCGAATGCTGTTTTCTGTCTCATCATCAGAAAGAACGAACTCAGCGTGAAAAGTCTTAAGCCTCATTGCAGTGGGCACTGTTCCTTGGCGAACCGCAAATTCGAGGCTCAAACTATATTCGCTGTGAGGCTCGAGGTCCACACCGATACGGCTTTCGATGGTGATACCGTCGATTTCAAGCGTGCCTTGTCGAAGCTCTGTACGCATTCCTGTCAGACTCTGCATATGATAGATTCCCTTTCAATTTGAATGAGCTATGAACAGAAAGCCGGGACGCGGGATTCCTACGCAGCCCAAGGTACATGCCATTAGGCGTCAGTTCTTGCGTGTTCGACTGGCCATCACGGAACGAACTGAAGACCGCCTTCGGCGCGAGACAAAGGTTCAATGCTGAGCTCCATGCTTTCAAAGCCGTCCTGTATTTTCCGGCCACGTTTGATCCGATAATCGAGCAGTTCTGGGGTAAATCCGCGCGTCGCTTTGCCGACTTTCATGCGCTTCCATGGATTCGAACGTAGTTCTCTGAGTGGAAGCAGCTTCGTTCTTCCAAAATCCATTACGCTCGGCGCCTCGGCCTGGACGTCTTCCGTACTTCATTAGGTATATGTGCTGGTCGCCCAAGCGCTATCGTCGTCCAGCATCTTTTTCGAGACGTACTGATGCATAACCACACCTAAAGCTACAGAGGCCCAGTCCCCCATTAGCGAATCGCCCGGATCAAGAAGAAGCGTCGACGACGCGCATGCACCAAAAATACAAAGGTCACCACAAACCAACGTGGGCCAATCCACCTGACTGCCAATCTCGGTTGAGTCGAATTTGTATCCGGCTGCGGTGGTTGACTGTTGCTCTCGGATGTTGGTTCGCTTTACCATTGCCGGCCACTCGGAACATGAAAGCGCGTGTGCTGCAGCGCAGTTTCATCGTCCCCTGGTCGATGGCGGCGGTCGGCACCAGTGCCGACAATTCGCTGGCGGAGTCGTTTAACGCTTCCGGAAACGAGAGCTTCTTAACTGTTGCCAACCAGCTCGTTTGCCGGCAAGATGTGTTCGCACGATTATGAGCTGCGTAAGTCCGGTTATTTCACCAGCCCGTAGTGTCCACTTTTCGGGCACCGCCCCGAACTCTGGACGTGACCGGCTTTTTACGCCATACTTGGCACCACCGCGCGGCAAATGGGGGTCCGCGCCAGATTCACGGGGGTTTATACCTTGGTAGCCACGTCCGCACACCACATCGTGCGCATGACCGTCCGCGTCAGCGCCGTCTCGTTCCACCGCGACATCGACCTGACGCTTCCCACCTCGTCCACCCTCGCGGAGATCCTCCCGGAACTCGCCACGTATGTGGAGCTGCCGCGCATCCATCGCCCGTGGGAGGCCACCACCGTCGGCGGCGAGCCCCTGGACATGGTGACGCCGCTGCACAAGCTGAAGCTTCGCGACGGCAGCGTCGCCGTCCTCCGACCCCAAGAGGTCACCGAACCGCCCATGGTGCGCGACGCCGCGGAGTCCCTCGACGCGGCCGCCGCCGGTGCCCGGGATACGCGCGGGCTGAGTGTGTTCGCCTCCTTCGCCGGCTGCGCCGGGCTCGCCGTGGTGGCTGGCATGTTCGTGTCCACCCCAGTCGCGCTCGGACTAGGCGTGCTCGCCCTGTTCGCCCTCGCCATGGGCGCCGGTTCGCGGGCTCTGTTCGCACCGCTGCCCGCGCTCGCCGGTGCCGCCGTCGCCCTCTGGGTGGCGGGCGAGCCCGCACAGTGGGACGGTGGCGCCGACCCGGCGCTGGGGGTGCTTGCCGGCGCCGCCACCGCGTGCGTGCTGCTCGCCGGCGGCGCCGTCGCCGGGCTGGCCGCCACCTTCCCGGCGACGCTCACCGCCGCGCTGGCCGTGCTGCTCAGCGCGGGGGCGTGCGGCGCGTGGTTGCCCGCGCGCCACGCGTCCGCGGCGCTCGCCGTCCTCGCCTGCCTCATCGCAGTGCTTTCCACGCCCGCCATCGCCACCCGCGCCGCCGGGCTGAAGGTGCCGCGCGTGCCCACTGCCGGCGAAGCGTTCACCACCGCGGACGGGTACCAGGTGGACGTCGATAGGCGAAGTGACCGTGCCGTGACCATCGTTGCCGCGATCTCCTGCGCGGTGGCGGCCTGCCTGGTGCCGTCGATACTCGCGACCGTGTGGGACGGCGGGGCCTGGCCGTTCGCCTTCGCGGTGTGCACCGCGGGCGCGCTGGCCATCTACGCGGGGCGCAATCACTACCCGGTGCCGCGGACCGCGCTCACCGCCGCGGCGCTCGGGGCGGTGTTGGCCTGCGCCGTCGCCGTCGCACGCAGTGCCCACCCGCACCCGGTGTGCATCGCGCTCGCCGTGTTGTTGGCACTGGTGGCAGCGACGGCGAGCCTGTGGATCCCGCGCGTGCCCGAGCTCGAGCCGACCACCGTCGTGTGGTTCGAGCGTGCCGAAACCGCGGCCATCATCGCGGCGATCCCGCTGGCCGTGCACCTGACCGGCGCGTTTTCCATGATTCGGGGGCTGTGACCGATGCGCCGCATCAGTTGGGCCGCGGGGGTCGCGCTCTGTGTCGCCGCCCCGGTGACGTGTGTCCCGCCGGCACACGCCCAGGATTATGACTGCACGGTTCCCGTCCACGCACCCCCGCCTCCCGCGCGCACCGCGGACGAACGCGCGCGGCTCGATGCGACCGATCCGCTGGCCAAAGCACACGCATTTGCCACCGGACGCGGGGTGCGCGTGGCCGTCATCGACACCGGCGTGCACCCGCACCCGCAGCTGGACCAGCTGCGGCCGGGCCGCGACTTTGTAGACCACGACGCCCCCGACCCGCTTCGCGACTGCGACTCGCACGGCACCGTCGTCGCCGGCATCATCGCCGGAACGGAGCTGGGTGTGGCGCCCGACGCCGAGCTCATCTCCATCCGGCAGACCTCCGCGCACTACCGCGACCACGCGCAGGAGGGCGAGGACCCCACCGCGGGATCGCTCGCTACGCTAGCCAGCGCCATCCACAACGCCATCGACGAAGGCGCCCACATCATCAACGCCTCTGTCGTATCTTGCCAACCGCCGGAGCTCGCGGCGCGCATCGACACCGGCCCGCTCGACGCCGCACTCGCCCGCGCCGAAGCCGAAGGTGTGCTCGTTGTCGCCGCCGCCGGCAACGAATCCGGCGAGTGCAAGCAGGGCTTCGCCGTCTACCCCGCGCACTCGCCCACCGTGCTCGCCGTCAGCGCGCGCGACACCGCCCACGACCTGGCGGGCTACTCCATCCGCGTCCCTGGCCCCTCGCTCTCCGCGGCGGGCACGGTCCCGCTGGCGCTGTCCTCCGATGGCACCGGCTTTGCCACCGGCACCGTGGGAAGCAACGGCCCCGCCCCCTACGCAGGCACCAGCTTCGCCGCCCCCGCCGTCACCGGTGCCGCGGCCCTGCTCAAGCAGCGCCACCCGCACCTGGGCCCCGCCGAGCTGCGCGCACACCTCTACGCCGCATCCCAGCCCAGCGGCGGCGCACTCGACCCGTACGTCGCCGTGACCCAGCTCGAGCCTCAATCGCTTCTCGACGCCCCACCGCTCACCCTCACCCCCGCCACCGAACACACCTCACCGTCCGTCGGCCGGCTGGGCCAAGTCCTCCTCGCCGCTTCCCTACTGCTCATCGCGCTGGTTGGGGTGGCGCGGCTGCGTGGGCTTCGTGGGATGCGGCGGCAGCGTAACTAGCTGGTCGAGCTGACGCGGGCCGGGGTGCTGGTTTTAGGCCGAGTCCCCTCTGCCACCGCAGAGTAAGAAGCTGCTTGCTAGTAGGTCGCTGTCAGCGCGGCCTCGCGAGTAAGCCGCTCGCCCGCCGGCAGCAGCTGCACGATCGACCACGGCACCTGCTCGGTCCGCGCAGCGCCCACGGTCTCCAGCGTTCCCGCGTCGGGCGCCTCGTAGCGAACCCCGGTTTGGTCCACCACGTGGTAGCCGTGCCCGGTGTCCACGGCCACCGCACCACTCGGAAGGCCCGCGAAGCGGGTGGCGGGGCCCTCACCGGACAGCAACACACTCCCCTCGAGCGCTTCGCTCGCAGGAAGGTGAGCGGCCCCGCCACCTTCGGTCGCGCAGGTCGCAAGCGCTCCATCAGCGGCATCAGAGCCATCAGCCGCATCTGCTCCGGCAACCGCGCCCGCCGGGTCGAGGAAGCGGACGAGTCTGGCTGGCAGGCGGATGTCCACCGGGGGCTCGGCGTCGGGCCGGTCGCCGACTGCTTGGGGTGTGAGTTCGGAGGGGATGGCGCCGGCGTCGATAAGCATTTGCGCCTGGGCGCTGGTGATTTCCTGCACCCCGCGCGAGGTTTCCGCCCAGTCGCTGGTGCCGGTGCGGATCACGCGCGGCAGTGGGTTGGGTAGGGCGAACGGCGGGTGCTCGCGGAGCGCGCCGAGGACCGGGGCTGGCGGGCGCCAGCGCGGGGTGGTGGCGTCGATGCCGAGCCCGCGGCGGATCACGCGGCCTTCCGGCGTGGCCGGCGGCGGCAACTGCGTGCGGCCGTCGCGGGTGACCAGCCATTCGCGGCCATCGGCTTCGGCGAGGAGCGCGGTGTCCTCGGCAAGCAGGGGCGCCTGCGCGGGCACGGCGAGCACCACGACGGCGTCGCCGGGCGCGGTGCACGCCGACCAGTGCGTGTCCTCGGCGTCCTCGGGGGCGAACACGGACGGCGCGACCCCGATCCCCACCGGCACGCCCCGGGCGAGCGCGGCCAGGTGCTCGTCGCCCGCGCGCACCGGCTCCTCCGGCGCGCCCACGATCAGACGCGCCGAGGTCAGATTGGTCACCGGGTGCACGGTGTCGTCCACGCGCGCAAACAGGCTGCCGTCCGCAGCGCGGATCACCGCCGCCTCGCCCGGGTCCGGGTTCGGGCGCATCCACGCAAACAGCCCCATCACGCCCGAGATCATCAGCACCGCCACTAGCCCGAAGATCATCGCGCGGCGGCGCGAGGACAGCGGGTCGTGGATCATGCGGATGTCGCCGAGAATCAGGCCGTGCTCCACCCTGCGCCGCAGGAACCGGTGCCCGGACACCTGCGTCTTTGTCGTTGGCAGCAAACGCGCCATGTGTGCATCCCCCTCCAGCGGTCTGAACCCGGCTCCCCCGAACCGGACCGCTTCAGGCTACTGCAAAGGCGCTGCCCCCGCAGCGTAACCCGCCCCGCCGTTCGCGGGCTCGAGCTGGTAGAGCGTGTCGGAGCCGTGCTCGTGGGCGTCGTTAATCATGCCCTCGAGCTCAGCGCGGGTGAACTGCTCGTTGACGGCAAAGATCACCACATCGCCCTTGCGGTAGACGGGCGTGAGGCCGCGCGAGGTCCAGAAGCCGCGCTGCATTTGCAGGCGCTCCAGCTGGATCGGCCAGAACGCGCCCGGGCTGAGCATGTAGAACTTGATGTTCAGCGCCTCCGCGCCCTCGTCCACGATGTTCTTCGCGGTCGGGTCGCCGCGCAGGCCCTCGCCGATCTCGCGGGCGGCCCAGTAGGTGATGTCCATGTTGGAGCCCAGCCCGCCGGTCGGCCACAGGTAGTGGCGCGACAGCGTGGGCAGCCCGTTGTACGCGTAGGCCCACGAGTGGCCGTCGGCCGGATCGCCCATGATCGTGCCGTTCCACGCCGCGGGCTGGGTGGCCAGCCAATCCCAGGCGGCGAGGTCATCGTCATCAACCATGCGGTCATCATTGCGCCCGCCGTCAAACGCGCGCCGCTCGCCGTCCACAGCGCCGGCCTGCACCATCGGCGTGCCAATCAGGGCGAGCACCAGGGCAATGCTTATCGACGCCACCCCGCTCCCCTTCTCCCACCCCCGGGAGCCCAGCCGTGCGGCCACCGGCGCGAGCGTGAACAGGCGGATCATCACCGCGACCCCGATCGCCGCGCCGACCGCCACCGACAGCGCCACCGGGAAGATCAGGCGGTGCGCCGTGTTGTAGTGCAGGTTGCCCACCAGCGTGAGCAGCCCGGAAAGCGGGCCGCCCACCGGTGCGAGCGCGTTCGCCGCGATGGCGAGCCAGATGGCGTAGAACAGCGGGGCCCACACCTGGCGGCGCCACACCACCAACGCCACCGCGCCCAGCCCCGCCAGCCACAGCAGCACGGTCGGGTCGAAGCCCGGGAACAGCTGGTGCACGTGGCGGGTGCCCATCGTGAACGCGGCCGCCCACCCGCTGTCCAGGTCCTCGCTCTCCACGGGCTTCCAGCCCGACACCTCCTCGGCCTGCGCCGAGCCGGCGAACACCTGCGGCAGGTACAGCACCGCGCCGATGATGCCCGGGGCCGCCAGCCACAACGTATCGCTGATTCGGCCGCGCTCGGGCGCGACCAGCGTGGAGGTCAGCCAGTACAGGCCCACGCCGATGACCACCACGGTCACCGCCGCCGGGTGGGCGGTGAGCACGCCGAGCAGCCCCACCAGCGCGGGCAGCGCCGTGATGCGCTCGGCTGGGACCCGCACGAACTGCCAGATGACCATGCCGGTCAGCGACATGGCAAACAGGTACGGCCACATGCCCACGTAGTCGCCGACCCAGATGAGCTGCGGGGCGACGGTCACAAGGATCGCCGCGAGCCCGCCCGCAATCTGCGCGGTCAGCCCGCGCGAGCGCAGGAACGCAAAGGCCATGCACGCCGCCGTCGCCGGCAGTGCCAGACCCGTCAGCGCAATCATGCCGATGTTCAGCGTAGGGATCGGGTCCAGCCCGGCTACCTTGCCAAACATCGCGATGCCGGTGTGGAACGCCGACGGGTAGAGCAGCTGCGCGTGCGTCTCCACGTTCTGCAGCTCGCCCAGCCTGGTTGGCGAGGCAATCCCCTCATCCATGATGAAGCGCACCAGGTTGGCGTGCCACTGCACGTCCCACCCCTGGACGATGTTGTACACGCCGTGCGGCGAGCGCACGAGCCAGTCGAGGCGCTCGCTAATGAGCAGCCACGCGCCAACCACCACGCCCGCGGTGGGCAGCAGCCAGTACAGGTCCAGCAGGCTGCCCTTCCGCCAGTCCCCGGGGAAGAGCGCGCGCCGCCACGTCACGGCACCGCCGCGCCGCGCCTTGCGAGCAAACGCGTACCGCCACACCGCTGCCGCAGCGAACGCGACGACCAGGCTCACGCCGAGCGTCCACAGGTCCAGCGGCGCCGACGTCAGCCCCCACACCCAGGCGCTCATACCGAAGATGCCAAAGCTCACCGGCAGCGCCGCGGCCAGCGCCCGCGGCCCCTTCGCGCCCGCGATGAGGTTGAACAGAAACCCGGGCAGCAAGAAGAACGGGACGGCAAACCACGCGGCTGCAACTGGTGTCATCGTTCCTCCTCGCTCTGATACTTCGCTAGCATTCTAGGCCTTTGGGTTCGCTACAGTGTGCGCCGGTCGCGCGTCGTCGCGATTCTTTCTGCAAACGCACTCTCGTGCGGATAGTCCACCCGCGTCAGCGTCAGCCCGCGCGCCGGCGCCAGCGGGACCTCCGGGTTCCGCGCGCGCTCCCCGAGCAGCCTCGTGACCCACTCCGCTTCACGACGCCCCTCCCCCACCGTCAAGCACGCCGCCACCAGCGCGCGCACCATGTTCCAGCAAAAGGCATCCGCGGTGATGCGCGCCTCGAGCACGCTTGCCGACGTCTCCGCCCACCCAAACTCCTGCACCTGCCGAATCGTCGTCGCGTGCTCCTTCGGCTTGCAAAACGCCGCGTAGTCGTGCAGCCCCACCAGCTGCGACGCCGCCTCCTGCACGCGCGCGAGGTCCACCGGCTTCGGCCACACGGCGGTGTCGGCGCGCCGGGTCGGCACCGCACCCGCCGGGTTGGTGGTCACCTTGTAGGTGTAGGAGCGTGAAAGGGCGGCGAAGCGGGCGTCGAAAAGCGGGTTGACCTCGCGGACCCCGAAGACGCGCACGTCCTCCGGAAGGAGCTTGGCCAGGCGGCGCACCAGGCGCGTCGGGTCGCCGCCGAGCGAGCGCTGCTCGAGCGAGGCACGCGGGATGTCGGCGTGCGCGACCTGGCCGGTGGCGTGGACGCCGGCGTCGGTGCGGCCAGCGACGGTGAGCGTGATCGGCGTGCGCAGGACCAGCGACAACGCGTCCTCAATGGTGGCCTGCACGGTGCGCACGCCCGACGTTTGCCGAGCCCAACCGTGAAACTCTGTGCCGTCGTACGCGATGTCCAGCCGCACCCGCATCAGGTCTGGGTCGTGCTGCGCTGCGTCGTTCATTCGCATAAGGCTAGCAAACAGCGCGGGCGTGGCCGCGCGGCGTGCCCGCCGCCGGCCCCGTCGCCGGCCCATCACCGCAGATACCGATACTAAGACCCCGAAGAGACGCCCCAGAACGGCCTTATCGGGTTCTTACTATCGGTATCTACCGAAACACACCGCGAACACACCGCGCGAAACGGGCCCGGAACGCGCAAAACGGCCCCTCCCGAACGAATCGGGAGGGGCCGCCGCGGGCCCGGAGGCGCGGGAGCTAGCCGTGGCTAGTCCTACTTCTCCTCGGACTCAGCCTCTTCGGCTGCCGGAGCCTCAGCGGACTCGGCTGCCTCGGCGTCTGCCTGCTTGGAAGCGGCAGCGCGTGCGGTGCGCTCAGCCTCCGTGGACGCGGTCTGCTCGAGGACGAGCGAGATCTGTGTCATCGGGGCGTTGTCGCCCGCGCGGTTCTCCAGCTTGATGGAGCGGGTGTAGCCGCCCTCGCGGCCCTCAAACAGGGGCGCGAGCTGGTTGAACAGGTAAGCAACGATCTCCTTGTTCGGCAGTTCAGCGGCGACTGCGCGGCGGTCTGCCACGGTGCCCTTCTTTGCCTTGGTGATCAGCTTCTCGGCGTAGGGACGCAGCATGCGTGCCTTCGCGTCGGTGGTCTTGATTGCGCCGTGCTGGAAGAGGGAGATAGCCAGGTTGGACAGAATGTGCTTCTGGTGGCTGGCGGACCCTCCGAGACGGGCACCCTTCTTAGGGGTAGGCATTTTCGTACTCCTCGTGTGCGTTAGTTGAGCGCGTGCTCTTACGTGTTACTCGGCTTTACGCGAGTGTTACTCGGTCTCATCCCCGCTGGGATCGACGAAGTCGCCGGTCTCGGCGTCGTAGCCCTCGATCTGCGTCGGGTCGAAATCTTCCGGAGCATCCTTCAAGGTCAGGCCCTGCGAAGCGAGCTTGATCTTGACCTCGTTGATGGACTTCTGGCCGAAGTTCCGGATGTCCAGCAGCTCGGACTCGGTGCACTCTGCGAGCTGACCGACGGTGTGGATCTCCTGGCGCTTCAGGCAGTTGTAGGAACGCACGGTGAAGTTCAGGTCCTCGATCGGCGTGTTGTACGCGGCGATGAACTCGGTCTCCTGCGGGGAGGGGCCGATCTCAATGCCCTCGGACGCCGTGTTCAGCTCGCGGGCCAGGCCGAACAGTTCCACCAGGGTGGAGCCTGCGGAAGCCAGGGCGTCGCGCGCTGCCATGGAGTTCTTGGTCTCCACGTCGATGATCAGCTTGTCAAAGTCGGTGCGCTGCTCAACACGGGTCGCCTCAACCTTGTAGGCGACGCGGGTGACCGGGGAGTAGATCTGGTCGACCGGGATACGGCCGGGCTCCCCGCCCGCGTTGGGCATGGCCGGGACGTAGCCGCGGCCGCGCTCGACAACAAGCTCCATCTCCAGACGAGCCTGCTCGCTCAGCGATGCGATGTGCAGATCCGGGTTGTGGATCTCCACGCCAGCCGGCGGCTCGATGTCGCCCGCAGTGACGTTGCCCGGGCCCTCGACGGACAGGTACATGACAACCGGCTCGTCGGAGTCGGAGGACAGCACCAGGTCCTTGATGTTGAGGATGATCTCGGAAACGTTCTCCTTCACACCAGCGATGGTCGTGAACTCGTGGAGCACACCATCGATCTTGATGGAGGTCACGGCCGCGCCCGGGATGGACGACAGCAGCGTACGGCGCAGGGAGTTACCGAGGGTGTAGCCGAAACCAGGCTCGAGCGGCTCGATGACGAACTTCGAGCGGTTGGTGTCGATGTACTCCTCGGTCAACTGCGGACGGTGAGAGATGAGCATGAACTTCTCCTTTATCGGCTCCCGCTATTTGAAGCCGGTAGGAACGGATGTGTTTGGAAGATTCCGCGCACGGAAGCGTCGATAAGCAACGAGCGCGGGGCGAAGCAACCTGGGTTACTTCGAGTAAAGCTCGACGATGAGCTGCTCCTGCAGGGGCACCTCAATCTGAGCGCGCTCGGGCAGCTGGTGCACGAGGATGCGCAGGGTGTCCGGAACGACCTGCAGCCAAGCCGGAACGACGGAGTCGAGCAGGTTATCCTGCGCGTCCTCGAACCAGAGCATGTTGCGGGACTTGTCGCGGACATCGATGATGTCGTACTGGGTGACCTTGTAGGACGGGACGTCGACGCGCTTGCCGTTCACGGTGAAGTGACCGTGGGAAACCAGCTGACGGGCCTGGCGGCGGGTGCGAGCCAGACCTGCGCGGTAGACGACGTTGTCCAGACGGGACTCCAGGAGGATCAGCAGGTTATCGCCGGTCTTACCCGGGAGGCGGTTGGCCTCCTCGTAGTAGCGACGGAACTGCTTCTCCATCACGCCGTAGGTGAAGCGAGCCTTCTGCTTCTCCTGCAGCTGGAGCAGGTACTCAGATTCCTTGATGCGAGCGCGGCCAGCCTGCCCCGGGGGGTACGGGCGACGCTCGAAGGACATGTCACCGCCGACGAGGTCGACGCGGAGGCGACGGGACTTACGGGTAGCAGGGCCGGTATAACGAGCCATGGTGTTTTACCTCTTTTCCTTTCTGCCTTAAACGCGACGACGCTTCGGCGGACGGCAGCCGTTGAACGGCTGCGGCGTCACGTCCGAGATCGAGGACACCTCCAGGCCGGCGGCCTGGAGCGAACGGATAGCGGTCTCGCGGCCGGAGCCGGGACCCTTGACAAAGACGTCAACCTTCTTCATGCCGTGATCCATCGCCTTGCGGGCGGCGTTCTCAGCAGCCATCTGCGCGGCGAACGGGGTGGACTTACGGGAGCCCTTGAACCCGACGTGGCCGGAGGAGGCCCAGGAGATGACAGCACCGTTCGGGTCCGTGATGGACACGATGGTGTTGTTGAAGGTGGACTTGATGTACGCGTGGCCAGCGGCCACATTCTTCTTTACGACGCGACGACCGCGGCGCGCGCCGGAACGAGTCTTCGGAGGCATATGTTACTTCTTCTTTCCTGCGATAGTCTTCTTCGGGCCCTTGCGGGTACGCGCGTTGGTCTTGGTGCGCTGGCCGCGGACGGGCAGGCCACGACGATGGCGCAGACCCTGGTAGGAGCCGATTTCAATCTTGCGGCGGATGTCAGCCTGCACCTCACGACGCAGGTCGCCCTCGACGGTGTAGGAGGACTCGATTGCGTCGCGCAGGGCTGCGAGCTGATCGTCGCTCAGGTTGTCCGTGCGCAGGTCAGGAGAAATGCCGGTCTTCTCGAGCAGTTCCTTGGCACGGGTAGCCCCGATGCCGTAAATGTAGGTGAGCGCGATCTCCATGCGCTTGTTGCGCGGGAGATCAACACCAGCGAGACGTGCCATGTGGCTACGTTCCTTTCGGGTTGTTACGGTGGTTTTCTCCCTACCCGCCCACGCCAAACAACGCTTTGTCCGGACCGAGCCGGAGGATGGGTTGAGACTCGCGCGGCTCCAGCCACCGTGGCCGGAGGTAGTCGACGCCGCGGGCAAACCCGCGCGTCTGGGCAAGGAGGCTTACGTAGTTACTTGTAGCGGTAGGTGATACGACCCTTGTCCAGGTCGTACGGGGAAAGCTCCACGACGACGCGGTCCTCAGGAAGGATGCGGATGTAGTGCTGGCGCATCTTGCCACTGATGTGGGCAAGGACTTGGTGCCCGTTGTCGAGCTCGACACGGAACGTTGCGTTCTTCAAGGGCTCGATTACGCGGCCCTCAACCTCAATTGCGCCTTCTTTTGCCATTCAATCCACTTCCTACAGCCCCGCGTTTCCGCAGGTACTAGTCGTATTTCACGTGTGCTACAGAGCGCGCAGACGGAATGCCTGCACACCAAACGACTATGTTAGCCAACTACCTGCACAAACACAAACCCCGCCTCCATGAAGTGGAGAGCGGGGTGCAGCGCTTATCGACGCTACGTTGTCCTAGTAGACGTAAACCTTGTCGCCGATCTGCAGATCGTTGAAGTAACGCTGCGCGTCAGCGCGGTACATGCGGACGCAGCCAGCGGAAAGGATCGACGGATCGCCCTGATGGAAGGCGATGCCGTTGTTGGTGAAGTAGGTGGCGTACGGCATCGGCGCGTTGTTGAACTCGTACGAGATCTCGTCCTTCACCTTGCGGTTGACGTAGAAGGTACCGCGCGGGGTCTCCTGACCCGGGCGGCCGGGTCCGACCAGGTCGGCCGTGTAGTACATCTCCCCGTTGTTCTGCAGCCAGGAGCGGCGGCCGTCAACGTCCACGCACGCCTTCGCGTCCTTCGGGCAGGAGCCGTAGTCAAAGGCCGGGGCCGGTGCCGGTGCGGGCTGCTCAGCCGGGGCGGGTGCCGGAGCCGGGGCCGGGGCCGGGGCGGGGGCAGGTGCCGGAGCCGGCTTCGGCTTCGGGGTGCGCTCCTCGATCAGGCCCGGGAACAGCGCCTCAACCATCTGGTCGATGGACTCCTTTGCCTGCGCGGGCAGGTCCGGGTTCAGTGCGGCCAGGCTGTCTGCCTGGGTGCGCAGGGTGGTGCGCAGGTTCCAAGCTGCGTCCCGCACTGCCTGATCGGCACTTGTGCCCAGGTTCTGCAGCTGGATGTTCGCGCTCTTCAGGAAGCCGTCCAGGCCGGCTTCGGAAGACAGCGAGGCGAAGGAAGAACCCGCATTCGGCGCGGGCTGCGGAGCCGGTGCGGCCGGGGCCGCGTTGGCTGCGATCGGGTTGGCGGCCAGGGAAGCAATGACGCCTGCAGCGGCGGCAACGGCAGCCGCACGGCGCTTGGTTGCCGACGGCTTTGCGTGGCGGGGTTGGTAAGACATAGACAGCAGTTTAACTACTTCCGCCAAGTTTTGATAGTCAGGCACGCATAAACGGTGTGTTATTTGCGCGGGGTAAGCACCCGCGGCCCGTCGGAGGTCGCGGCGACGGTGTGCTCCCAGTGCGCCGCAGGTGACCCGTCGGCGCTGACGACCGTCCAGCCGTCGCCAAGCACATAGGAGTCATACTCTCCGCCGAGAATGAGCATCGGTTCGATCGCCAGGACGGATCCCTCCTGGATGACCGGCCCGTGGTGGGGGCGCCCCTCATTGGCCAGGAAGGGTTCCTCGTGCATGGTGCGGCCGATGCCGTGGCCTCCGTAGCCGTCAAGGATGCCCACCACTACTCCGAAGCGGTCCTCGGCGGTGCAGGTCGCCTGCTCGAGCGCGGACGATACGTCGGTGAGGCGATTGCCCGGACGCATCGCCTTCATGCCCTGCTCCAGGACCCACTCGGTGGCCTTGTTCAGCGCGTCTACCTCCGGTGCCAACTCACCAATGCCAAAGCTCAGCGCAGAGTCGCCGACCCATCCGTTGAGCGTGGCACCGCAGTCGATGGAGACGAGGTCGCCCTCTGCAAGCACGACGTTCTCGCTCGGGATGCCGTGCACCACCACGGCGTTCACCGAGGCGCAGATGGAGCCCGGGAAACCCTGGTAGCCCAGGAACGTGGGTGTCGCGCCGTGGTCGCGGATCACGGACTCCGCGATCCGGTCCAGGTCGAGGGTGCTCATTCCTGGCCGGGCGGCGGCGCGGACCTCCGTCAGCGCTTCGCCGACGATCCGGCCGGCGGCCTCCATGGCGTCGAGTTCCGCTGGTGTCTTGGCGGGAATCTTGCGTCTTCTGAAACCCATCGGTCGGGCCTTTCTTCGAGTTCTTGGGGCAGTAGGTGCTGTGCACAGAAAGAGGGCCGGTGCGCCACGCACACCGGCCCTCTTCGTCGTCCGCCCTTACTTGAGGTTTTGCAGCTGCTCCATCGCGCGGGCGTTGATCTCATCAACGTCGCCGACGGCGTCGATAGAAATGATCTGGTCGCCGTAGTGGTCGATCAGCGGCGCAGTCTCGTCGCGGTAGACGGAGAGACGGGTGCGGATCGTCTCCTCGTTATCGTCGGCGCGGCCGCGGGCGAGCATGCGCTCGACGACAACATCCTCGTCGACGACGAAGTTGAGCACGCCGTCCAGCTTCGTGTCGGCCTTCTCCAGCAGCTCGGTGAGGATCTCCGCCTGCTCGACGGTGCGCGGGAAGCCGTCCAAGAGGAAGCCATTCTTGGCGTCGTCCTCTTGGAGGCGGGACTCGACCATGCGCGCGGTGACGTCGGTAGGCACGAGCTTGCCGGCGTCGATGTAGCTCTTCGCCTCAACGCCGAGCGGGGTACCCTCGCCGATGTTGGCGCGGAACAGGTCACCGGTGGAAATGTGCGGGATCCCCAGCTTTTCGGAGAGGATCGCCGCCTGGGTGCCCTTGCCGGCACCGGGAGGGCCAAGAAGTACGAGACGCATTATCGCAGAAGTCCTTCGTAGTTGGATTGCAGGAGTTGGGATTCAATTTGCTTGACCGTGGTCAGGGCCACGGACACCATAATCAGGATAGCCGTGCCGCCGAACGCGCTCATACCCATGCGGCCGGAGCCAGCCAGGCCGGCGTCGAGCGCCAGGTTCGGCAGGATCGCAATCACAGCGAGGTACAGCGAGCCGACCACCAGCAGACGGTTCATCACATAACCGAGGTACTCCGCGGTCGGGCGGCCCGGACGAATATCCGGAATGAATCCACCGTACTTCTTCATGTTCTCAGCCTGGTCGACCGGGTCGTACTGCACCGAGACGTAGAAGTACGCGAAGAAGATGATCATGATGAAGTAAGCCACGATGTACTGCCAGGAGCCCGGGTTCTGCAGCCACGCCATGACGTGGTTCATCCACCAGTTGTCCGGCGGGGTCGGCTTGTTCATGTTCACGATCTGGGTAATCAGCACCGGCACGTACATCAGCGAGGAGGCGAAGATGACCGGGATCACGCCGGCCTGGTTTACCTTCAGCGGCAGGTAGGTCGCGGTGCGGCCGTACTGACGGCGGCCAACGACGCGCTTGGCGTACTGCACCGGGATGCGGCGCTGGCCCTGCTCGATGAAGATGATGCCCACGACGAGCACGATGATGGCCGCGATAACCACCGCGAGCGCAACTCCGCCGGAGTTCTGGAAGATGATCGCACCCTCGGACGGGAGCTTGGTGGCAATGCCGGCGAAGATGAGCAGGGACATACCGTTGCCCACACCCTTCTCCGTGATGATCTCGCCGAGCCACATGATGATGATGGCGCCCGACGTCATGACAATGATCATCATGATGAGGGTCCACACGTTGCGGTCCTCAACCAGCACGGGCATACCCTGGCCAAGCAGCTGCTCGCGGTCAGCCAGCGCGACGATGCCGGCGGACTGGAGGAGCGCCAACGCCACGGTGAGGTAGCGCGTGTACTGCGTCATCTTTGCCTGACCGGACTGCCCCTCCTTCTTCAGCTCCTCAAACTTCGGGATCACCACGGTGAGCAGCTGCACGATGATGGACGCCGTAATGTACGGCATGATGCCGATGGCAAAGATGGACAGCTGCAGGAGCGCGCCGCCGGAGAAGAGCCCGATGATGGAGAACATCGTCGCCTGATCGCCCTGGGAGATCTCCTCCAGGCGAGAGTGGATCAGGCCGTAATCCACGCCTGGCGTGGGGATCTGGGCACCGACGCGGTACAGGATCATAAGGGCGAGCGTGATCAGGATCTTGCGGCGTAGATCCTGATCTTTAAACGCCTGAAGAATAGCGGACACAAAGCCTCCTGGCTCCCACTGCAAAAATAAGCAGGAGATTGCGAACAGTATGAACTACGAGCCGCCCTACCTGCCAAAAGGCATACTAAAGCTCACCCGTACATATTTGACCCCACTACCCTAGCAGCCCATCTTGCGAACACTCGACTCGCATGAGGCTTAGCGGGTTGCTCCAATGTCACCACAAGGAGATTCGCACCTTTCTGGCACCTTTCCAGCCCAGGCACAGCTCGCCCCATTCGGCTGCGGGGCCGAGGCGTGGCGTCGATAGGCATCGAGCCCCGCCGATAGACAACTCTGTCTTGAATTTCTGGACCGATAGGTTTAAGGTACTGATTTGTCGAGATTAATCCTGATCGAAAGGACTGTCATGCTGAAGAAATTCGCAGCACTGACCACAGCCGCCGCACTCACGCTGGGGCTGACCGCTTGCTCGGGCGAGTCGAGCGACAACACCACCGCCGACGGTGACCTGGAGACCATCCGCGTGGCCACCTCGCCCGGCCCGTACTCGGAGCTGTTCGAGGACGCCGTTGGCCCGATCCTGGAGAAGGAGGGCTACAACGTCGACTACCAGTCGTTCACCGACCTCACCCAGGCCGACACGGCGCTGGCCGAGGGCTCCGCGGATCTCAACGTGGACCAGCACACCGGCTGGATGAACGTGTTTAACAACGAGAAGGGCGCGGATCTCACCTCCATCACCGAGGTCCCGACCGTGCCCGCTGGCGTGTACTCGGAGCAGCACCAGAGCATCGACGAGGTCGCCGATGGCCAGTCCGTGGGCGTCCCGATGGACGGCTCGAACAAGTCGCGCGCCCTGCACGTGCTTGTCGACGCCGGCTGGATCACCCTCCGCGACGACGCCGACGAGACGCTCGTCTCCGAGGCCGACATCGCTGAGAACCCGCACAACCTGGACATCCAGCCGATGGACTCGGCAAACCTGTCGCGCTCCCTGCCCGACCTGGACTGGGCCGTGATCCCGGGCTCCATGTCCTACTCCGCGGGCCTGGACCCGAACCTGCAGCTCTTCCAGGAGAACCTGCGTCCGGAGCTGATCCTCGTGGCCGTGACCACCGAGGACAAGGCCGACAAGCCGTGGGCGAAGGCCGTGGCTGACGCCTACCGTTCCGACGAGTTCAAGGACTACTTGAACGAGCACAACGAGAACAACTACTGGTTCCTCCCGGAGTCGCTGCAGTGACCGGCCCCGCCGTCGCCTTCGACCACGTCTCCAAGGTCTTTGATACCTCCGGAGGCGCGTTCGCCGCGCTCGACGACATCACGTTCGCCGTCCCCACGGGCGGGATCTTCGGTGTCGTCGGCACGTCTGGTGCGGGCAAATCCACGCTGATCCGCACGGTCAACGGCCTTGAGTCGCCCACCTCCGGCACCGTCACGGTGCTCGGCCGCCAGCCGTCCGAGCTGAGCCCGAAGGAGCTGCGCGAGCTGCGCCGCGAGGTCTCGATGGTCTTCCAGAACTACAACCTGCTGGAAACCAAGACCGTCGCGCAAAACGTCGCCACTCCCCTGCTGCTGTCCAAGACGCCGAAGGCGGAGATCACTCGCCGCGTCAACGAGGTCCTCGAGCTCGTCGGCCTGACCGACCGCGCCGACCACAAGCCGCGCCAGCTTTCGGGCGGGCAGCGCCAGCGCGTCGGCATCGCCCGTGCGCTGGTGACCAATCCGAGCATTTTGCTTTGCGACGAACCCACGTCCGCCCTCGACCCGCTGACCACCACCCAGATCCTCGACCTCCTGCGCGCCATCAACGCCGAACTCGGCGTGACCATCCTGCTCATCACGCACCAAATGGATGTTGTCGCCCGGCTCGCGGACTCCGTTGCGGTCTTGGATTCCGGCAAGCTGGTCGAGTCCGGCCCCGTCGCGGAGGTCTTCGCCGACCCGCAGGCGGCATTGACGCAGCGCTTCGTCGAGACCGTGATCCCCCGGGAAATCTCCGAGAGCGTTCGGGCCACTATCGACGCCAGCGCCTTCGACCAAGTGGTCCAGCTCATTCACTCCGGGCGCGCCGCCTCCGGCGTGTTCACCGAGCTGATCAACCGCTTCGGCCTGGACGCGCAGCTGCTGTCCTCCTCGGACGCCGACCTCGCCGGCACGACCGTCGGCGCGACCGTGCTCGGCCTTCGCGGCGGTGCCACGCAGGACGTAGCCGACGCCGTGGCGTGGCTGGAAGGGCTCGAGGGAGTTTCCGTCAATCGCATTCGTAGCGGAAAGGACGCATAACCATGGATCAGCTGAACTCCTGGTGGCGCGACACGACAGGGTCGCGCGTGACCCCATCCATGTACATCGACTCGTTTGGCGAGACCGTCTACATGGTCGGCATCTCGCTCTTCGTCGGCGCCCTCATCGGCATCCCACTGGCGCTCGCCCTGGTAATCACGCGCCCGGGCGGGCTGAAGCCGAACCCGATTGCCTACGGCGTCCTCAACGTCCTGGTCAACGTGGTTCGCTCGCTGCCGTTCATCATCCTGCTGGTGGCGATCTCGCCCTTCACCCGCGTGATTGCCGGCACCGCGATCGGCACCACGGCGGCGCTCGTGCCGTTGACCCTGTACATCGCGCCATTCATCGCGCGACTCATCGAGCAGTCGCTCCTGGAGGTCAACCCCGGCATCACCGAGGCGGCCGACTCCATGGGCGCCACGATGGGCCAAACCATCCGGCACTTCCTGCTGCCGGAGGCAAAGTCCTCGATCATCCTCGCGGTAACGACGGCGACCGTCGGTCTCATCTCCGCGACCGCCATGGCCGGCACCATCGGCGGCGGTGGCGTTGGCGACCTCGCCATCTCGTACGGCTACCAGCAGTTCGACTCCGTCGCCATGCTCACCACCGTGATCATCCTGATCGTCGTGGTCCAGGCGATCCAGTCCATTGGAAACCGTCTCGCGCACCGCGCGAGGGCGTAACTGGCTCTCCGGTGATGCGGCCTGTGCCTTCCGCGCTACATGACGAGAAGACTGGGAATGTCTGCGTGTTTGTCATCGTGTTCTCGTCGTCTAGCTGGCAACGCCGCCTCGAGCGCAGACAGCGCCAACAGGAACTCGTCCCCGCCTGTCCCGGAGCCTAAACAGCGCAACCTGGAGCTCGTTCTCACCCACCCGGGGCCTAAACAGCGCAACCAGCACTTCGTGAAACCCCGATCGGGGACCGATAATCGAGCTCCTGCTTGCGCTGTTTAGCCGTGCCCAGCGACCTGCTCTGACTTGAACGCGCCCAACCCGTGGCCACCGTACCCTCTTTTCGCTACACTGCAGGGGCATGAGCCCCCACGCCATGACCAAAAGCAAATTCCCACCCGCCGACGGCGTCTACGAGGCAGACGAAACCACCAGCCAGATTTCTCTCCTGCTCTGCCACGGATGGCACCGCGATGAAATCACCGCGTGGTTGGAGGACAACATGGACTCCGACCCAACACCCCTGGTAGAGGAAGTCAGCGCAGAATACGCCCGCCTCGTGCCGGAGGCCTCCGAGGACGCCAAGCGCATCCAAGCTCTGCACGAGGCGCTAGCAAAGCGCAACATCTCGTTCTCCTTCGACGAAGGCTACACCAAGGACGAAGCGGTCGAGGACGGCGGCACGCACGCCGAAAAGGCCGGCCACCGGGGCTATGCCTACTGCACCCAGCAGGATGTGGACAGCGTCATCCACATCGGGCTCCTCTACTTCGGCTTCGGGGATTATGAAAACCCAAGCCTGGAAACGGATGCCGAAGTTGCCGCCCTAGTAGTCGAAGCGCTCAAAGAGGTTGGCCTCAGCCCAGTGTGGGACGGCAACGCAAACGCACGCATCATGTGCGAGGACCTTGTGTTTGAGCTGCCGCTAAACCTCTAACCTTCAACGCAAAAAGCCCGCCACCCCTTAAAACAAGGGGTGGCGGGCTCGAGCGTTCTCGGCTCGGAAAAGGCGCTTACGCCTCAGTGACGGAGCCGCCGGCAGCCTGGATCTTCTCCGCTGCGGACTTGGAGAACTTGTTGGCGGTGACGTCGAGCTTGACGTCGATGTCACCGTTGCCCAGAACCTTCACGGGCTGGTTCTTGCGAACCAGGCCGGCTGCGACGATGTCCTCGATGGACACGGCGCCGCCGTTCGGGAAGGCCTTGGCCAGATCGTTGACGTTCACTACCTGGAACTCAACGCGGTTCGGGTTCTTGAAGCCCTTCAGCTTCGGCAGACGCATGTGCAGCGGCATCTGGCCACCCTCAAACGCTGCGGAAACCTGGTAGCGAGCCTTCGTACCCTTGGTACCGCGGCCGGCGGTCTTGCCGCCCTTTCCAGCTTCACCGCGGCCAACGCGGCGCTTCGCCTTGTTTGCACCCTTTGCCGGGCGCAGATCATGAAGCTTGATGATGTCAGCCATGTTGTCTCTACTCCCCTGCAACTTCTTCAACGGTGACAAGGTGACGGACCTTGAGCACCTGGCCGCGGGTAGCGGCGTTGTCCTTCTTGATCACGGACTGGCCGATCTTGCGCAGGCCCAGAGCCTCGAGGTTCTGGATGGTCTGCGGCTTCTCGCCGACCTTACCGTGGTGCAGTGTGATCTTCAGTGCCATTGTGCTTACGCCTCCTGTCCTGCGCGTGCGCGCAGCATACGGGCCGGGGCAACGTCCTCGACGTCCTTGCCACGCTTCGCGGCGACCTCTTCGGGGCGCACCAGTTCCTTCAGTCCGGCAACGGTTGCCTGAACGACGTTCAGGGCGTTGTCGGAACCGAGGGACTTGGCCAGGATGTCCTGGACGCCTGCGCACTCGAGCACCGGGCGGACAGCGCCGCCGGCGATGACACCGGTACCGGGAGCAGCCGGGCGAAGCATAACGACGCCCGCAGCTTCCTCACCCTGGACCGGGTGCGGGATGGTGCCGCCGATCATCGGGACGCGGAAGAAGTTCTTGCGAGCTTCCTCGGCACCCTTCTGGATTGCGGCGGGAACTTCCTTCGCCTTGCCGTAGCCGACGCCGACCATGCCCTGGCCGTCGCCGACCACAACGAGTGCGGTGAAGGACATGTTGCGGCCACCCTTAACGGTCTTTGCGACGCGGTTAATGGTGATGACGCGCTCGATGTACTTGTCGCGCTCGTCGTTCTGGTTGCGGCGGCCGCGGCCACCGCGCTCGTTCTTGTTGCCTTTGTTGTTCTGGTTGTCGGCGGAGCGTCCGCCGTCACGCCGTTCACGTTCGGCCATTACGCGATCCTTCCGTTGATGGTGATGGTTGCGGTGATCATTAGAACTTCAGACCACCTTCACGAGCTGCTTCAGCAAGAGCCGCAACGCGGCCGTGGTACTTGTAGCCGCCGCGGTCGAAGACGATCTCTTCGATGCCAGCTGCCTTGGCGCGCTCTGCGACGAGTGCGCCGACCTTGGCTGCCTTGTCCTTCTTGTCCCCGTCCAGGTTGCGGACGTCCGGCTCCATGGAGGAAGCGGCCACGAGAGTGTGGCCAGCCAGATCGTCGATGACCTGCACGTGGATGTGGCGGGACGAGCGGTGCACGACGAGACGCGGGGTCTCCGGGGTGCCACGCAGGGTCTTGCGGATGCGGTTGTGGCGACGTGCGCGAGCCTCGCGACGGCGGGACGAGATGTCCTTGCCAATCGGGGTGCGCTTGGTGTTCTCTGCAGTATTGCTCATGATTACTTACCCGTCTTTCCGACCTTGCGACGTACCTGCTCGCCCGCGTAGCGGATGCCCTTACCCTTGTACGGGTCATCCTTACGCAGACGGCGGATGTTCGCCGCAATCTGGCCAACCTGCTGCTTGTCGGTACCTTCGATCGAGAGCTTGGTGTTGCCGTCGACAGCAAAGGTGATGCCTTCGGGCGCCTCAATCAGGATCGGGTGCGAGTAGCCGAGGGAGAACTCGAGGTCCTTGCCCTTCTGCTGCACGCGGTAGCCGACGCCGAAGATCTCCATGTTGATCTTGTAGCCCTCGGTCACGCCGATCACAAGGTTGTTGATCAGCGAACGCGACAGGCCGTGCAGCGAGCGGTTCTTGCGGTGGTCGTCCGGGCGGGACACCACAATCTGGTTCTCCTCAACCGCAACGGTGATCGGGGCCGGAACCTCGACGGTCATGGTGCCCTTCGGGCCCTTGACCTCGACGGTCTGACCGTCGACCTTGGTTTCAACGTTGTTCGGGATTGCGATGGGTGCGTTACCTACACGCGACATAGTCTTTTCAACCTCCCTTTACCAGACGTAAGCGAGGACTTCCCCGCCTACACCCTTCTCTTGGGCCTGACGGTCGGTCAGGAGACCGTGGGACGTGGAGATGATGGCCACGCCCAGGCCTCCGAGGACCTGCGGCAGGTCGGTGGACTTTGCGTACACGCGCAGACCCGGCTTGGAAACGCGGCGCAGACCAGCGATGGAAGCCTCGCGGGTCGGGCCGTACTTGAGGTCCAGGGTGAGTTCCTTGCCCACCTTGGTGTCCTCAACCTTGTAGTCAGCGATGTAGCCTTCCTGCTTCAGAATCTCGGCGATGTTCGCCTTGAGCTTCGAGGACGGCATGGACACGCTGTCGTGCTGCGCATTGTTTGCGTTGCGCACGCGGGACAGCATGTCCGCAATCGGATCAGTCATGGTCATAGTGAGTGACCGGTTCCTTTCTCGTTGCGGTTCCCTAAGCCCACCTGACCCTGAAAGGTCGCGTTTGCCGTGTGGTCTGTCGGGGGCTACTTCACGCTCCCCACGCTCAGTAACGTGGGGCGCTCGCCGCCTCCCTTGCACGCGGTCCGCATTCTGGCGGGGGGCCTGCAACAAAGTTGGATGTACAGTTGGTCTTTCGGCTTGTGCTCGTCACACAAGTCCGACCGATAACCCTATACCTTGCGCTCCTTCCAGGGCAAATCGCTTTTCGACGCCCACTCGCCCGCCACCCAACCTTCTCTTCAGAACGGCAACGCGGGCCGCGGAGCGACGCGCGTCTGCCCAATGTCGGAGGCATCGCCCGCTTGCTGCCCCTGGACGTACGCAGCGGGGTCGAAGGAACGGTTCGATGAGTCGGCGTGGATGTACAGGCCGTGTGCGGCGGCGAATTCCGCCTGGGCGTTGCGGGCCTGCTCGGCATCGTCGATAAGCACGAGCGCATACTCGCTCGATGACTCGGTGACGCGATGCTCTGCCTCGGCGAGGCGTTGGCCGATACGGATGGCGTAGCCCGTCATGTACGAGCGGCGGGTGACCACGATGGATTCCGCAAGACTCGTGGCCCTGAGCTGGCCGGCGCCGTCCAGCATGACCACGCGGAGCATGGAGTACAGCAGACTCACGCGCTCGAGATGACTCTCCAGCCCAAACACCGTGACCTGGTTGACGCGCGTGGAATTGTACACGCGCTGGTAAAAGCCGGCGCAGTGCAGCGCCTGCGCGATACAGAGCAGGAGCTTTGCCTGCATATCGGTGTATGTTCCGGCGATCTTAAAGATTCGGTAAGTCGCGGCCTTTTCCGCTTCCGGCTGCGACAGGTCGCGCTCGGAGAATCCGTACGCAGCCATCAGGTCAAAGGCCTTCGCGTAAAACGAGTCCCCTTCGGGTGTCCCCTCGCGATCTTTAGCCTGGTTGAGCAGCTTTTGCACACGCTCTTTTACCTTGGTGTTATCTTGCATTGCCATTGCCTTTCGTGTATTTTGTTTAGTACGGTTATCTTTACTACACTTCGTTTGATTCCGCTACCCGATTGGGGATCCGCGAATGGCCAGACCGCGCTCCGCATTTGACGCAACGCGCTATCCTGGCCCAACACCGAAAGGAGAACTCATGGCGAAGGACGATGCACTGCACACCACCCACGAATGGCTCGCCGCCGTGGCGAAAGAACTCGGCGTCGCGCCCGAGGCGGTGCGCTCGCTAGTGGGCGACGTGCTGGACCTCACCGCCGCTGTGGCCCACAACGGGCCGTCGCGCCCGGCGGCGCCCACCACGGCGTTTCTTGTCGGGCTCGCGGCGGGGCAACAGCTGGGCCCGGACGCCACGCCGGACGCGACGGAGTCGGCGACCCGCAAACTCATTGAGGCGACCACGCAGCTGCTCGAGCGCTACGGCACCACCGACAACAGCGACAACAACGACGGGAGCCACGCGGGCGATGAGCAGGATTAACCAGCGCTTCGCCGTCACCAAGGTCACCCTCGGCGACGGCGAGCAGGCGGGGCGGGTGTTCACAGACACCCGCGCGGATACCGTCACCACCGAGGAGCCGTTGGAGATCCGCGCCGGCGGGGAGACGCTCACCACCACAATGCGCACCCCGGGCCACGACGTGGAGCTCGCGCACGGCTGGTGCTACGCGGAAGGCCTGATTACCGCGCCGCAGGATGTGCGCACGGCCCGCTACTGTGCAGGCGCCGTCGGATCTGGCGGCGAGAACACCTATAACCTGCTTGACTTGGAGCTCGCCGAGACGGCAAAGCCGGTCACGCCGGAGTTCATCCGTCTCACCCCAACTACCAGCGCGTGCGGTGTCTGCGGCACGCAGTCTATTAGCGAGCTGCTGCACAAAGTCCACATGCCCATCACCCCGATCGAGCTAGACCCAGAGCTCGTGGTGACGCTGCCCGACGCGCTGCGCGCGGAGCAGAAGCAGTTCAGAAAGACAGGCGGGATCCACGCCGCGGGTGCGTTCGACCTTGCGGGCAACCCGATCGTCGTGCGCGAGGACATCGGCCGCCACAACGCCGCGGACAAGGTCATCGGCCACCTGCTGCTGGAGGGCCGCCTCCCCGCGGACGACATGGTGCTGGTGATGAGCTCGCGCGCCTCGTTCGAGCTCGTCCAAAAGGCGGCCATGGCGGGATTCCCCGCGCTGGTGGCGGTTTCCGCCGCGTCGTCGCTGGCAGTGGAGCTGGCGCGCGAGACCAACATGGCGCTCGCAGGCTTTGTCAGGGACCGTCACTTTAACCTGTACGCCGGCACCCTCGCTTCGGTATGATCCCCAGCATGACCGCGCGCGAAGTCCCCCAAGAGATCATCGACATGTTCTACCCGCCCATGCAGTACATGCGGGAGAAACTCGACCCCGATTTCGGGCACCTCGCCGCCGTCCGCGCCACCGCCATCAACGGCTGCACGGTCTGCACGGCCATCCACCGTCGCAATGCCCGCGAGCACGGTTGGAGCGAGGACTACATCCTCAAGGTCGAGCAGTGGACCCGCCACGCCAGCGAGTTCAGCGAGACCGAGGCGCTCATCCTCGAGCTCGCCGATACGATCACCGAGCTCGATGACGCCCCCGATTCCCTCCCGGACGACCTGTGGAACCGCGCGCTGGACGCCCTCGGAGAGGAAGTCACCCGCGCGCTCATCGTGGGAATTGTGAGCGTGAACAGCTACAACCGTCTCGGCATCGCCTTCAAGCAGGACCCCCGCGACGTCGCGCGCGTCACCGACTTCGACCTGCAGTAGCCCAAAAGCACCGGCAGCGCACCCGGCGTCACGCCAAGGTTGTGCCAAGATGGTGGGCGTGAATACACCCCACTCCCCCGCTCCCGCCGACGGGACGGATGCCGCCGCTCTGCTCGGCGCCGTCCGTGACCTCCGCGATGCGGTCGCCGACACCGACGTCCCCACCGACAGCGCCGCAGCCGCCGACGCCCGCGCCGTGGTCAACCAGTTCGACGATTACATCCTGCCCCGCCTGAGCAACCTCGACGCGCCGCTGCTGGCCGTCATCGGCGGCTCTACCGGATCCGGCAAGTCCACGCTGGTCAACGGGGTCCTGCAGGAGCACGTATCCAACCCGGGCGTGATCCGCCCGACCACACGCCAGCCGATCCTGGTGGCCAACCCCGCCAACGCGGACTGGTTCAACTCCCCGGAGGTCCTGCCCGGCCTCGCCCGCTCCCACGGCGCCGGCGACGAGCAGTCCACCACGCTGCGCATCGTGCGCACCGAACAGATCCCCGAGGGCCTCGCGCTTGTCGACGCCCCCGATTTCGACTCCATCGACGACCACAACAGGGCCCTGGCCTCCCAGCTCTTGGCGGCCGCGGACCTGTGGATCTTCGTCACCACGCCCGCGCGCTACGCGGACCAGCTGGTGTGGAACTTCCTCAACGACGCCGCCGGCCGCGGCATCGAGGTGGTCGTGGTGCTCAACCGCCTCGACGAGTCCTCCGCCGAGACCGTCCCCGCGGACCTGCGCCGCATGATGGACCAGGCCGGGCTGACGGGCGCGACGGTGTTCACCGTCCCCTTCGTCACCGGCACGGACGAGTTCCTGCCCAACGAGGTGGTAGCCCCGCTGCGCGACTACCTGTCCACCCTGGCCAACGACACCGCGGCCCGCCGCGACGTGGCCGGCAAGACGGTCGCGGGTGCGCTAGCGGGGGCGCTCGGGCGCGTCGACAAGCTCACTGCTGCCCGCGAGCAACAGGAGGCGTTTGCGAACCAGCTGGACGCGGCGATTTCAGAGCAGTACCGCGCCGCCAGCCAGCACGTCATCGAGGCGACCAGCGACGGCAAGCTCTTGCGCACCGAGGTCATGGACCGCTGGCAAGACGTCGTGGGCACCTCGGATGTCTTCCGCGGCGTCGAGCGCTGGTTCTCCCAGGCCGTAGACAAGGTGGGCAGCTTCTTCACGGGCCAGCCCGCCCCGCTGCGCGAGGTGGAAACGGAGATTGAAACCGGGCTGCACGCAGTGCTTATCGACGCCGCCGAGACCGCCGCCGCACGCTCCTGGTCCCACGTCGGCACGGTCGCCCCGGAGCTGCGCGCCCAGGCGGACCCGTCGCTGGCCCGCGCCAGCGCCACCGTCTCCGACGACGCGGCCCGCCTCGTCCGCGACTGGCAGCAGGCCATGCTGGAGCGAATCCAGGACACCGCCGGCCAGAAACGCCAGCGGGCCCGCGCGATGTCGCTGGGCCTCAACGTCCTCACCGTCGCGCTGATGCTCGTCGTGTTCGCCTCTACCGCGGGGCTGACCGGCGGCGAGGTCGCCATCGCCGGCGGCTCCGCAGTGGTGGGACAGAAGATGCTGGAAACCATCTTCGGCGAGGACACGGTGCGCCGCATGGCCGCCGAGGCGAAGGCCGACCTCAACGAGCGCCTCGAGGTGCTCATGGAGGCCGAGCGCAACCGCTACCGCGACGTCACCGCCCCGCTGCACCGTGGCGCCACCGCGGACCAGCTGCGCGAGGCGGCAGGCCAGGCCCGCGCGCAGGCCAGCGTCCGCTTCCCGGAGGCCCTGCCCGCCCCGGCGAACCTCCCGGCGGTTGCGGGCGGTGAGCGTGGCGTCGACAAGCAACAAAGCTCCGGCGAGGCCGACTCGAAGCTGCGCGGCCTCCTGGACCAGCTGCGCGGCACGTTCACGCGCCCGGACGGGCAGGACGGGGGCACCGATGGCGCTGTTTAGCTCGAAGCCACCGCTCGGCGAGCGGCTCGACGCGCTCGGGCAGGCCGCGGAGATCGGCCGCCCCTACCTCTCCCCCGCGCAGCGCGAGCGCCTCGAGAAGGTCGCCCGCGCCGGCGCTGAACGACGCGCCCTGTCCGCCGAGCACACCGTCGTTGGCTTTTTCGGCGCCACCGGGTCGGGCAAGACCTCGCTGTTCAACGCCATCGTCGGCGAGGACCTTGGCAAGGCCGCCGCGCGCCGCCCGACGACCTCCTCCCCGCTCGCCGCGATCTGGGAGCCCGCCGGCTCCGAGGAGCTGCTCGACTGGCTCGGCGTAGAAGACCGCCGCGCCCGCAGCGGCGAGTTCGCCTCCGGCGCGGGCCCGCTCATCCTGCTTGACCTGCCCGATTTCGACTCCGTTGAGGCCTCCAACCGGGAGATCGCGGAGCGGCTCGCCGGCCAGGTCGACGTCCTCGTCTGGGTGTCTGACCCCGAAAAGTACGCCGACAGCGTCATCCACGAGCAGTTCATCCGCCCCCACGCGGACCACGCCGCGGTGACCCTCGCGGTGCTGAACAAGTCGGATCTGCTGGCCGAGGGCGACATCCCCACCGTCAGCGCCTCCTTCAAGGGCCTCTTGCTTGACGACGGCCTCTCCAACGCCCACGTCATCCCCACCTCCACCCGGACCGGCGCTGGCCTGGACAACTTACGCGACGCTATCACCCGCGTCGCCCGCGCCCACACGGCGCAGTCCGCCCGCATCGAGGCCGACATCCACTCCGCCACCGCGGACCTCATCCCGGCCGCCTCCGGCAAGCAGCTGGCCAAGCAGGAGAAGCAATCGCGGCCGGACAAGCACGCGAAGCGCGACATGGACGCCACGCTCGCCGAGGCGACGAGCGCCGACCGCATCGCCGACAAGGCCGCCGCGGCGTACCGCAAGCGCCTGCACGAGCGCACCGGCTGGCTGCTAACCTCCTGGATCACCCGCTTCCGGCCGGACCCACTCAGACGGATGGGCGTGCGTGACGACGCCGACGAGCTCGGCGTTCACCGCTCCTCCCTCCCGGAACTGGACGCCGCCTCGAAGGCGGTGTCCAACCGGGGCGTGCGCGAGTACGCGGAGGCGGTGTCGCAGGGGTTGCCGCCCCAGTGGGCCGCCGCCGTGTCGGATCGGGCCGGTGGGGTCGCCGAGCAACTCCCCGCGGAGCTCGACCGCGCCGTCGCCCGCACGCGCGTCCCGGCGCAACCGTCGAAGGCGTGGTCGCTCCTCACCTTGATCCAGTGGCTCGCTCTCGTCGCCGCGCTCGTCGGCGTCCTCTGGTACTTGCTTGTCGCCCTCGTCCCCGGCGTCCTTACGCCGCTGCTCGGCGGCGACCTGGTCCCGGACGTCGAGGGCTGGCCCATCCCCACCCTCCTCATCATGGCGGGGCTGCTCACCGGGCTGGTGATCGGCCTGGTCAGTGCCGTGTTCGGCGGGGTGCTCGGTTCCGGGGTGCGCAGGCGCACGAAGGCGGCGCTGCGGCGAGAGATCGCCGTGGCCAGCGAGGACACCGTGGTGGCACCGCTCGGCCAGATCCGCGAGGACTACGCCCGCTTCGCCGACCGGGTGGCGCTCGCCCGCGGGTAGGCGGCGCGCTCTCTCCCTACGGCGGGCGCTTTGTCGCGTCTCTTGGGGCGCCCCCGAATGACGAGAATGCGTAAAATTTCCCGCGCAGCCAACGGCCTAGACCGCGCCACCTGGTGAAACGCGGCGCCCCTCCGGGAAACGTCAGAAATCTCTCACACCCAGTAGGCGCCCTCCCAATGCGCTGCCACCCCACCAACGCGAAAATGCCCCCGGCTCCAAGCCGGGGGCATCGTCGTCAAGCGATCAAGCAAGCGCTTATGCGCGCTTCATCTTGCCGTCCTTGTCGGCGAACGGGAAGCCGAGGTGCGTCAGCAGCGCGCGACCCTCGTCGTCGTTCGTCGCGGTGGTGACGACGGTGATGTCCATGCCGCGGACGCGATCGATCTTGTCAATGTCGATCTCGTAGAACATGGTCTGCTCGGTCAGGCCGAAGGTGTAGTTACCTGCACCGTCGAACTGCTTGTCGTTCAGGCCACGGAAGTCGCGGATACGCGGAAGCGCGACCGTCAGGAGACGGTCCAGGAACTCCCACATACGGTCGCCGCGGAGGGTGACCTTCGCGCCGATCGGCATGCCTTCACGGAGCTTGAAGTTAGCGATGGACTTCTTCGCGCGACGAATCTGCGGCTTCTGGCCGGTGATCGCGGTGAGGTCCTCGAGTGCGCCGTTGATGACCTTGGAGTCACGCGCGGCGTCGCCAACACCCATGTTGACAACAATCTTGGTCAGGCCCGGGATCTGCATGACATTGTCGTAGCTGAACTTCTCGTTCAGCTGGGTGCGGATCTCGTCCTGGTAGCGGGTCTTCAGACGCGGGGTGTAGTTCTCGCTCATGCTAGATGTCCTTCCCGTTCGACTTGGCTACGCGGACCTTGTTGCCGTCCTCGTCAAAACGGTAGCCGACGCGAGTCGGGTTGCCGTCGGAATCCAGAACCATCACGTTGGACACGTGGATCGGTGCTTCCTGGGTGACGATGCCGCCAGACTCGGCGCCGCGCTCGTTGTACGAGTTTGCAACGTGCTTCTTCACACGGTTCACGCCCTCGACGAGGACCTTGTCACGCTTCGGGTAGGCCTCGATGACCTTGCCCTGCGCGCCCTTGTCCTTGCCAGAGATGACCTGGACCATATCGCCCTTCTTGATCTTCATAAGTTAGATCACCTCCGGTGCGAGAGAAACAATCTTCATGAACTTCTTGTCGCGCAGCTCGCGAGCAACGGGGCCGAAGATACGGGTACCGCGCGGCTCGGTGTCGTTCTTGATCAGAACGGCAGCGTTCTCGTCGAAGGAGATGTAGGAGCCGTCCGGACGACGGGTCTCCTTGGTGGCGCGGACGATGACGGCCTTGACAACCTCACCCTCCTTGACGTTGCCACCCGGGGTAGCTTCCTTCACAGAGGCGACGATCGTGTCGCCGATACCGGCGAAGCGTCGAACAGAACCGCCAAGAACGCGGATGCACAGCAGCTCGCGTGCACCAGTGTTGTCGGCGACCTTCAGACGCGATTCTTGCTGAATCACAGTTGGTCTCCTGACCTGGATCGATGTGCGTCAGATTTCCGTCCTGTACGCACGTGGTCATGTGCTTACTTGCATGCCTTCGCTTATCGACGAACACCGCCCCGGCCCTTAAGCCGCAAGCTGGTGTCGAAGGGTCTCGGATTTTCAGCTCGGAAACGCGCTTATAACCCGACCAGCGAGAGACAACTGCAGTATTAAAGCACGATATGCGCCCGAAATCCAAATCCGGTACCATTGTCGCGGTGCCGATCCTCCCGGTTCTCGGCCATGCCCGCAACGGGGGCAATAGCGGGGGCACGGTGGCGAGGATCACCTGCGCAGAATTAGCATTGCGCAGCTTAAACCACGTATGGTGTTACCTATGAACTTCGACAGCACATTGGCCGAATCAATCGGCTTTAAGGCGTACCTTTTCACCCACGAACTCCCCAAGTTCGCCGTACGTTCCATGCTCGCCGGCATGTTCCTCACTATCATCACCGCGTTCGCCGCTGTCGCAGCGACCTCGGTCGAGGCCCAGCTCCCCGGCTTCGGTAAGTATGTCTTCGCCCCAATCTTCGCAACCGCCCTCTACATCATCATCGTCCTCGGTGCCGAGCTGGCCACCGGCAACATGATGTACGCCACCTACGGCACCATCACCGGTCGCGTCCCCGGGTTCAAAGCGTTCTTCGCCGTCGTCGTGTGCACGCTGTTCAACCTGCTCGGCGTTCTGATCACCGCGTACTTCATCACCAAGACGACCGCGTTCGACACCGTCACCGCAGAGAACTTCCTCTACGGCGCCACCGCGGGCAAGCTGGCCAAGGACCCGGCGCACCTCTTCCTGGAGGGCATCTTCGCGAACGCCGTGGTGAACATCGGCATCCTCATGGCAGTCCAGGCCGGAAAGGACTTTAGCGCGAAGCTCATCGCCATCGTGCTGGTCATCCCGTCCTTCGCAGCGATGGGCTACGAGCACTCCATCGCGTCCTTCGTCATCTTCTCCCTCTCCGGCTACGGCATCGGCCCGGAGCACTTCGAGGGCTTCACCCTGGCCAACGGCCTGTCCAACTGGCTGTTCGTCTGGCTGGGCAACTACGTCGGCGGCGGCCTCATCATGGGCGGCGTCTACGCCTGGCTGAACCGCGGCGTCTCCCCGCTGCGCAGCTTCCCAATCGGCCACAAGACGGTCTAATTACTCTCCCCCGGGGCGCGGATGCGCCCTTTTCCCAAGCGCCTACACAAACTGCCGCACAAGCGCCACCAACGCCACCACGACGATGATGCCGCGCAGTACGGAGTTTGGAAGGCGCTTTGCTATTTGCGATCCACCCACGCCGCCGATCAGGCCGCCCGCGGCGACGATGAGCACCCCGAGCCACACAATCTCCGCCCCGAAGAACGCCCACGCAACGAGGTAGACCAGCGCCGCGGTGATGTTGACAAACAGGGACAAGAAGTTCTTCACCGGGTTGACGTCCTTGAGCGAACGCCCCGTCGCCACGGACATAATGGCCATGTACAAGATCCCCTGCGCGGCGGTGAAGTAGCCCCCATAGACCGCGGCGGCCCCCATCGGCGCGATCAGCTGGGGGCGCTTCCACGCCTGGCCAACAGCACCGCCCGGCTCTCCCGGCGCCCCCGCCGCAGCTCGCTGCCCGAGCCACGCGGTGAGCTTCGGCTGGAAAATCACCATGAGCAGCGCCACCACGATGAGCACCGGCACGACAAAGTCCAGCGTGCTCGACGGCGACGACAACAACAGCAACGAGCCCGTACCGGACGCCAAAATGGTCACCACGATCATCGGCCCCAGGTACGGGAGTTCCCGTTTGATCTCCTTCCGGTACCCCAGCACCGAGCCGAACGACGCGAACACCATGCCCGTCGTATTCGTGCGCACCGCCACCCCGGGCGGCAACCCCAGCGCCATGAGCACCGGAAGCGTGAGCAGCGAGCCGGAGCCCACCGCGGAATTGATCGCCCCCGCCATCATCGCCATCACAAACAACAGCAGCGCGCTCAGCGGCTCCATTTCGTCCTCCTCTGTTGATCTACATCGCTGATTCTCCGGCCCGGAAGCCGGCCCACTCGTTCGCGTCAGGTGCGAACACAGCCGAGGAGAACGCTACCTCCCCGCCACCGCCGGTGACTTCAAGCGCTGCCCCGTCCGCGGTGCACACCAGCTCACCTGCGGCGCAGTCCGCCCAGCGCATGAAACCGTCGACGGTGACGGACAGCGTGCCGCGGACCGCACCAGTGGTCGCGGCCGGGTGCGGCGCCCAGGCGATGGTCGCGCCGACGTTGCCGTCCACGTCGACGAGCTGCGCCGAGCGCGGCTCGGCACCGAGTTCGCTGCGCCACATGACCATTTCGTCTTCGTTGTGGGGGAGGCGGAGGGTGGTGTGGACGGTGGCGTCGATAAGCGAAAGCTCCCGAGGAAGCGTGAGCTGGTGCGCCCACCCCTCCGCGGCGAGCGTGGGCGTGTCGTCGCGGGCGGGCAGGCCCATCCAGCCGAGCATGAGTGCGCCGGGGCCGAAGTTGATGAGCTGCGGGGCGTAAAACTGGTGGCCGTAGTCCAGCGGGGTAAAGCCCGTGATGACCTCGAAGCGCAGGCCTTCGAGACGGCCCACGACGTAGCCGCACTCGTCAGAGTCCGCGAACTGCGGGCAGAAGACGAGCACATCGAGCTCCTCGCCGGTGGACTGATCCGTCATGCGCACCAGGTTCGGACACTCCCACATGTGGGCGGACGCGGTGTTATAGTCCAGGCCGACGAACTCGATGGGGCCGGCGTACTCCCACGACTCCAAATCGTCGGAAGTGTACACCACGACCGCGCCCGTGTTGGACTCGCTGCGCGCGCCGATGAGCATCCGCCACGAGCCGTCCGGGGCCTGCGTCACGTGGGGATCGCGGAAGTCCGAGGTGAAGCCCTCCGGGAAGCCGTTGATGATCGGATTGTCGGCGCGCCGCAGGTAGGTCCCGCCGAGCGGCCCCTGGATGTCCTCCACCTCCACGACGTTCTGGCTCGTGCGGTGCTCGTGCTCGGCGTCGGCGTCCAGGTTTCCGGTATAGAACAGGCGCATGCGCCCGTCGTGCACCACCGAAGACCCCGAAAAGCAGCCGTCCGCGTCGTACGGAAAATCCGGGTAGAGCGCGTCGGGCAGGTGGTAGTACTCGCCGCTGCCAAGCCTGGTCACCGCGTGGCCCCAACCAGTGCGGCGCCGACCGTGCGGGAAGGCCGGGTCGTGCTGGTAAAACACGTGGAGCTCGTCGCCGATCAGCGTGAGCCCGTTCGGGTCGTTGAGGCGGCCCTAGGGCGGGCTGAGGTGAAACTTGGGGCGGTACGTCATGGTGCATAGTTTAGGGTGAGGGGCATGATTACCGTGTGTGGCGAAGCCCGCGTTGACCTCGTGCCCACCACCACCGACGCGCTCGGGCCGCTCCAGCCTGCGCTTGGTGGCGGCCCGTTCAACGTCGCCCGCGCGCTCGGCCGCGAGGGCCTCCTCGCGCTTCGGGAGGACGAGTGGGCGGACATCTTGTCCTTCGCCGCCCACGCGGGTGCGCTCACCGTATCGCGCACGGGAGCAGAAACGCCCGCCCTGGAAGACGTTCTTGCCTTCCAGGGCGGGCGTGCGCTGCGCTAGCTTCGGCTGCTACTCCACAGTCACAGACTTGGCCAGGTTGCGCGGCTGATCCACGTTCAGGCCGCGGGCCTCCGCAACGGCGCAGGCGAAGATCTGCAGCGGCACCGTGGACAGGATCGGCTGCATGAGGCCGGCGGACGCCGGAATGCGGATGACCTCGTTGGCGTACTGGTTGACGTCCTCGTCGCCCTCCTCCGCGATCACGATGGTCACGGCGCCGCGGGCGCGGACCTCCTGGATGTTGGAGACGACCTTGGCATGGAGGTTATTGCGCGAGTGCTTGGAGGGCACGATGATGAACACCGGCTGCCCCTCCTCCACGAGCGCGATCGGGCCGTGCTTGAGCTCGCCGGCGGCGAAGCCCTCCGAGTGCAGGTACGCGACCTCCTTGAGCTTCAGCGCGCCCTCGAGCGCGACCGGGAAGCCCACGTGGCGACCCAGGAACAGCACCGACTTGGCGTTTGCCAGGTCCTTGCCCAGCTGCTTGACCTGGTCCTCGTTGTCCAGGACCTTCTGCAGCTTGTCCGGCATGGCCTGCAGCTCATCCACCACGCCGCGGATCTCGTCCGCGTACTTGTCGCCGCGCACCTGGGACAGGTACAGGGCGAGCAGGTAGGACGCCACGATCTGGGAGATGAACGCCTTGGTGGACGCCACGGCGATCTCCGGGCCGGCGTAGGTGTACAGGACCGCGTCGGACTCGCGCGGGATGGAGGAACCGACGGTGTTGCAGATCGCGATGACCTTCGCGCCCTGCTCACGGGCGTGGCGCACGGCCATCAGGGTGTCCATGGTCTCGCCGGACTGGGACACGGCGACCACAAGGGTCTGCTCGTTGACGATCGGGTCGCGGTAGCGGAACTCGTGCGCGAGCTCCACCTCCGTGGGGATGCGGCACCAGTGCTCGATGGCGTAGCGCGCGACCTGGCCCGCGTAGGAGGCGGTGCCGCAGGCGACGATGATGATCTTGTTGATGGAGCGGAGCAGCGATTCGTCGATACGCAGCTCGTCCAGCGTCAGGGCACCCTCCTCGTTGAAACGACCGTAGAGCGTGTCGCGGACTGCCGACGGCTGGTCGTGAATCTCCTTCTCCATGAAGGAGTTGTAGCCGCCCTTTTCCGCTGCGGTGACGTCCCACTCAACGCGGAACGGCTTGCCCTCGGCCTGCTCGCCGTCGAAGGAGGTGATCTCGTAATCGTGCGCCGTCAGGGTGACAATCTGGCCGTTGTCCATCTCCACCGCGTCGCGGGTGAACTCGATGAAGCCGGAGACGTCGGAACCGAGGAAGTTGCGGTCCTCGCCCAGGCCGATGACCAGCGGGGAGTTCAGGCGCGCAGCGACGATGCGGTCCGGGTGATCCGCGTGGATGGCCAGCAGAGTGAAGGCACCCTCGAGGCGATTCGCGGTGATCTGCATCGCCTTGGTCAGGTCGCCGTCAGCCTCGTTGTCGTAGACGTCGAGCAGGACCGTCGCGGCGACCTCAGTATCGGTCTCGGAAATAAAGGTGTGGCCCTTCTCCTCCAGCTCGTGGCGCAGGGAGGCGAAGTTCTCAATGATGCCGTTGTGCACCACCGCGAGGCGGCCGTTGCCCACTACGTGCGGGTGCGCGTTCACGTCCGTCGGGCCGCCGTGCGTGGCCCAGCGGGTGTGGCCAATGCCCAAGTTGGAGCTCGGGAGCGGGGCCTTTTCAATCTCCGCCTCCAGGTCTGCGACCTTGCCCGCCTTCTTGCGGTGCTCGATCGCGTTGCCGCTCATCACGGCAACGCCAGCAGAGTCGTACCCGCGGTACTCCAGCCTGCGCAAACCTTCAATAATCACGCCCAGGGCGTCGTGCTCGCCCGACGCGGGGTCACCAATATATCCAACGATTCCACACATAGCGACCAGAATACACGGGGTACACCATTGCTCCGAGTTCGCGCGCGCTTAATTGGATACGACAACCTTTGCGTTGTCGCCCTCGCCGTCCACCCGGACCGCGTACGTGGTGATGGTGTGGTTGTCTCCCTGCAACGATGCACCGTCGTCAAGAAAAAACTTCTGCTTCAGCAGCGGTGACGCGATCGTGGGACGCCCCTCAACCTCGCCAACGATGCCACGCGAAAGCACGCCGGCGCCGGTGTACGGATCGATATTGTCCACCGCGTACAGCTGCTCGCCATCGGCGGTGTGGAGGCGGAAGACCGCCACCTGCACCTCACCGGGCAGCAGCGCCGCAGCGCCCACGCCCACCGAAAGGTCCTTCAGTGCACAAATCACTGTGTCTGCCATTGGTTTTCTCCCTCTCTCAGGTGATACGCGCGGGCTAGTTCGCCGCGCCGATGGTCGGGGTCATCAGCGGGACCTTGCGGCCACCCTGCGGGTGCTCCTCGAACTGCACCGTCGGGTCCGGCATATCCGGCGCGTTAATAAAGGACACGAAGCGCTTGAGCTTCTCCGGATCGTTGAGCACGTCCTGCCACTCGTCGGAGTAGTTGGCCACGTGGTGGTCCATGAACGCCTCCAGGTCATCGGCGATACCCAACGAGTCATCCACCACCACATCGCGGATGTGGTCCAATCCGCCCTCAACCTCGGCCTGCCAGGCGGCGGTGCGCTGCAGACGATCGGCGTTGCGGATGTAGAAGGCCAGGTAGCGGTCGATGTAGCGGATCAGGGTTTCTTCGGTGAGGTCCTTGGCCAGCAGCTCGGCCTGGCGCGGCGTCGCGCCACCATTACCACCCACGTACAGGTTCCAACCCTGCTCGGTAGCAATCACGCCAATATCCTTGCCACGTGCCTCCGCGCACTCGCGGGCGCAGCCCGAAACGCCCATCTTCAGCTTGTGTGGCGAACGCAGACCGCGGTAGCGCAGCTCCAGGTTAATCGCCATGGCCACCGAATCCTGCTGGCCGTAGCGGCACCAGTCCGTGCCCACGCAGGACTTCACCGCGCGCAGGGACTTGCCGTACGCCTGACCGGACTCCATCCCCACGTCGATCAGGCGGCGCCAGATCTCAGGCAGATCTTCGGTGCGCGCGCCGAACATGGCGATACGCTGGGCACCAGTGATTTTGAGGTAGAGACCGAAGTCCTCGGCGATGCGCCCCATCTCCTGCAGCTGCGCCGGGGTCACGTTGCCTGCCGGCTGGCGCGGGATCACGGAGTAGGTCCCGTTCTTCTGCATGTTGCCCAACATGCGGTCGTTCGTATCCTGCAGACCGGCGGTCGCCCCGTCGAGCACGTGATTTTCGGTATGCATGGACGCCACAATGTTCGCGAAAGTTGGCTTGCACACCTCGCAACCGCCACCGGTGCCGAAGCGCTCAATGAAGGTCGGGAAGTCTGTAATACCGGTGGAGCGGGCGATTTCGAAGAGCTCGGCGCGCGATTGCTGGAAGTGGGGGCACACAGCCTTCGATTGCTCGATGCCTTCGGCTTCCAAAATGCCCTTAAGCAGCGGGATACAGGACCCGCACGAAGTACCGGCGCGGGTTGCGCTCATGAGCGTTTCTACAGAATGGCACCCCTGGCCAATCGCCGCGCGCACGTCGCCTTTGGACACGTTGTTGCAGGAACAGATTTGCGCCGCGTCCGGGAGATCGCCCGCACCAATGGCGGTGGTCCCCGCCCCGGACTCGGGGGCAATCAGGCTGACAGGGTCGCCCGGCAGCTCGGAGCCAACCATCGGGCGCAGCATCGAGTAGTTCGAGGCCTCGCCGACCAAAATTCCGCCGATGAGGCGCTTGCCTTCCGCATCCAGGATGAGCTTCTTGTACACGCCCGAGACCGGGTCCTGAATGTGCAGTTCCTTATGCCCCTCAGCCGTGGAAAACGCATCACCGAACGAAGCAACGTCCACCCCCAACAGCTTGAGCTTGGTGGACATATCCGGGTCCTCGAAATCAGGACCTTCCTCCCCCGCCAGGCGTGCGGCCACAATCTCCGCCATGGTGTTGCCGGGCGCGACCAGTCCGTACGTCTTGCCATCCACCGCTGCGCACTCGCCGATGGCGGAGATGTGCTCGATGGAGGTTCGGCACTGGCGGTCGGTGAGGAAGCCGCCGCGCGGCCCCAGTTCCAGGCCAGCGTCCGGGCCCATCGTGTCGCGCGGGCGGATGCCGGCGGAGAAGATCACCAGGTCGGTCTCGATCTGCCCGTCTTCGCCCAGGTCCAACACGACGGCCCCGTCGCGCTGCGTCGACGGTTCGATGGAGCGGCTGGTCACGCCTACGTGCACGTCCACGCCCATCTGGCGGATCGCCTGCGAGAGCATCTCGCCGCCTGCGTCATCCACCTGCAACGGCATGAGCCGCGGGGCCATTTCTACAACGTGTGTTTTCGCGCCCATGTGCTGAGCAGCGCCTGCCGCCTCAAGCCCAAGGAGGCCACCGCCAATCACCACGGCGGTCGCTTCGCCGTGCGTGCCCACCACGCCCTCGATCGCCGCGCGGATACCGTCCATGTCGTCGAGCGTGCGGTAGACGTGCACCTGTGGCAGCTCATTGCCCGGGAGGCGTGGCACGAAAGCGCGCGAGCCTGTGGCAAGGACGAGTTCTTCGTAGGCGAACACGCGACCGTCGTCAAGCACGAGCTCCTTGGCTTCTGGCTTAATCGACACCGCGCGCCCCGGCACCACCGTGACATTTTCCGGGAGACGGTCGAGGTAGAGCGCCTCGCGATCCCAGTTGCCCACGTAGCTGGACAGCTGCACGCGGTCGTAGGCGTAATCCTCGGTCTCACGGTTGATCACCATGATCTGCGCGTCCGGACGCCGCGCCGAAAGCTCTTGGGCAAAACGGTGCCCAACCATGCCGAAGCCCACGACCAGAATCTCGGCATGGGTGGTCTGCGTACTCATAAAACCGTCCTTTGCAGTAGGGGCGGCGCGGCTGCGCCAATTACCCCCGATCGTACCGGCTAAAAAGCGGTGCGCGGTGGCTTTCCCCCAACAGCCAGTTCGCCGGCACCTCCGCGTCCCCTACCCCATCACGCCGGTCAATTTCCCGTGGAACGCGCTCGAACGCTCGCCCATCCCCTCGAAGGTCACCGTCTTCCCGTACTGGGCGTAGCGCTGCTCGATGGAATCCAGCGCAGCGATCGTGGACGCATCCCACAGGGTGGCCTCGCTGAGGTCCACCACCACCCGTTCCGGGTCCGCGGAGTACCGAAACAGCGTGGTCAAGTCGTTCGAAGACGCGAACAGGAGCTGGCCGCGCACCGCGTAGCAAGCCTCGCCGTCGACCTCCTCACGGGTGACCTCCACCAGGTGCGCCACGTTGCGCACGAACATCACGGATGCCGCGAGTACGCCGACCACCACGCCGATGGCCAGGTTGCCCGTCAGGATCACCACGACCACGGTAAGCGCCATGATGACCGTCTCAGACAGCGGGAGCTTGCGCAGCGTGGACGGGCGCACCGAGTGCCAGTCAAAACTGCCGATGGCCACCATGATCATCACGGCCACGAGCGCTGCCATGGGGATCTGGCCGACCAGCTCATTGAGCAGCAGCATCAGCCCAAGCAGGAACGTGCCGGCGAGGAAGGTGGACACGCGGGTGCGCGCGCCCGACGCCTTGACGTTGATCATGGACTGCCCAATCACCGCGCACCCGCCCATGCCGCCGAAGAGGCTGGAGACCATGTTCGCGGCCCCCTGCCCGATCCCCTCGCGGGTCTTGTTGGAGTGGGTATCCGTGATCTCATCGATGAGCTTCGCCGTCAGCAGCGACTCCATGAGCCCCACCAGCGCCACCGCCAGCGCGTACGGGGCCACCACCTTGAGCGTGTCAAGCTCCCACGGGATCTGCGGCACCACAATGTGCGGCAGGGAGCGCGGCAGCTCGCCGCGGTCCCCCACGGTTGGCACGTCGATGCCAAACCCGATCACCACCGCGCTGACCACCACGATGGCCACAAGCGGCGGCGGCACCGCTTCCGTGATGCGCGGCATGGCAATTACGATGAGCAGGCCGAGTGCGACGAGCGGGTAGACGGCGGCGGGGACGCCGAACAGCTCGGGCAGCTGCGCCGAAAAGACCATGATGGCCAGCGAGTTCACAAAGCCCACCATGACGCTGCGCGGGATGAACCGCATCAGTTTGGCCACCCCGAGCAGCGCCAGCACAATCTGGAACACACCGGCGAGCATGATCGTGGCCAGCAGGTAGTCGTAGCCGTGCGCGCGCACGAGCGGCGCGACGACGAGGGCAACCGCGCCTGTCGACGCCGAGATCATGGCCGGCCTGCCGCCAACTATCGCCGTGACCGTCGCCATGATGAACGACGAGTACAGCCCCACCTTGGGGTCCACGCCCGCGATCACGGAGAAGCTGATCGCCTCCGGAATCAGCGCCAGGCCCACGACGAGCCCGGCCAGCACCTCCTTGCTCAGGATCCGCGGCGTTCGCAGCGCCTCCCACACTGTTGGCCGGGGCGCGTAGCGCTCGCCGGTCTGGGCGGTCAGCGTTTCCACAGGCATCAGGTCCTCCTGGTCTCGAGGTCAGCAACGTTCACACTGTAGTACCGCGCCCGGGCAGATGCCTATCGACGCCTACTTGCCCGCCACGGTGGCGTCGATAAGCATGCAAAAACCGCACCCCCTTGGAGAGGGTGCGGCTGGTGCGGGGTCCGCTAGGGACTAGCGAGCCTTCTCGACGATCTCGACGAGACGGAAGTGCTTGTCCTTGGACAGCGGGCGGGTCTCCTCGATGAGGACCAGGTCGCCGACGCCGGCGGTGTTGTCCTCGTCGTGAGCCTTGACGCGGTTGGTCGTGCGGACAATCTTGCTGTACAGGCCGTGGGACTTGCGGTCCTCGACCTCAACAACGATGGTCTTGTCCATCTTGTCGGACACGACGTAGCCGCGGCGGCGCTTCTGCACTGCCTTCTGGGTGTTCTGTTCAGTCACGTTTGCCTCACTCATGATTAAGCCTCAGCTCCCGGGACGACGGACAGGCCGAGCTCTCGCTCGCGCAGCACGGTGTAGATGCGTGCGATGTCGCGCTTCACGGTGGAGATGCGGCGGTTGTTGGTCAGCTGGCCGGTCGCGAGCTGGAAGCGCAGGTTGAACAGCTCTTCCTTCGCGTCGGACAGGCGGCTCTTCAGCTCTTCATCGGTGAGTTCGCGGAACTCAGATGCGGGGGTACCGTTCGCCATTAGTACTGGTCCTCCTTCTTGATGATGCGAGTCTTGCACGGAAGCTTCGCAGCCGCACGGCGCAGAGCCTCGATGGCAACCTCGTCATTCGGGTAGGACATCTCGAAAAGGATGCGACCCGGCTTCACGTTGGCAACCCACTTCTCCACCGGGCCCTTACCGGAACCCATACGCACGCCGAGCGGCTTCTGGGTCAGCGGGCGGTCCGGGAAGATGTTGATCCAGACCTTGCCGCCACGCTTGACGTGGCGGTTGATGGCAATACGGGATGCCTCAATCTGACGGTTGGTGATGTAGGCCGGCTCGAGTGCCTGCAGGCCCCAGTCACCGAAGTTGATGGTGTTCCCGCCCTTGGACACGCCACGACGGTTCGGGCGGTGCTGGCGGCGGTACTTCACGCGCTTAGGGATAAGCATGTGTTTAGCCCTCCTGCTTCTTCTCGGCGCGCTGGCGGCGCTGGCCGCCGCGACGCGGGCGACGGTCGCCGCGGCCACGGCGCTCGTTGGACGGAGCGTTGAGCTCGGACTCGCGGACACCGCCAACAACGTCGCCCTTGTAGATCCAGACCTTGACGCCGATGACGCCGAAGGTGGTGTGGGCTTCTGCGGTGCCGTAGTCGATCTCCGCACGCAGGGTGTGCAGCGGCACACGGCCTTCGTGGTAGCGCTCGACGCGGGACATTTCAGCGCCACCCAGACGGCCAGAGGTCATCACCTTGATGCCCTTGACCTGCGGGTTGCGCATTGCGGACTGGATAGCCTTGCGCATTGCGCGACGGAACGCAACGCGGTTGACCAGCTGCTCAGCGATGGACTGTGCAACGAGGGTCGCGTTGGCGTCAACGTTCTTGACCTCGAGGATGTTGAGGGCGACCATCTTGCCGGTGAGCTTCTCCAGCTCGCGGCGGATGCGGTCAGCCTCAGCACCGCGGCGGCCAATCACGATGCCCGGGCGGGCGGTGTGAATGTCGACGCGGACGCGGTCGCGGGTGCGCTCGATGTTGACGTCGGCGATGCCGGCGCGCTCGAGACCCTTGGACAGGAATTCGCGGATCTTGATGTCCTCGTGGACGTAGTCTGCGTAGTTCTTGTCGGCGTACCAGTGGGACTTGTAGTCAGCGGTGATACCCAGGCGCAGGCCGTGTGGGTGAATTTTCTGGCCCATTACTTAGCCCCTTCCTTGGACTCGACAACGACGGTGATGTGGGACGTGCGCTTCCGGATCTGGAAGGCGCGGCCCTGGGCGCGCGGCTGGTAGCGACGCATGGTGGGGCCTTCGTTGGCCCAGCACTCGGACACGACGAGCGTGCGCGGGTCCAGACCGAAGTTGTTCTCGGCGTTGGCGGCTGCGGAAGCAACAACCTTCGCAACATCCTTGGACGCTGCCTGCGGCGCGTACTTCAGGATGGCGAGTGCCTCAGATACGGACTTACCGCGGACGAGGGCCAGCACGCGGCGGGCCTTCATCGGGGAAGTGCGGACGAACTTGGCCGTCGCGGATGCAGTGGTGATTGTGTCAGCCATTGCTTATCGACGTCCCTTCTCTACCTTGACGTGACCCTTGAAGGTCTTGGTTGGTGCAAACTCGCCGAGCTTGTGACCGACCATGGACTCGTCGACGAACACCGGGACGTGCTTACGGCCGTCGTGGACGGCGAAAGTGTGTCCGATGAAATCGGGGAGAATGGTCGAGCGGCGGGACCAGGTCTTGATGACCTGCTTGGTGCCGGCCTCGTTCTGAGCATCCACCTTGTTGAGGAGGTGCTCATCGACGAACGGGCCCTTCTTCAGGCTGCGTGGCATGTCTGTTTACCTCCTCTTAGCGCTTCTTGTTCTTCGAGCGACGACGGCGCACGATCATGTTGTTGGAGTAACGGTTCGGGTTGCGGGTACGGCCTTCCTTCTGGCCCCACGGGGAAACCGGGTGACGGCCACCGGAAGTCTTACCCTCACCACCACCGTGCGGGTGGTCGACCGGGTTCATGACAACACCGCGGACAGTGGGCCTCCAGCCCTTCCAGCGCATACGGCCGGCCTTGCCCCAACGGATGTTGATCTGGTCGGCGTTGCCAACCTCGCCCACCGTTGCGCGGCAGCGGATGTCCACGCGACGGATCTCGGAGGACGGCATGCGCAGCACGGCGTAGGAGCCTTCCTTACCCAGCAGCTGGATCGAAGAACCAGCGGAACGGGCAAGCTTGGCGCCAGCACCGGGCTTGAGCTCCACAGCGTGGATGGTGGTACCGGTCGGGATGTTGCGCAGCGGAAGGTTGTTGCCAACCTTGATGTCCGCGTTAGCGCCCGACTCGATCACGGTGCCCTGCTTCAGGCCCTTCGGCGCAATGATGTAGCGCTTCTCACCGTCGTAGTAGTGGAGCAGTGCAATGTTTGCGGTGCGGTTCGGGTCGTACTCGATGTGAGCGACCTTTGCCAGCACGCCGTCCTTGTCGGAACGGCGGAAGTCGATGACGCGGTAGCGACGCTTGTGGCCGCCGCCGCGGTGACGAGTGGTGATGTGGCCGTGGGTGTTACGGCCACCCTTCTTCGGGAGCGGGCGCAGCAGCGACTTTTCCGGGGTCGAGCGAGTGATCTCGTCGAACTCGGAAACGGAGCTGGCACGGCGACCCGGAGTTGTCGGCTTGTACTTACGAATAGCCATAGTGTGTCCTTTTCTATCGGTGTCTTCTGCAGCAGCCGCTGTTAGGCGGTTGCACCGCCGAAGATGTCGATGGAGTCGCTGCCCTCGCGGAGAGTGACGTAGGCGCGCTTGGTGTCCTTGCGCTTGCCGTAGCCGGTGCGGGTGCGCTTGCGCTTGCCCTCACGGTTGGCGGTGTTCACCGAAGCGACGTCGACGCCGAAGATCTCTTCCACGGCGATCTTGATCTGGGTCTTGTTAGCAGACGGGCTGACATAGAACGTGTAGGTGTTCTGCTCCATCAGCGCGTAGGTCTTCTCGGAGAGGACCGGGGCGATGATGATGTCGCGCGGGTTAACAGTCTTAGCCATTTACTTCTCCTCCTCCGCAGCGGTGGCGGTAGCCTGTGCCGCGTCGCGGTTGATGAAGGTGTGCAGTGCCTCGACCGAGAAGACCACGTCGTCTGCGTTGAGCACGTCGTAGGTGTTCAGCTGACCCGGCTCGATGATGTGGACGCCCGGCAGGTTCCTTGCGGAAAGACGGGAGTTGTTGTCATCGCGGCCGATCACCAGCAGAACGGACTTACGGTCGGTCAGGCGCTCCAGGAAGGTGCGTGCAGACTTGGTCGAGGGCTTCTGGCCCGGGACCAGGTCCTCAACGACGTGGATGCGTGCGTTACGCGCGCGGTCGGTGAGGGCACCTACGAGAGCTGCCTTAATCATTTTCTTGGGGGTGCGCTGCGCGTAGGAACGCGGCTGCGGACCGTGAACGGTGCCGCCGCCGGTGAACTGCGGAGCGCGGATGGAACCCTGGCGGGCACGGCCGGTGCCCTTCTGGCGGAACGGCTTCTTACCACCGCCGCGCACGTCGGCGCGGGTCTTGGTGGCGTGGGTTCCCTGACGAGCTGCTGCGAGCTGTGCGGTGACAACCTGGTGCAGCAGCGGGATGGAAGCTTCGCGGTCAAAAAGTTCTGCCGGAAGCTCTACGGAACCGTTGGTCTTTCCGTCAGCGGTGTGGACGTCAAGCGTCAGGTTCGTCATGCGTGAGCACCGCCCTTCACTGCGGTCTTGACGGTAACAACGCTGCCCTTGGCACCCGGGATTGCACCCTTGACCAGGATCAGATTGTTGTCGCCGTCGATGCGTTGGATCTTCAGGTTCTGGGTGGTAACGCGGTTACCGCCCATGCGGCCAGCCATGCGCTTGCCCTTGAAGACACGGCCCGGGGTAGCACAGCCACCGATGCCGCCGACGCGGCGGTGGGAGGCCTGGTTACCGTGTGCGGCACCCTGGCCGGCAAAGCCGTGGCGCTTCATCGCGCCGGCAAAGCCCTTGCCCTTGGTGGTGCCGACGACGTCGACGAACACGTCGCCGTCGAAGATGGTGGCGTTGTATTCCTGGCCGACCTCGTACTCGGAGGTGTCGTCCATGCGGATCTCCGCAACAACGCGACGCGGCGTCACGCCAGCCTTCTTGAAGTGGCCAGCCTGCGGCTTCTTGGACTTACGGGGGTCAATGTCGCCGTAAGCAATCTGGATGGCGTCGTAGCCATCGGTCTCTTTGGTACGGATCTGGGTGACCACACACGGCCCAGCCTCGACGACGGTCACCGGGATTACGCGGTTCTCATCGTCGAAGACCTGGGTCATGCCGAGCTTCTTACCCAGAATGCCCTTGATCTGGTTCTCAGACATGTATTAGTTCTCCACTACTGAACGTTTTGGGGATCTCTTGCTTACTGGATGTTCACGTCGACGCTTGCCGGAAGGTCGATGCGCATAAGCGCGTCAACGGTCTTCGGCGTCGGATCGAGAATGTCGATGAGGCGCTTGTGAGTGCGCATCTCGAAGTGCTCGCGAGAGTCCTTGTACTTGTGGGGAGAACGAATAACGGCGTACACGTTCTTTTCGGTGGGCAACGGCACCGGTCCAACGACGCGGGCACCCGTGCGGGTGACCGTAGCAACGATCTTCTTCGCAGATGCGTCGATCGCCTCGTGGTCGTAGGCCTTGAGCCTGATGCGGATCTTCTGTCCCGCCACGCTTACCTCTTCCTCGCATCCCCACTTTCAATTCCCGCCTCGCTCGTAGTTGAACGAGGCAAAGACGAAGCGGTGGGGTTTGTAGCTTCTAGTTTCTCTATAACGTTGTCCGGGCTGGGCCCATGGCTCAACGCCAGTGTCGTTTCATTGACTTCTTGACACTTCCGGAAGGTGACAAGGCGCTAGCAAATAACTGCGCGCTGCAAGTCAGTGCTTCCGCCTCGGCGCGTGCCGGGGTGCAAGACTCGGAAGGGTGCGTGACCCTTGCGTACTGCCGCTGTTTATTTGCCATGGCGCCTTCTCCGGTCCTGCCCGCATTTCGAGGCAGGTCCTTCAACCGAAGGTGTCATGTTCACCGGACCATCGCGCTTGCGCGCCATGTTTCGGCAACCCGAGTATTAAAACACGTCCTCCCCATTTACGCAAGCCCGAGCTTTTTCGCTTCTCGACGCCACCACCTTCCCCTCATCCCGCCACCCCAAAGATTGCAACTTGATACCAATTCGTGCCGGGTCTTCTCAACGCCCGGAGCCGGGGCGCGGAAAATGTGTACCCTTGTTTGCTGAGCCCGCTCATCCATCAGTTCATCGCTTGTACGCAGGTGGAACGGGCCGATTTTTCTACAGCTACAAAACGCAGTGAAGGAAGGACCAGTCATGGCCGATCACACTCTGAACGAGAACACCCCTGCCCCCACCGACTCCACCTCGACCGCCGTGGACGCCGAGCAGACCCGTCCGCGCAACGAGAACCTGGAGTCCGACTCCGGCTCCACCGTCATCGACGACAACGTCGTGGGCAAGATCGCCGGCATCGCTGCACGCGAGGTCTCCGGCGTGTACAACCTGGGCGGCGGCGCTGCCCGTATGTGGGGCGCGGTCCGCGAGTCCCTGACCTCCTCCACCAACGTCCAGCAGGGCGTCAACGTGGCTGTCGAGGACGGTCACACCTCCGTCGCCGTGGCGATCATCGCTGAGTACGGCGTGGCTATCCACGAGCTGGCGAACGCGATCCGCGAGAACGTCACCGTCGCGCTGACCCGCATGACCGGCCTGATCGTTGACCGCGTCGACGTCACCGTGCACGACGTGCACCTGCCGGAGCAGGAGGACGAGTCCGACAACGAGGACGCTGCATTCCAGTCCAACAACCAGGCGCTGGGTCAGTAGTTATGGCGCGGACCCCCATCACCCTTGAGGTCGGGGAAGCCGTCCGCGACAGTGCGCTCGGTGTTCCCGGCGTCGCCGCTCTGGACAATGGCCGCGTCGGCGAGGTGGCGCTCCTGCTGCCTAAGGCCCGTATCGACGGCTTGCGCCAGGTCGACCGCAACGACGACCGCGGCATCGAAGTGCACATCGTCTTCGACACGGCGTCGGGGCGCGACATTCAGTCAGTAGCCGAGGATGTCCGCTCCGCCGTACTCGGCGCGACGGACCTCCCGTTCGTTGACGTCGTCGTGGCCGACGCACGGTAGGCACCCGGATCTCGTCTCTTGCGGCTGAGCGCCGCCCCGCCACCCGCGGGGGCGCACGGCCGCTAATCCCCGAAAAGTGGTATTGATATGAATCTTTCTTCCAATAAAACGCTGGCCGGCGTGATCATCGGCGTGGTCATCGCATTCTTCGTCATGTTCGGCGGATGGCTGGGCCTGCTGTGGCTGCTGCTGTTCACCATCGTCGGTGGCGTCATCGGCGCGCAGCTCGACGGCCGCCTCGACATCGCCGAGATCCTGAGCACGAGCTCGGGTAAAGGCCGCAGCTAATGGGTACGACGTTCTACCACATCAGCGAGCGCTCAGTTGAGCGCGTCGCCGAGGTGGCGGCTTCGTCGGTGCCCGGCACCCTCGCGGTGGATGCGAAGCTCGCCGGACTGGCCGGCCGCAGCTTCCCCAGAATTGATGTCCACCTCGACCGACAATCGGGTGTCGCGGCAATCGAAGCCGAGATCGCTACCGCCTACCCCGCGCCGATCGCCGCCATCACGGACGCCGTGCGCGCCACCGTGATCTCCCACGTGCGCACCCTCACCGGTCTGGACGTCTCGCGCGTCAACGTGTCCGTTTCCAGCGTGGAGGCGCAGGACCTGAACTCGCGCGTGACGTGGGACGACGTGGCAAGCCACTCCGCGTTTGCCATCCCGACGCCGATCAAAGTCAACCAGCTCAAGGTGACCTCTCCTGTGACGCGGGAGCGCCAGCCGCTGAAGGCCATCCACGCGCGTTCCCTCGTGGACGACATGTGGGAGTTCAACACGCCGCACCCGACGAAGGTCGAGTCGGTGCACGCGCCAGCCGAACCCACCGCGAGGTCCATCCGCGCGCCGAAACCGATGGACGTGCAGACGAAGGGCTTTGTGGCCGCGGGGCCGGGGCTCAGGGGCGTCGATAAGCCTGCTCCTGCGCAGCCGTGGTCCCCGCGCACCCCGGAGCCGCGCGTGCCAGCACCGTTCACCGTGAACTCCACGCAGCTCAAGCGCGTGCGGGTGCCGGAGCCCGCAGCGGTGCGCCGCACCGAGGTGCCGCCTCGCCGCAGGCTCACCGAGATCACCGCCGCCCCGCTGCGCCTGCGGAAGGTGGAGACGCGGCCGGCGCGCCCGCTGCGCAAGGTCACGGTCAACGCCACGCCGCTGCGCGAGCCTCAGGTCCCGACGCCGCAGCGCGTCGTCCGCCCGCGAGCGCCGCGCCCGCAACCGCTGAAACAGATCTCTATTACACCGGTGGTGAATAAGTATGACCGCACCCGATAGCACCTCCGCGCCGGCTTACGACGCCACAGCACCGGTCGACCAGCCGCACACCCAGACCGTGCAGCCCACCGCACACCCGGCGGGCCCGCACCCGGGCGACGAGCCGCGGGCAAACCCCGCTGTCCGCTGGCTCACCCTGCTGATCGGTTTGATCCTGCTTGCGCTCGCCGCGGTGGTCGGCCGCGACCTGTGGTACTTCTTCCAGAACGGTAATTCCGACGATTCGTGGCTGCGCCCGGTCTTCGAGTTTGTCGGCCGCGCCACCATGGACGTCACTGCCGTGACGGTGGGCATCATCATCGCCATCATCGGTCTCGTGCTCATCGTCTACGCCTTCGTGCCCAGGGGACGCACGCACGTGCGTGTTGATTCGCCGGCGTCCATCTGGACCCGCCCGGTGGACATCGCGCGCAAGGCGACCCACACCACGCGCGCCGAGGTCGGCAACGCTCGTATCCAGTCCCGTGCGGACCGCAAGAAGTTGCGCGTGCAAGTCGAGGACGACGGCTCCGGTGCCGCGCTCCAGGAGCGCCTGACCTCGGTGCTGTCCGGCGAATTCCAGCGGCTCACCACCCCGCCCGCCATCAGCGTCAAGGTCACGCCGAAGCAGCAGAGCGCCTCGACCAGCACGGCGAGTGCGGGCAACCAGACCGGCAGCGCTGCCGACGCGTACGCCACGCCGGAATCAGCCGCAGAGATTTCCCAGCAGACCCAGGGGGTTCAGCGATGAGCAAGACACTGTCCTTCTTCGACCGACTCGTTGTGTTCCTCGTCGGCCTGCTCCTGCTGGTCGCGGGGCTCATCCCCGTGGCCTACTACTGGGAAATCCCCTACGTGAGCGAGTACCTCAACCGCTTCGACCGCGAATCGCTGGGCACAACGCCCGACGAGTCCTGGTACCGCACGGCGCTGATCATCGCGTTCGTCGCTCTGCTGATTCTTGGCGCATGGTTCGTCCTGGCCAACATTCGCAGCCGCGCGTTCAGCACCCGCGAGATCATGTCCGCGGACTCGCAGCACGGCGACAGCACAATCAACGTTGCCCGCGTCGCCGACGCCGCCTGCGCGTTCCTGGAAAAGTCCGAGATGGTTACCGAGGCCCGCAGCAAGGTCTCCGTTGTGGGCAACCGCCCCACGGCGCGCTTCACCGTCACTGCGTCCCCGAGCTATTCGCTTGACGACGTCACGCGGTTCCTCGAAGCCGCCGACGAGGACTTCCGTCTGGCCAACCACACCATGGAGATTGACACGGTGTGGCAGCTGCACCTGGATAGGATCGTCGCGTAGCGCCCCGTGCCGCTGGACCGGCTCCTACACCTCCAGCAGCACGATCTGCGTCACTCGCCCCAGCGAGGCCGGCCCCGCGCCGCCTCCTGGGGCGATTTGCATGTCCTCCCCCACTGCACACCGCAGGATCCGCGACCACCGCAATTCCTCGCGAGCCGTCGCGCGGCGCCCCTCGGGCCGCCACACACGCAGACGCTGACCCAGCACGGCACGTGCGCCGTCCTCGAGCGCAACGAGCCACCGGGTACCGCCAATGTCCCCGCGCTCCAGCCCCACAAGTTCCGGCGCCTCCTGCGCGTCCAGTACCGTCACGAGGCTCACCACGCCAAGACGGTGCTGGAACCCTTCCGTGTCCTCGACAACGAGCGGCCTGCCCGGCCCCACGGGCCGAAACGCCGCGAACTTCCACACGCTGGGCGTCTGATCCGGGTTCGCGCTTGAGCGCACCACCACGGTACTGCCGTCCATGCTCACTTCGTGTGCGGGTCCCTCGGTGGTGATCAGCACGGGTTGTTCCGGGAGCTCGCGCAGCAGCGCGGGGTGTTCGGCTTCGAGTTCGCGGAGCAGCCCCAAGAGTTCCTCGTCCGTGGTGCCGTAGGAGGCTCCCCGGTTTTGCAGCACGCCGATCAGCGCGGAGAGCGACAAGTCGGGTTGGCCCTCCCACGTGTCTCGGAGCGCGTCGAGGAGGGTGGGGATGCGGGTTGGGTCGTTGTGCACAGTTGCAGAGTCTAATCAGGCGCTGAATTCGGGCGCGCGAAAAGGGCCACCTCCCCTCGCGGGGTGGTGGCCCTTTGCTTATGCTCTGGTGTTTACCAGATCAGCGACTGAATTAGTCGAGGATCTTGGTAACGCGGCCAGCGCCGACGGTGCGGGAGCCCTCGCGGATAGCGAAGCGCAGGCCCTCGTCCATAGCGACCGGCTGGATGAGCTCGACGGACATGTCGACGTTGTCGCCCGGCATGACCATCTCGGTGCCCTCCGGCAGCTTCACAACACCGGTAACGTCGGTGGTGCGGAAGTAGAACTGCGGACGGTAGTTGTCGAAGAACGGGGTGTGGCGGCCGCCCTCGTCCTTGGACAGGACGTAGACGGAACCCTCGAACTTGGAGTGCGGGGTGTAAGCGCCCGGTGCGATGACAACCTGGCCACGCTCAACGTCCTCGCGCTTCAGGCCACGGAGCAGCAGTGCTGCGTTGTCGCCAGCCTCAGCGGTGTCGAGGAGCTTGTTGAACATCTCGATGGAGGTGACGGTGGTCTTGGTGGCCTTGTCACGGATGCCGATGATCTCGACCTCGTCGTTGATGTTCAGGACGCCACGCTCAACACGGCCGGTCACAACGGTACCGCGGCCGGAGATGGTGAAGATGTCCTCAACCGGCATCAGGAACGGCTTGTCGGTCTCGCGCTCCGGATCCGGGATGGAGTTGTCGCAGGCTTCCATCAGGTCGATGACGGACTGGACCCACTTCTCGTCGCCCTCGAGAGCCTTCAGAGCGGAGATCTGCACGATCGGAGCTTCCTCGTCGAACTCCTGCTCGGCCAGCAGCTCGCGGACCTCCATCTCGACGAGCTCGATGATCTCTTCGTCGTCAACCATGTCGCACTTGTTCAGTGCAACGAGGATGTACGGGACGCCAACCTGGCGAGCGAGCAGCACGTGCTCACGGGTCTGCGGCATCGGGCCGTCGGTAGCAGCGACGACGAGGATAGCGCCATCCATCTGAGCAGCGCCGGTAATCATGTTCTTGATGTAGTCGGCGTGGCCCGGGGCGTCAACGTGTGCGTAGTGACGCTTCGGGGTGTTGTACTCCACGTGGGAGATGTTGATGGTGATGCCGCGCTCGCGCTCCTCCGGAGCCTTGTCAATCGCGTCGAACGCGAAGGCCTTGTTCTCCTCCGGGTAAGCGTCAGCGAGCACCTTGGTGATTGCGGCGGTGGTGGTGGTCTTGCCGTGGTCGACGTGACCGATGGTGCCGATGTTCACGTGCGGCTTGCTGCGCTCGAACTTTTCCTTTGCCACTGTATGTCCTCCTGGACTTCATGGTGGCTACGACCTTCGCAGCCACGTAGTTTACATTTGCCCTGCCCCGGCCCCGTTCACACGATACCGAGGGCAATGACCATTTCACAATGTGCCAGTTACATGATCCTAGATATTTGGTGACCGTTTTTCAAACCGGTCGACCCGAAAAACCCGGATCTACCAAGTGAGTAACGGCCGGCTCAGACACCCACAGTCTGCGGACGACCCTCGACGGATCCTTCCGAGCTGTGCGGTGACTCAGCCCAGCCGTTACCCCTTTGGCGGGAGCGCCTCCCCCATCAGCCGGTACCTCCGCTGGCACGCGGAGCTACCGTCCGAGGAAGGTGCCAGGGGCGATCGACTAGTTGCCGTTGCGCTCGTCGATGATCTCCTGTGCGACGGACTGCGGAACCTCAGCGTAGGAGTCGAACACCATGGTGAAGTTCGCGCGGCCGGCGGTGGAGGAGCGCAGGTCGCCGATGTAGCCGAACATCTCGGACAGCGGCACCTTTGCCTTGACGACCTTCGCGCCGGAGCGGTCCTCCATTGCGTAGACCTGGCCACGACGGGAGCTGATGTCACCGTTGACGGTGCCCATGAACTCCTCCGGGGTCACGACCTCGACGGCCATGAGCGGCTCGAGCAGCACCGGCTTTGCCTTCGCAACTGCTTCCTTCAGCACCTGGGAGCCGGCCATCTTGAAGGCCATCTCGGAGGAGTCGACCTCGTGGTAGGCACCGTCTTCCAGGGTGGCCTTGATGTTCACCAGTGGGAAGCCAGCCAGGTAGCCGTACTGCATCGCGTCCTGGATACCAGCGTCGACGGACGGGATGTACTCCTTCGGAACGCGGCCACCGGTGACGGCGTTCTCGAACTTGTAGGTCGCGGACTCGCCCTCCTCCAGGGTCTCCGGATCCGGATCGTACGGCTCGATGGTGACGATGACCTTTGCAAACTGGCCGGAACCACCGGTCTGCTTCTTGTGGGTGTAGTCCAGGGACTCGACCTTCTTGCGGATGGTCTCACGGTAAGCAACCTGCGGGTTACCGATGTTGGCCTCAACCTTGAATTCGCGCTTCATGCGGTCAACCATAACGTCGAGGTGCAGCTCGCCCATGCCGCCGATAACGGTCTGGCCGGTCTCTTCATCCAATTCAACGGTGAAGGTTGGGTCCTCGGCAGCCAGCTTCTGAATAGCGGTACCCAGCTTCTCCTGGTCAGCCTTGGTCTTCGGCTCGATGGAGACCTTGATAACCGGGTCCGGGAAGTCCATGGACTCGAGGATGATCTGGTCATCCTTGTCACAGAGGGTGTCACCGGTGGTGGTTTCCTTCAGACCAATGACGGCGTAGATGTTACCGGCATCTGCCTGCTCAACCGGGTTCTCCTTGTTGGCGTGCATCTGGAAGAGCTTACCGATGCGCTCCTTCTTGCCCTTGGTGGAGTTCATAACCTCGGTACCCGGAACAACCTGTCCGGAGTACACGCGGGTGAAGGTGAGCTGACCGAAGAACGGGTGGGCAGCAATCTTGAAAGCCAGAGCGGAGAACGGGGACTCCACGGACGGCTTACGGGTGAGGACCTCGTCCTCGTTACCGACAGCGTGGCCCTGGATCTCGCCGATGTCGAGCGGGTTCGGCAGGTAAGCCACGACAGCGTCGAGCAACGGCTGAACACCCTTGTTGCGGTATGCGGTACCACACAGAACCGGGAAGACCTCGGTGCTGATGGTCATCTTGCGGATGGCAGCCTGGATCTCTTCCTTGGTGAGCTCCTCGCCACCGAAGTACTTCTCCATGAGCTCTTCGTCGGACTCAGCGACGTCCTCGAGCAGCTTCTCGCGGTACTCCTCTGCCTTCTCCTTGAGGTCCTCCGGGATCTCCTCAATGGTCGGCTCAGCGCCGGTCTCGACCTTGCCGCGCCAGGTGATGGCCTTCATGTCGATCAGGTCGACAACACCGTCGAAGTCGTCCTCAGCGCCGATCGGCAGCTGCAGAACCAACGGCTTAGCGCCGAGGCGCTCGATGATGGTGTCCACGGTGAAGTAGAAGTCCGCACCCATCTTGTCCATCTTGTTGACGAAGCAGATACGCGGAACGTCGTACTTAGCGGCCTGGCGCCACACCTGCTCGGACTGCGGCTCCACGCCCTCCTTGCCGTCGAAGACGGCGACGGCGCCATCGAGAACACGCAGGGAGCGCTCAACCTCGATGGTGAAGTCGACGTGGCCCGGGGTGTCGATGATGTTGATCTGGTTGTTGTCCCAGAAACAGGTCACGGCAGCGGACGTAATGGTGATGCCGCGCTCCTTCTCCTGCTCCATCCAGTCAGTGGTGGAGGCACCATCGTGGGTCTCGCCGACCTTACGGTTGATACCGGTGTAGAAGAGAATACGCTCGGTCGTGGTGGTCTTACCAGCATCGATGTGAGCCATGATGCCGATGTTGCGGACCTTGTGCAGATCCTTAAGCACTTCTTGTGCCACAGTTAATACCCCAACTTAAAAGTCGTCGACGCTCTGCAGACTCGGGGGAATCTCCAGCGGGCGCCTATGGCGAATAATTTCCTTTGTCAATTCTGCCACCTTTTTCATCAAATGGCAGGGTGAGTCGCGTCGGTCATTCCAAAAAACACCCGGACGCAACTGCACAACAACGATGCACGAAGCAGATATTCAATTTGCTTCTACGCAGTTGCGGCAGCTGACGTCCGGGTGTCATAGAAAACCGTGCGCGCCGGTGATTACCAGCGGTAGTGGGCGAAGGCGCGGTTGGCCTCGGCCATCTTGTGCATGTCCTCGCGACGCTTCACGGAAGCACCGAGACCGTTGGATGCATCCAGGATCTCGTTAGCAAGGCGCTCGACCATTGTGTTCTCACGACGCTGGCGGGTGAAGGTCACCATCCAGCGAAGTGCGAGGGTGTTGGAACGGCCGGGCTTGACCTCAACCGGGACCTGGTAGGTCGCGCCACCAACACGGCGGGAACGAACCTCGAGGTCCGGGCGGATGTTGCCCAGGGCCTTCTCCAGGGTGCCAACCGGGTCGGTGCCGGTCTTCTCGCGGCACGCCTCGAGTGCGCCGTAGACGATGCGCTCGGCGGTGGACTTCTTGCCGTCCTGCAGCACCTTGTTCACCAGCTGGGTAACAAGTTCGGACTGGTAAACCGGGTCCTTGACTACGGGACGCTTCGGAGCTTGCTGTTTACGCATTTCTGATTACTGTCCCTTCTTTGCGCCGTAACGGGAACGAGCCTGCTTACGGTCCTTGACGCCCTGGGTATCCAGTGCGCCGCGGATGATCTTGTAGCGGACACCCGGGAGGTCCTTCACACGACCACCACGCACGAGCACCATGGAGTGCTCCTGCAGGTTGTGGCCCTCACCCGGGATGTATGCGGAAACCTCGATGCCGGAGGTCAGGCGCACACGGGCGACCTTACGCAGTGCCGAGTTCGGCTTCTTCGGAGTGGTGGTGTACACGCGGGTGCACACGCCGCGACGCTGGGGCGAGCCCTTCAGCGCAGCGGTAGCCACCTTCTTGCTCTTATCGTGGCGGCCCTTGCGGACCAGCTGCTGAATAGTAGGCATTCACGCTCTTTCTGTTAAGCGGTGCGCGCTAAGGTGGCCGTACATGCAAAAATGGGGGCTCTTTTCGGGGCCCTGCCGTGTGCATGAACTACCTGACCGCGAGCGCGCAGCCGCACGGAGTTCGTATCTTTCCGCCACGCGAATTATCGCGAGCGAAACCTCATTCAAGCTACATCACCCCGCGTCACAAGAGCAAATCGCTTATCGACGAGCCACCCGACGCCTCCTCATTTACACTGCAAGCATGTCGACCACGACCTCACCGCCGGGTGAGTTCTCCCAGTCTGCGCGCGAGATCGCAGCCGAGTCCGTCATCATTCCCGTACGCGCCGCCGGTCTCCTCCTCCGGCACCTCCCGCAGCTCATCACGTGTGTCTGCCTGGGCCTGACGGGACGCCAAGCCGTGATCTGGCTCGCGGTGTGGATTTCCAACTTCAGCAAGGTCGGGGCCAGCCTGGTGATGCCGCTTGCTCCGCTCTCCGTCATGGTCGCACTGATCTACGCCCTGTGGTTCCTCCGCCCGTCGCTCCGCTTCCTCTCCCGGGCGATTCCGGGGCGGGAGGAGACGTCGTCACGCACGCGCCTGTTTTCGGCGGGCGGGATGCTGATTTCGTTTCTCACTGTGTACGCCACGCACGGCATGCTTAAGGAGGACCTCGCCGCGTTCCGCCGCGCCGCCACGAACGACGAATTCATGAACCAGGGCTTTGCCGCGGACTTTAGCCGGGTGTTCGTCGACGGCACCGCATCCCTGCTCGCCCTCATTGCGGTGACGATCGTGCTGCGCAAGATTATTGGTTACTTCGCGCTGGCAGAGCGCGGTCTCGGCCTCACCTATCTCGCCGCCTACCTCGACGTGCTGTGGATGTCCACCGTATCGATATTTGTGACCAACAAGCTCGCAGACGTGCAGGATTGGGCGCTGAGCAGACGGGGAATTGCGCCCGCGTACGACCGCTACGTGGACCTGAAGGACGGCATTGCCGAGCACACAGGCATCCTCGCCAGCGCCTGGGATTGGCTGGCGGAGGCGTTACCGGTGATCAACCAGCTGGTGACCATTCCGGTCGCGTGGCTCACCCTCGGCGCAGTGGTCTTTGGCACGTCGCTGGTTGCCAGCCGGGAGAAGGAAGCGGCGCCGGACGCCGAAGCTGCGGACAGCTCGCAGCGCTTCAGGAGGCGGGCACGCCACGTGGTTGAAAAGGAGGCCAAGTACGTTGCCAACCAGGCGATGCAGCCTATCGCCGGGCCGCTGAAGACCACGTGGAGCGGCCTTCGCACGCTGGCCAAGGCAGGCATCGTGCCAATGGTGATGTTTTGCATCGTGTTCATGCTCGCCGCCGGAGTCGAGTTGGGCGTGGTCGAGGTGGGTCGCGCCATCGTGGGACCACAGGACGCGCTTGTCAGCGAAGTCATCGCTGCGTACATCCTCATCGTCGCGCGCGCCGCGTACCTGCTGCTCGTGGTGTGCCTGATCGCCTCGGGGCTCGACTTCTTCCTGCGCCGCTCCTACTCGCCCGCCGCAGATCCCGATGCGTCTCTCGCCTTGGACTCCGGGTCGTCCACGTAGTTTTTCGGCTCCGGCAGGTCGAGGGTGACGTAGTCGGGCTCGTTCCACCCGAGGTGGAGCTGCTCCGGCTGCACGCCCTCCGGCATCGCGATGGGGATGAGTTTGCGCCACTCCTCCGGGCGCGGGTCACCCTGGACAACGCGGACCGTAGCGGTGCGGAGGTCCACCGACTCCGTCGCCGGCCCGCCCTCGCCCGGCGGGGTGCAGCTGTGCAGGGCGCTCATGTCACTCACCACTTCGCCGAAGATTTGATCCGTGCGCTGGTAGTCACGCGCGTCCGAGCCTGTCGCCCACATGCGGCAGTGGGACAGCACCGAGTCTTCCGGTGCGCGCCACTGGGTGAGTAGCGCCCAGATGGCAAACCCGTCGGGCGCATCGAGCCCGATCTCTTCCTCGTGTTCGACCCGTTGGAACCCGATCACCTCCACCTCAGCGGTGCGGCGCGGCGGCCCGCTCCCCTCCCCCTCCACGAGGCCATCGATGGGCAGGTCAAACGAGCCCGGGGTGCCGGCCCCGATGCGTTGCTCCTGGGTCCAGGACCACGGCCGATAGATCCCGAAGTACGGCTGCGACGATGCCGCCAGCATGCACCCGATCGCCACCGGGGCGGCAGCCCACCAGGCAAGTTTCATAGCGTGAGCCCCTCCCTGCTGATGTTTCCGGCTTCGACTGGTTCGCCGAGCTCCAGCACCACCCGCGGCGCCATCTGCGTGGCGGACGGGTGCAAGAACAGCCTCGCCCCCGCAATCTGCTCTGCCGGCATTTCGAAGACGAGGGTGCACTGCGTAGGAAGTTGCGGGTACAGGGTGCCACACGACGACGCGAGGTGGTTCGCGGGTCCGTAGAGCGTGCCGTCGGTAGCCTTGATCTGCCCTTCGAGTACCTGGCCAGTATCGGGTGTGTGGGTAAAATCCACGACCAGCCAGCGGGCGTGCGTTGGCACGCCGTTGATCGCATCGGCGGTAATGGTGTGGACTCCATCAACCCGCCCGATCTTCGGTGCCTCGGCGCCGTAGTCAAACGGCGCGAAGGCCCGGTCCTGCGCGTCGGGAAGCTGCTCGCGGATGAGGCCGCCCAGGCTGAGCAGGGCCAGCGCCGCCGCGGTCGCCACTATTCGGCGCGGTACCGTCGTCACCGCAGGCTCACCTCCGCAGCACGGTCCTTGGTCAGCCAGGCCTTCGCCCCGTCCAGGAAGGAGGTACGGTACTCCAGCGACGTGATCACCAGCGTGTCCGCCTCCGCGGCATTCGTGCCGCTCGGGCCTTGGAAGATGAGCGCGACATCCAGCGGCACGCCAGGGTTGGGCGAGATCGCCTCGGATGGCGCAACCTCGGTGAGCGCCTCCGCGCTGTGCTTGCGTACGACCGCGGCTCTCATGTCCGGTTGCTCCTCTGGGCCAAGATGCGAGTCCTCGAGGGCGAACGCCATGAGGAACTGCGGCGCAGGGACAGGCCGCGAGGCGGTGTTGGTGAGTCGCATTTCCACCACGCGTGCGTCGCCAAGCGTATAGGTGCGCCGCACCGAGATCTCGAACGGTGCAGCCGTGAACTCGGCAGGCTGCGCGAGCGCACCGGTGCCCCTCGGCGCCGCGGCCACGGTGAGGCCCTCGGGCGGGGCCGCTTCCAGTCCGCCGCTGACACCGGTGATGCCCACAACCGCGAGCAGCGCCGCGAGGGTCGCGTTGGTCCGGGTGCCAAGGTCAGCCGCGACCGATTTGGCCAATCCAGCAAATGGCCGGGGGCCTTTCGCCGCTGGTGTCGACGATACTTCGCTCACACCTGGAATCTAAGCAGAGTTTCCGCAGGCGCGCTCGGCACGCGTGCTTATCGACGCCAACGGCCCGGCCCCTACCGCACAGTTGCGGAGGAGCCGGGCCGGTTGGTGAGCAGACCTAGCTAACAGCCAGAAGGCTAGATCTGGTCGATGCCGTACTCGTCGAGCGGGACGGAGGCGCCGGTGTACTCGCCGTAGCCCTCGTCGCCGTAGATGCCCTCGCCGAAGCTCGGGATGGAGTACGCCGCGGAGCGCGCGGCCTCGGTTGGCTTGACCTGGATGTTGCGGTAGCGGGAAATGCCCGTACCGGCCGGGATCAGCTTACCGATGATCACGTTCTCCTTCAGACCGATGAGCTGGTCGGAGCGCTTGTTGATCGCGGCGTCCGTGAGCACGCGGGTCGTCTCCTGGAAGGAGGCGGCCGACAGCCAGGACTCGGTAGCTAGTGAGGCCTTGGTGATACCCATGATCTCGGAGCGCATCTCCGCCGGCTGGCCCTCGTCCGCCACGGTGGCGGCGTTGACCTGGCGTGCCTCGGAGAGGTCGATCAGCGTGCCCGGCAGGAACTCGGTCGAGCCGGAGTCGATGACCGTGCCGCGGCGCAGCATCTGGCGAATGATGATCTCGATGTGCTTGTCGTGGATGGACACACCCTGGGTGCGGTACACGGCCTGCACCTCGTCGATGAGGTGCTTCTCCACGCCGCGACGGCCGAGGACCTCGAGCACGTCGTGCGGGTCTGCGGCACCGCGGAGCAGGCGCTCGCCCACCTCGACGTGGTCGCCCTCGCGCAGGGAGCGCTCGATCATGGCGTCCGGGTTGGACTCCATCGGGCGGCGCACCTGGGCCAGGCCCTGGCGCTTGGACAGCTTCTCGTACACCACGTCGTCGGAGTCGTCGTCCGGGTGGATGGTGAGGGTCCAGAAGTTGCCCTCGTCCTCCAGGGAGACCGTACCGGCGACCGACGCGATCGGCGCGCAGTTCTTGGGCACGCGGGCCTCGAACAGCTCCTGGACACGCGGCAGACCACCGGTAATGTCGCCGCCGACACCACCCTGGTGGAAGGTACGCATGGTCAGCTGGGTACCCGGCTCACCAATGGACTGTGCAGCGACGATGCCGACGGCCTCGCCGATGTCCACCAGCTGGCCGGACGCCATGGACTTGCCGTAGCACTTGGCGCAGACGCCAGTCGGGGTCTGGCAGGTCAGCACGGAGCGGACCTTGACCTCGGCGACGCCCTTCTGCACGAGCACGTCGATACGCTCCTCGGACAGCTCGGTGCCGGCCTCGAAGACGACGTTGCCCTCGGAGTCCTTCGCGTCGGAGGCCAGGACTCGGCCGGACACGGAGGTCTCCACCAGGTCATGGCGGACGAAGGCGTCACCAGCGGCCTCTGCCACCGGGACCTTGACGCCCTGGTGGGTGCCACAGTCCAGCTCGCGGACAATGACGTCCTGCGCCACGTCCACCAGACGACGGGTGAGGTAGCCGGAGTCCGCGGTACGCAGTGCGGTATCGGCCAGGCCCTTACGGGAACCGTGGGAGTTGTTGAAGTACTCCATCACGGACAGGCCCTCGCGGAAGGAGGTCTTGATCGGGCGGGTGATGTACTCACCGCGCGAGTTCACGACCATGCCCTTCATGCCGGCCAGGGTCCAGATCTGGCGCATGTTACCGGCAGCACCGGACTTCACGATCATCGGAATCGGGTTGTCGTCCGGGTAGAGGTCCTCCACGGCCTGGCCGACCTTGTTGGTGGCGTCCTGCCACAGCTCAACCAGTCGGTCGTAGCGGTTCTCCTCGGTAAGCGCACCCTTCTCCCAGAACTTGCGCTCGATCTCCTCGGCTTCCTTCTCGTAACGCTCGAGGAACTGCGTCTTGTTCGGGAGCACCAGCACGTCAGACATGGTGATGGTCACGCCGGAACGGGTTGCCCAGTAGAAGCCGGCGTCCTTCATCTTGTCCAGCGTCTGCGCGACGGTGATCATGGGGTACTTCTCCACCATGTCCTGGATGATGTCACCCAGCAGCACCTTGCCGGCGCCGCCGCCCTTGCGCACCATGGCGCCTTCCTGGAAGGGGAAGTTGAACGGCAGAAGCTCGTTGAACATGATGCGGCCGAGCGTCGTCTCGGTCATCCATGCCTGGCCCTTGGTCCAGCCGTCCGGGAACTGCTCCTCCTCGACCTCAACGGTCGGGCGCAGGTGGTCGATGCGGACCTTGATCGGGGCCTGCAGGCCGAGCACGCCGCGGTCGTACGCCATGATCGCCTCGCGGTAGGAGGAGTAGACGCCTTGTGCCGGGCCGTTCTCGTCGGCAGGCGCGTAGGCGCCCTCGCCGCCGATCTCATCGGTGGACTTCAGCATGGTGAGGAAGTACAGGCCGGTCACCATGTCCAGGCGCGGCATTGCCAGCGGCTTGCCGGACGCCGGGGACAGGATGTTGTTGGAGGACAGCATCAGTACGCGGGCCTCCGCCTGTGCCTCTGCGGACAGCGGCAGGTGGACTGCCATCTGGTCGCCGTCGAAGTCAGCGTTGAACGCCTCGCACGCCAGCGGGTGCAGCTGGATGGCCTTGCCCTCGACCAGCTTCGGCTCGAAGGCCTGGATGCCCAGGCGGTGCAGGGTCGGTGCGCGGTTGAGCAGCACCGGGTGCTCGGAAATGGCCTCTTCGAGCACGTCCCACACCTCGGGGCGCTGGCGCTCCACCATGCGCTTCGCGCTCTTGATGTTCTGCGCGTACTGGTTGTCCACCAGGCGCTTCATCACGAACGGCTTGAACAGCTCGAGCGCCATCAGCTTTGGCAGACCGCACTCGTGCAGCTTGAGCTGCGGGCCGACGATAATCACGGAACGACCGGAGTAGTCGACGCGCTTACCCAGCAGGTTCTGGCGGAAGCGGCCCTGCTTGCCCTTGAGCAGGTCGGACAGGGACTTCAGCGGGCGGGAGCCCGGTCCGGTGACCGGACGGCCGCGGCGGCCGTTGTCAAACAGCGCGTCCACGGACTCCTGCAGCATGCGCTTCTCGTTGTTCACGATGATCTCGGGCGCGCCGAGGTCAATCATGCGCTTGAGGCGGTTGTTGCGGTTGATCACGCGACGGTACAGGTCGTTCAGGTCGGAGGTGGCGAAGCGTCCGCCGTCCAGCTGCACCATCGGGCGCAGCTCCGGCGGGATCACCGGGATCGCGTCCAGGATCATGCCGGCTGGGTCGTTGCCGGAGCGCTGGAACGCAGCGACGACCTTGAGGCGCTTGAGCGCGCGGACCTTCTTCTGGCCCTTGCCCTCAGCGATGATGGTGCGCAGCTCCTCGGCCTCGGACTCGAGGTCGAAGTTGCGGATCAGCGTCTGGATTGCCTCAGCGCCCATGCCGCCGGTGAAGTAGTCCTCGTAGCGGTCGACGAGCTCCTCGTAGAGCACCTCGTCGATAATCATCTGCTTCGGGGCGAGCTTCTGGAAGGTCTGCCAGATGTCGTCGAGGCGCTCGACCTCGCGCTCGCCGGCCTCGCGGATGTGCGTCATTTCCTTGTCGGCTGCCTGCTGCACCTTCTTGCGGGCAGCGGCGGTCGCGCCGGAAGCCTCGAGCTCGGCGAGGTCTTCCTCCAGCTTGTGTGCGCGCTCGGCGATCTCGGAGTTGGCGTCCTCCTCGACTTCCTTCTTCTCCAGCAGCATCTCCGCCTCGAGGGTGGACATGTCGTTGTGACGTGCCTCCTCGTCGACGCTGGTGATGATGTTGGCGGCGAAGTAGATGATGCGCTCCAGGTCCTTCGGAGCGAGGTCAAGCAGGTAGCCCAGGCGAGACGGGACGCCCTTGAAGTACCAAATGTGGGTCACGGGAGCGGCGAGCTCGATGTGGCCCATGCGCTCGCGGCGCACCTTGGACTTGGTCACCTCGACGCCGCAGCGCTCGCAGATGATGCCCTTGTAACGGACGCGCTTGTACTTACCGCAGGCGCACTCCCAGTCGCGGGTGGGGCCGAAGATGCGCTCGCAGAACAGGCCGTCCTTCTCGGGCTTGAGGGTGCGGTAGTTGATGGTCTCCGGCTTCTTCACTTCGCCGTGGGACCACTTACGAATGTCTTCTGCAGTGGCCAGGCCGATGCGAAGCTCGTTGAAGAGGTTTACGTCAAACACGTAAATTCCCTTTCACCTCCCCCAGCTGGGGAGGATTGCGTGTGGATAGTTTCTTCTCGTTTCATTCAGGGCGCCGCAAGCACAAGTGCTTATCGACGCCCACCTGGCGCCTAGACGGTATCCGCCGCTGAACCCTCGTCTCGCGAGAGGTTGATGCCCAGCGAGGAACCGGCCTGGTCAAACTCATCGTCGTCGCCGTCGAGCTCCATGGCGCTGCCGTCCGTGGAGAGCACCTCAACGTTGAGGCACAGGGACTGCAGCTCCTTGAGCAACACCTTGAAGGACTCCGGGATACCCGGATCCGGGATGTTGTCGCCCTTCACAATCGCCTCGTAGACCTTCACGCGGCCGACCACGTCGTCCGACTTGATGGTCAACAGCTCCTGCAGGGTGTAGGCAGCGCCGTACGCCTGCATTGCCCACACCTCCATCTCGCCGAAGCGCTGGCCACCGAACTGGGCCTTACCGCCCAGCGGCTGCTGCGTAATCATGGAGTACGGACCGGTGGAACGGGCGTGGATCTTCTCGTCCACAAGGTGGTGCAGCTTGAGCATGTACATGTAGCCGACGGAGATCGGGTACTTGTACGGCTCACCGGAGCGACCGTCGTAGAGGCGGGTCTTGCCCTGGCCGTCGACCATCACGTCACCGTCGCGGTTCGGCTTGGTGTTTGCCAGCAGGCCTGCGATCTCCTCGTTGGACGCGCCGTCGAACACCGGCGTTGCGGTCAGCGACTCCGGCGGGACGTCGTAAAGGTGCTCCGGCAGGGTCTCCAGCAGCGCGGCGTTCTTCGGGTCATCCGGGTTCACGGTCCAGCCGGCCTTGGCCAGCCAGCCCAGGTGCACCTCGAGGACCTGACCGATGTTCATACGACGCGGCACGCCGTGCGTGTTCAGGATGATGTCCACCGGGGTGCCGTCCTCCATGAACGGCATGTCCTCCGTCGGCAGGATCTTGCCCACAACGCCCTTGTTGCCGTGGCGGCCTGCCATCTTGTCGCCGTCCTGGATCTTGCGCTTCTGCGCGACGTAGACGCGGATCATCTCGTTCACGCCTGCGGACAGATCGTCGTCGTCCTCGCGGGAGAAGCGGCGGACCGCGATGACCTTGCCGGTCTCACCGTGCGGCACCTTCAGGGATGTGTCGCGGACCTCGCGGGCCTTCTCACCGAAGATGGCGCGCAGCAGGCGCTCCTCCGGGGTCAGCTCGGTCTCGCCCTTCGGGGTGACCTTACCCACGAGGATGTCGCCGTCGCGCACATCAGCGCCGATGCGGATCACGCCGCGCTCGTCGAGATCCTTGAGCACGTCCTCGGACACGTTCGGGATCTCGCGGGTGATTTCCTCGGCACCGAGCTTGGTGTCGCGGGCGTCAATCTCGTGCTCCTCGATGTGCACGGAGGTGAGGATGTCCTCCTCCACCACGCGCTGGTTGAGGATGATTGCGTCCTCGTAGTTGTGGCCTTCCCACGGCATGAAGGCGACGAGCAGGTTGCGGCCGAGCGCCATCTCGCCGTTCTTCGTGCCCGGGCCGTCCGCGATCACCTGGCCAGCCTCGACGCGCTGACCAGCAGACACGATCGGGGTCTGGTTGTAGCAGGTGCCCTGGTTGGTGCGGTGGAAGGTACGCAGCTGCTGGGTGTCGCGAGTGCCGTCGTCGCCCAGCACGGTGATGTAGTCACCGGTCACGGTCTCGATGACACCGGAGAGCGGGGAGATGACGGTATCGCCAGCGTCGTAAGCAGCGCGCTGCTCCATGCCGGTGGCCACGTACGCAGCCTCGGAGCGCAGCAGCGGCACAGCCTGCTTCTGCATGTTCGCACCCATGAGGGCGCGGTTCGCGTCGTCGTGCTCGAGGAACGGAATCATCGCCGTTGCCACGGAGACCATCTGGCGCGGCGAGATGTCGAGGTAGTCAACGCCCTGCGGGCCGACGACGCCGATGTCGCCGTCCTTGAGGCGGACCTCGATGCGCTCGCCGGTCAGCTCGCCGTCCTTGGTCATCGGGGTGGCCGCCTGCGCAATCGCGTAGCGGTCCTCCTCGTCGGCCGTGAGGTAGTCGATCTGGTCCGCGAGCTTGCCGTCGTTGACCTTGCGGTACGGGGTCTCGATGAAGCCGAACGGGTTGACGCGAGCGTAGGACGCGAGCGCGCCGATCAGGCCAATGTTCGGACCCTCAGGGGTCTCAATCGGGCACATGCGGCCGTAGTGGGACGGGTGTACGTCTCGGACCTCGATGCCGGCGCGCTCACGCGACAGGCCGCCCGGACCCAGCGCGGACAGACGACGCTTGTGCGTCAGGCCGGACAGGGAGTTGTTCTGGTCCATGAACTGCGAGAGCTGCGAGGTACCGAAGAACTCGCGGATCGCAGCGGAGACCGGACGCACGTTAATCAGAGAGGTCGGCGTGATGGACTCCGCATCCTGGGTGGTCATGCGCTCGCGCACGACGCGCTCCATGCGGGAGAGGCCGACGCGGACCTGGTTCTGGATCAGCTCGCCAACGGTGCGCAGGCGACGGTTACCAAAGTGGTCGATGTCGTCGGTGTTGATCGGGATGAGCTCGCCGGACGGGGAGGTCATCTCGGTCTCGCCAGCGTGCAGGCGCACGAGGTACTCGAGCGTGGTGGCGATGTCTTCCTCAGTCAGCGTCATCAGGCCATCGTGATCGCCGCCGAGACCCAGCTTGCGGTTGACCTTGTAGCGGCCAACGCGGGCCAGGTCGTAGCGCTTGGGGCGGAAGAAGGAGTTCTCCAGCAGGGACTGCGCGAGGTCGCGGGTCGGCTGCTCGCCCGGGCGCTGCTTGCGGTAGATCTCCAGCAAGGCCTCGTCCATGTTGGCCACGCCGTCGTTCTCCAGCGTGGACATCATGAGCTCGGAGAAGCCGAAGCGCTCCTTGATCTGCTCCTCGGTCCAGCCGAGCGCCTTCAGCAGGACGGTCACCGGCTGACGACGCTTACGGTCAATGCGCACACCGACGGTGTCGCGCTTGTCCACGTCGAACTCCAGCCACGCACCACGGGAAGGGATCACCTTCACGGCGTGCAGCGGACGCTCGGTGGACTTATCAATCGTCTCGTCAAAGTAGACGCCCGGGGAGCGCACGAGCTGGGAGACGACGACACGCTCGGTGCCGTTGACAATAAAGGTGCCCTTGTCCGTCATCAGCGGGAAATCGCCAATAAAGACGGTCTGGGACTTAATCTCCTGCGTATCGTTATTAATAAACTCCGCCGTCACGTAGAGCGGCGCGGAGTAGTTAATGTCCTTCTCTTTTGCTTCCTCGATGGTGTACTTCGCATCTTCGAAGCGCGGCTCGGACAGCGTCAGGCTCATGTTGCCGGAGTAGTCCTGGATCGGAGAAATCTCCTCCAGGATGTCCTCCAGGCCGCTGGCCACGCGGGCGTCCTCGCCGCGCAGCTCCTGCTCGCGGGTGCGCCACTCAGGCGTACCGACGAGCCACGCAAAAGATTCAAGCTGTACATCAAGAAGACCCGGGACGGTGATCGGCTCAGCGATCTTGGCGAACGAGTAACGTTCGGGGGCCCCGGGAATATCAGCCATTGACATGGTCTGGTTTGAGACTGCCAAGTTGGGTCCTTCCAGCACCTAGGGCGGACGCCACGCTATTTACTCTGGCTCTGTAAACAACCGGCATTTCCGCTGGGTAAGTTAGCATTTCGGTCTGCTTCGGAAGACCCGCCCCCAGAGATGACAAAATCACCTTGTCAAATCAGCACCCTTCGACATACCCCCTGCTCACACAGGCTTTCCGACGGGCGCCTCATGCAAGGCTCGCGCACTTCACTGGAGACGGCTTCCAGCGCAACGCCTTAGCCTATAGCACAGTGCACGCTTTGTAAAGAGCAGACACACCCCCGTGTCGCCTGCGCGTCGTCGGAGCGAAAGCGGTGCCGTCGATAAGCTTGCCCCTGCACCGGAAACCTCACCGGTGACGTCGCTGCGGGGAAGCCTACCACCAGAGGTTGCTAACTCGGCAACCCCGCGACACCCGGCTAGCGGGCGCGGCCGGGACGGAACGCGCCGACCAGGCCAAACAGGGCGACAAACGCGCCGAGCGCGATGGTACCCCACGTAACCTTTTGCGATACGGATTGCGGCACCACGCGGGAGAGCTGGGCCACCATCGCCTCGGTATCCTCCGGCGACATCGCGGCGTCGTAGGTAATGACGTTGGTGGGGTGCTCGCCGTTGCCGTCGGCGTAGAAGATGTCGACCTTTTCTCTCATGCCAACCACAAGACCGGTGACCTGGTCGACGTGAATTTCGCGGTCCGCAGCGTAGTTGCGGAAGGTGCGCACGCTGTCAGCATCCTCGCCTTCGCCGACCTCGGCGGTGCTGGCATTCAAGGCGTCGGCGTAGCGCAGCGCTAAGTTCGTCGGCTCGATGCGCTGGGTAAAGGTATACACAGTGCGGCCGCCGATCTCTTCCTCGCCGGCAAACTGCGCGGGCGCACTCCCCCGCAGCTGCGGGTCGAACACGTTGTAGTCCTGCTGCTGCACGTCGGACGGCAGCTTCAGCCAGGGCCCGTCCACGGGCACCTCCGTCGCAGGCATCGCCATCTGACTGGACACCTGCGCAGGCAAGGCCACCTGGCCGGTGGCACGGTCCAGCACCATCGACCAGGTGGACGCGGTAACGAGGTTGTCAAAGTCCGAACCGGCCGTGCCGGCACGCAAGGTATCGCCGATGCGCACGCTCGCCACGTCGTCATTCGAGGGGTCCTGTACCTCCATATGGAGCTGGCGGGTCACCGGGGCAGGCTCGCCTTCGCGTGTGCCGTCGTCGTCGCGAAGCGTCCAGGTGGTGTGCGCGAGGTCGAGGGGCAGGCGGGCGTCGCCAAGCAGGAAGCGCGGCGCGAGCAGGCCGGCAACCACGAGCGCGATGCCGAGACCCACGAGGAGCGCGGAGAGAATCCTGGATTTAGGCAGCATGGGCCAAAGTGTAGTGGACACAGCTCGGGCTCCCCTGCGGGCGGGCATGACCACGTAACATCCTCAGCAAACGAGGCGTTGCGCCCCCGGTATCTCAGAATGCAAGATTTTTGCACACAGCTTCGGCTCAGCATGTGTAAGGACATTCGTGTGTTTCGCACCCCGCTTTGCGACGCTTCACGCCCACCCCCCTTCTGCGCGGATACGAATACGTACCTCTATACCTTTTGTGGCCAGTAAACCGCCCTTTTCAACCTACCAGTTAGTGTTCGAAAACTATTAAAACTGCCCCAATCACCCCCGCACTACCCGCGGATCGGATATAAGCTTGGACGCATACATAGTGAGTAGGGACACATTTATACCGCCTTTTCGCGTACTGGCGTCGCCGAATCACCCCCAGGCACCCCAAAGCCATTTCCAGCTTCCTGAGACTCACTTAGAATATCGTGCCAAACCGTCAGAAAACGCTAAGGAGAATATGATGGCTTACCCACCTGCCCAACCCCATAAGAGAGGCCGTCGCCGCGGCATGACAATGCTTGCAGCCTCGATGGCCATCGCCGTCGGATCGCAAGCGCTTCCAGTAGTTGGCCCTCACGCAGCAATTGCCAACGTGGCTCACGCCGCCGAGGCACCGAGCGCGAGCGACTGGGACCCCGCCAACATCGTCGAAGCGGATGCCATCACGCCGACTGACAGCGTGAACAAGGGCGTCCTCGACGGAAAACGCAACGTGGTGTGGGGCTACCTCTCCTACGCTGACCGTGGCACCATGGAGGTCGACGATATGCGCAACCCATGGAGCGACACCCCGGTTCCGGAGGGCGCGGACATGTACATGCGCTACGACACCGGTGGCGGGAAGATGTCTCGCATCCACAAGGCGAAGACCCACACGGATGACTTTGGCAACACGGTCTACGCCTTCGAGTTCAAGGACGGCTCCCCGAAGCTGGCTGCAGGCACCTGGAAGGATGGCTCCGCTGACGTCCAGCTGCTGATCGGCGAGAACAACTCGGCGATCAACCCGCACATCAACGAGCCGTTCTCCGTCGTACGCGCGACCCCGGGTGGCGCATGGTACAGCGGCAGCGTCGAAGATTCCCGCAACCTCAACTGGTCCATCCACCCAGTGGCAGTCAACGACCGTCGCGGCCCCACGTGGGGTGAGACGGTGGTCAAGGTCTACCAGGTCTCCCCCGCGTCGAACACCCTGAAGAGCCAGCTCTCCGAAACCCCGGATAAGGCCGTCAAGCGTACGTACTCCGGCCGGGTATGGAACGACTCTATGAAGGGCACCGACACGGAGAACGTGTGGGCCAAGAACCAGTACAACATCAACGTGGACAATGGTGTGCTTTTCGACGGCACGGACACTCCGGCCGAGGGACACACTGTCTACCAGGCGGTACCGAACGACGAGGCGTACCAGGCGCTGGATGCGATCCGTCGCGATACAAACACCACCGGTAACCGCACGACAGCCGACATCCAGGGCCGTATCAAGCGAACGGCAGACTACGTCCGTGCGCATCCCGAGAACTTCACCGTCTACTCCGCACCGGTGAAGGCGGATGGCACCTACATGCTGCGCTCGTCCTTCGACCAGGCCCGTCACGCGGACTACGTCTACATGTGGGTCGAGGACGCAGACCACAACATCAAGACAAACCTGTCGTCCTGGAACACCTCTGAGTTCCGCGCACCGGTGGGCAATGACGTCTACACCGAGTCGGGCCACGCACAGCGCTCCCTTGCCGACACCGACTGGGCGCATAACGGCCACGTGCCTGGCCAGAAGCACCTGGGCAACAATGCGAACGTTGCCACCGCCCCGCACCGCGACGGTGGCGGCAACTGGACCAACGTGAACTTCGCGTTGGCTACAAACGCTGACGGCTCCAGCCACACGGTCACCCCGGGCCAGCCCGATCGCGAGGCTGATAACGACGCGAACGATCCGACCTATGGCGGCCGCGTCGAAACGCCGCGCGGGACCGACACCGTCATCGACGGCCCGAAGAACACGGACGGCTCCGACCTTCCTGGCGACACCACCTTCGAGCAGCACCCGACTAAGCCGGTCACCGGCCCGAACGGTGAGCAGCTCCCGGGCTTCCCGGGCAAGGTAACGGTCGACCCGGGTACCGGCAAGGTCACGGTCAACCCGGACAACGGCGCTCGCGAGGGCGACTACGACATTCCGGTCAAGGTCACCTACCCGGACGGCACCACCGATACGGTCGACGTTGAGGTCACCGTCCCGGCCCGCGACAACGCGACCGAGGATCCGGACAAGTCCGATGCGGAGAACTTCGACCCGTACTACCAGCCCGCACAGGGCAAGCCGGGCGTGGGCACGAAGGTTGACCAAACCCAGGACCTGCCGAAGGGCAGCACCTTTACCCCGACCCTGCCGAACGGCTGGACCGCGTCCGAGCCGGATGAAAACGGCGACTTCACCGTCACCCCGGCGAAGAACGCTCGCCCGGGCAAGGTCGACATCCCCGTCCTGGTGACCTACCCGGACGGCTCACAGGACACCGTCACCGCGCCGTTCACCGTCCTGCCGCTGGATAAGGACACGAACGACCCGCGTTACGAAGACACGGAGACCCCGAAGGGCGAGCCCACCGAGATCGATTCGCCGAAGAACCCGGACGGCTCCGAGCTTCCGGAGGACACCACGTTCAAGCCGGGCGAGAACGACTTCCCGGGCAAGGTCGAGGTCGACCCGGGCACCGGTAAGGTCACCGTCACTCCTGACGACGATGCAACCCCGGGCGACTACGAGATCCCAGTTGAGGTCACCTACCCGGATGACTCCGAGGAGACCACCACCGTCACCGTCACCGTCCCCGAAGACCCCAAGGACAACGGCGACGGCGGCGATACCGGCTCCTCCGACCAGGCTGCTGACAACGACCCGAGCTACGGCACCACCGAGGGCGCGGCTGGCAAGGAGACCAAGGTTTCCCAGAACGGCGACCGCGAGCTGCCTAAGGGCACCAAGATCACGGTCGCGGATGCTCCTGAGGGCTGGACCTTCGGAGAGCCCAACGAGGCTGGCGACTTCACCGTCGCCCCGGACCCCGACGCGCTCGATGGCACCCGCGTGACCATCCCGGTCCGCTTCACCTACCCGGACGGCACCATCGACGACACCGAGGCTGTCTTCGTGGTGACCAACGACGCAAGCGGCAACGACCCCTCCTACGAGGACACCGAGGCTCCGCGAGGCGAGGAGACGCTTGTCGACGCCCCCACGAACCCGGACGGCTCCTCGCTGCCGGAGGACACGACCTTCGAGCAGGGCGACTCTGACGATTCGGACTTCCCGGGCAAGGTCACCGTCGACCCGGGCACCGGTGAGGTCACGCTCACGCCTGACGAGGACGCCACCCCGGGCGACTACACCATCCCGGTTGACATCACCTACCCGGACGGCACCGAGGAAACCATCGACCTTCCGGTCCGCATCCCGGATGACACCACCATCACCCCGCCGGACAACGGCGGCAGCGACAACGGTTCCGGTGACGGTTCGGATGACGGTTCGGACGATGGTAAGGACAACGGCTCTACCGACGCTGTAGACAACGATCCGGCGTACTCCCCCGGGTCCGGTCCGGCGGGTACCGCGACCGAGCTGAAGCAGGATGGCGACCGTGAGCTCCCAGAGGGCACCAAGTTCGTCCTGCCGAAGGCACCGGCTGGCTGGACCTTCGGTGAGCCGAACGAGAACGGCGACTTCACGGTCACCCCGCCCGAGTCCGCTCTGCCGGGTACGGCAGTGTCTATTCCGGTCAGCGTGGTCTACCCGGATGGCTCCCGCGAGACCGTCAACGCACCGTTCGAGGTTGTTGGCACTTCCGATGACGCAACGGACAACGAGCCGGTGTACGACGGCGACACCAAGGTCGAGCCCGGTGACACCGAGACCGTCGACGCACCGCGTAACCCGGACGGTTCTGCGCTTCCGGATGACACCAAGTTCGAGCACAAGGACGACGATTTCCCTGGCAAGGTCGAGGTCGATCCGGGCACCGGCGAAATCATTGTCACCCCGGACGAGGACGCAAAGCCCGGCAAGCACACTGTCGTCGTGGAGGTGACCTACCCGGACGGCACCACCGACACCGTTGAAGTCCCCGTCGAGGTCATCCCGGCTGACAGCGGAGACGACGACAAGGACGACGGTAAGGGCGGCGACAACGGTAAGGGCAGCGAGGACTCGACTTCCCAGGCTGACAACAACAACCCTGGCTACGAGAACCAGCGCGGTCCGGCCGAAACCCCGGTCAAGTTCGAGCAGAACGGCGACCGCGAGCTGCCGGAAGGCACGACGTTCGTCTTCCCGAAGTTCCCGTCCGGCTGGACCCTGGATGGTGACGCTGACACCGGTGACTTCACCATCAAGGCGCCTGCGAACACTCCGAACGGCACCGAGGTGACCATCCCGGTCATCGTTTCCTACCCGGATGGTTCCAGTGAGACACTGTCTCCGATCTTCACCGTCGGTACCACCTCGGGCGGTTCCGATAAGCCCGGCGACGGCGGCAATACCGGCACGACCCCCGGCGGAAACACCGGCGGCAACGACACCGATGGCAAGGACCCGCAGGATAGCGACGCGCACGATCCCACCTACGGTGGCGACCGCACCACGACGCCTCGCGAACAGGACACTGTTATTGAGGGCCCGAAGAACGAGGACGGCTCCGATCTTCCGAAGGACACCACCTTCGCACCCGGTAAGCACACCTTCCCGGGCAAGGTGACCGTCCACCCGGGCACCGGCAAGGTGACGGTAAACCCGGACAAGGACGCCAAGGGCGGAAGCTACGACATCCCCGTCGTGGTGACCTACCCGGATGGTTCGAACGAAACGATCACCGTCCCTGTGCAGGTTCCGCCGCAGGTGTCCAACGGTGCGACCGTTGAGGTCAAGCCGGGCGATACCGTCACCGTTGGTGGCGACATCGATCCGAAGGATCTGCAGATCCGCTACCCGGATGGCACCATCAAGGACATCTCCGAGCTCAACCCGGGCAAGGACGCTGATGGCAACATCACCATCACTGTCCCGAAGGACTGGGCCGAAGGCACCTACGTCGTCGAGACCAAGGATGGCGACCGCGTCGTGGTCATCAAGGTTTCCTCGGAGTCGCAGGGCACGACCACTGGTTCCTCGGAACTGAGCGATCGCTGCATCGCCGGTCTCGCGGGCGTCGGCATCCCGCTCCTGCTCCTGATCCCGCTGGGTGTGGCTACCCAGGTGGCTATCCCGGGTCTCGAGGAGTTCCGCGCCGAGGCTGGCAAGGCTATCGAGCAGGTGAACACGCAGATCCAGCAGCAGCTGGGTATCTTCGACGAGCAGTTCGCCCAGGCGGCACAGTCCGTGCTTGGACCGAACTTCCCGGCCCGCGAGCTCGGCACCGCAGCCGCGGCTCTGGCGCTCACCGCACTCGGTCTGCTCATCGCTGACCAGATTGCCAAGGCCTGCGCGCCTGAGTACGACGGCCTGAGCTCCAAGATTGGCGGCGGCGAAGGCGGCAAGGCACAAGGTTCGTCCGCACAAGAGTCGTCCGCGCAGAAGAACGCAAAGAAGAACGAGGAGGATGAAAACTAGTCCCTTGTAGTGGGGCTTAGGCAGCCCACAGCAATCCCCTGCACGGTCGTTGCGACGATCGGGCGGGGGATGTGTTGTGTGTGCAGCAGGCAATACGCCCGCTAGTTCATCAGCACTGCGATAGCGTCTCCGCGCTTCGCCGCTGCGGCGTAAATCCCTGCCAACTCTCCCACCGCCAAGGAATCTTCCAACGTCCCGAGGTCGACATCAGCAAGCAAGGACGAAAGCTTATCGACGTCACCGGGGTCGTTCCCCCGCAGACCGTCCGTTTCCTGTTGCGGATCCAAATCCGCACCCCCATACACAATCGCCGTCGCAGCATCTTCACCGACAAGTTCGACCAGCACCCGGTGCGTCGCCGCGTGCATCTTGTCGATATCTGCAACCGGGTAAGTCTCTTCCTCCATCACGTCGAACATCGCGTCCACACGAGTCTCCGCATCAGCGGAAAGAAGCGACGAATACTCCCCTGCTGGCACCGAAACATAGATCGGAAGGGGACCGCTCACTACGTCATCAGCCAGCGGCTCCGACTCGGTCGAAACCCCAGCAACGCTGTTGTTATCAGAAGCAGACAGCATTCGGTCGAGGGCACCATCGAGGTACTTATTTCTGTCCCGGAAGCGCGATGCCGCCAGCCATTGCAGCTGCGGCGCTTCACGAAAGAACTTTTTCCGCACCCCTGTTTGGATCACCACGGATTGTTGCCCTGCGATCGTGTCTGACTCAATCCGGAGCAGCCTGTCGAGTTGGTCAATATTGGATGCCGACATCACCTCACACAAAATGGTCAGATCGAAATTCAGTACCGCATCCAGCTCAGGGCCCATTTCCTCGTCTTTGAGCCGCTCCATCTCATCAACCACATAGCTAATGTCGGGGTTTTTCACCCCGAGTCCAGGAAAATATCCAAAGAGATAGCGAGCTAGTGGATCATCAAACGATCGCTCCGCCAGTGGACGGACCCCCTCACGAATCGCATTGAGCTCAGTCCGACTTGCACGCGCTTTGAGTTGGTCGAACAGACTCATGCTCGCATCCGGATCAAGCATGTTTGCCAATTCAGGATTGACTTCCTCCACCACCCGCAGAAGCTCACTGGTAGCAGCCTCCGACTGGTTCTTCCGATCCAACTTCACGAACATGTCCGTAACTCCTCACCTGTGAGAGTCTCAACTACAGAACGAAAACGTGACTGTCTCACGCGAGGCCGACCTCGCGGTACAGCGAGCGGATCACTTCCATGAACCAGTCTGGCTTGTCGGTATATGCGAGCTCGTGGACATACCGCGCGCCGCGGCGCTCGTCATAGCCGAGCGATTTGTCGGGCCTGGTGATGCCGAAGCGCGAGCGGAAAAGCGACGCATCACTCTCAAGCGCGACGAAAACCTCCCCAGCAGCGAATTCCGCTTTCGCGTCGCCACAAGACATCTTCCTGCGTACAACTGCGTACACCTCATCCGCAACCGCTGCCCAGTCCTCGACCAACAGCGCCTCGTCCGCCGGGGAGAGTTTCACACGCTCCATCGGGATGCCCTGAAAACTCACGTTCTCCAGTTTGCAGTCGGACAGATCAACCCCTTCGAGCTGGTCATAGCGAAAGTGCTCGCTCAACCCGAGGTTGCGCAGCTCGCCGGTGATCGTAGAATCCACCACACGCGCAGAAATCGGAGACTGCACACCGCCGCCCTCAATCACCACATCGCGCAGGGTAGAGCCGGAGACGGTGCTCAACCAGTCAGCTCGGAAATCGAACGCTGGGCTGGACAATTCAGTATCTATGAACGCGATATGCGAGACACTGCCCGGCCTCCCGTGCGGGCGCGTGATCGTGCATGATTCAAACCGGACCATCGAAAAATCTATACCGTCGACACTCGGCTCGTCGAAGACACGGTCGTCGTAACGCACAGCGTGCAGTTCCATTGTTTATAGCTCCACTCCGTAGGTTTGCATCCACTCAGCCATGCTCGGATATGGCCCGTCCAAAAACTCCCGGTCCAAGAAGTGGTAGCGCCCAAACTCGATCGCGCCGTCGTCCTTTCGGTGGTACGCCACGTAGTCATCACCGTCAAACATCCCGACTGGGAACCAGGCGTCCGGATCCGCGCCGAACGCTTCAGCCGCTTCGCGCAGGCTGGAATAGCCAGCCTGCACACTACTCGGATCGCTCGGCGGTTGGTTCGGAGCGAACCATTCGCCGTATTCGAACTCGAACGCAACGTACGAGTTGAAAAATTCGCGGTATTCAGACGGCACCCAATCTGGCACGCACGCCAAGCTGAATTCGATGACATCCGGGTCGAAGCCCCGGATCCAAGGTATGAGACGACCAGGTTCTTTTTCAGGTGCATCAAGCATTTCAATCAGCCCCTCGTAATGGCTCGCCGTCAATGTATTCAAACCCTGTCCTGAGCTCCACTTCCGCATCGCGGTACAGCGCTCACAGGTTGCCAGGGTACCGAATAGTCTTCGAATTCGAAGGGGCTACTGGGTGCAACCTGGCCTGAGCCCCCGTTCATCAGTGGTAAAGGAGCTGCACTCCTGCCCCCCACACACGCGAAACCCCCGCCCACCGGTGTTTTCGTACCGGTGGACGGGGGGTGACGTCGAGAAGCGAAAGGCTCTTACTTGAGGGTGACCTTTGCGCCAGCCTCCTCGAGCTTAGCCTTTGCAGCCTCAGCGTCGTCCTTGTTTGCGCCCTCGAGGATGGCCTTCGGAGCACCCTCGACCATTTCCTTAGCGTCCTTCAGGCCAAGGCCGGAGACGATCTCGCGGACAGCCTTGATGACGCCGATCTTCTTGGCGCCTGCGTCCTCGAGAACGACGTCGAACTCGTCCTTCTCTTCCTCAGCGGCAGCGTCGCCAGCAGCGCCCGGAGCGGCAGCAACAGCAGCAACCGGTGCAGCAGCGGTGACGTCGAAGACCTCCTCGAATTCCTTCAGGAATTCGGAAAGCTCGATGAGGGTCATTTCCTTGAACTGCTCAATGAGCTCGTCCTTGGACAGCTTAGCCATAATGGCATCCTTTCTGTTTGTGGGCGCTTTGGCCCGAATGTTTGGTGTGTGTAGTTAGTTCGCGTTACGCAGCGTCGTCCTGCTTGTCCTGCAGTGCAGCGACAAGGCGGGCCGTCTTGGACGCCGGAGCCTGGAACAGGCCGGCGGCCTTTGCCAAGGAGCCCTCGAAGGCACCAGCGAGCTTTGCAAGAGTGGTCTCGCGGTTGTCCATCTCGGCGATGGCATCAACCTGAGCAGCATCGATGGCATTGCCATCCATGTAGCCGCCCTTGATCACGAATGCGTCGTGATCCTTGTTGAACTTCTTCATGACCTTCGCAGCGTCGACAGCCTCGCCCTTGATAAAGGCGATAGCGGTCGGGCCGACAAGAAGATCGTCGAGACCCTCAATGCCCTGCTCGTTAGCAGCGATCTTGACGAGGGTGTTCTTGGCGACGTGGTATTCGACGTCGAAGCCGAGCTCACCGCGCAGTTCCTGCAGCTGACCAACGGTCAGGCCACGGTACTCAGTCAGCACGATCGAGCTAGCTGCCTCGAACTTTTCCTTCAGAACCTTAAGCTCCTGCTCGTTCTTCGGGTTAGCCATGTACACACGCCTCCTTCCAATTCTTCATGTCCTTCAATCCGCCCGGAGCATTTCGCTTCTCGACGCTCACGCGCCCCAAAGAAAAATGCCCCGTGCAGAAGCACGAGGCACCCTGAAAGGCAAGCCACGTTTCTCCTGCGTGGGCCGATCCCTGGAGTGGGATTCCTTCGACTCTGCGGTGGCAGAGTGACCGACGGTCTTCGGTGAAACTTGAGCACGGGTTTTCACCCGTTCAAACTTCGCGTCGTACGTTAGTCGGTCCCCTCCCAAAACACCAAATCGCGCCTACACTCCCAACGATTCCGCCGCGTCCGCGCTGGAGCTCCCCGGTTTCGGGGCGTGCCGCAGCATCTTCGCCGCCGCCGTGAAGAGCACGATGCCGCCGAGCAGAGCCATCAGGCCCACGCCGAGAATGAGTCCTCCCCAGAAGCCGCTGGCGGTCATGCCCTGCGAGGTCGCGACCTGCGCCTGCGCTGCATCCTCACCGTTGTCACCATCGCTGCCGCTTCCGCGCTTCGGTTTCGTGCCATCGAAGGAGGACACGATCCCACCGGTACCGCTGCCGGTGGTCTTTTCGCCGGAGCCGTGGTCAGGCTTCGCGGGCGTCGTTGTTTGCTTCTTCGGTGTTGTCTGCTTCGTCGGTTTCTGCTTCTTCGGCGCCGACTTGCCCTGGGGAGTGGTGCCCGCCTTCTTGCGCGAAGCACTGCTCGCGCTCTCCGAGCCCTTGCCGCCAACGGAGCCCCTGCCGCCGGCGGAGGCGCTCACCCGCTGCTCGCGTGTCGGGGCGGCCGCGCCACTTCCCCGCCTGCTGGCAGCACTCTGAGCTGGCGCCGGCGGCTTCGGCGTCGTCAGCTGTGCCGGCGGCTTCGGCGACGTCGTCGCGACGGCATCCTTGCCCCCACCACGCAGGTGCGCGAAGAACGGCCCCGCTTTCTCCCCGAAGGCGCCAAACTCCTTGTCCACGGAGCGGATCCCCTTGGCCAGGGCCCCCACCCACGTGTCGGAGCCGTCGGCACCAGAATCGGCGCCGGGCTCGTCACTGGAATCGGCACAGTTGGTGCCGTCAAGCGATGCGTACCCGCTCGACGAGTACTTCTTCGCCTGCGCCACTGCGGAGTCACCCACGGCAAACGCCGCCGTCAGCTCCTTCGAGAACGCCTCGCCCGAGATGGCGGTGCCCTCGAAGCGGAACGTCGCGGAGTAGAGGCCGTCCTTGGTAAAGCCGAACGCCTGGTGGTCGTGGTCGTTGACCCCGTACTCCAGCGCGGTCGCAGCGTCGCCGGAATCGAGCTCCAGTGTCGTGCCACCGAGCGACTCGTGCCAGGAGAAGATCCGCCCGGGACCTTCCACATCCTTCATGGTCACCTTCACGTTGCTGCCTGATGCCAAGCTGTCCTGCGTCAGCCGCGTCGTGGAAAACCCGAGCCACGGCAGGCCCTTGGCCTGGGCCTGCGGCAGCACCCACATAGATTCGGGTTCGCCGGGGAAGCTTGCGCGGAAGTTCGCCGGGATCTGAGTTCTCGCCGCGTCGGGCACCTCGAACAGGAACGTGCCGGAGTCACGCGGGGTCGGCGAGCGCGGATCACTGTCATCGATGAGCTTCGCCTCAATGCCGCCGTCATCCACCAGCCCCATATCCATGTGACCAGCGCTGATCAACGCCTCCGGCTTGGTGCGCAGTGCGCGCGCCGCCTCGCAGCGCCCCTCGTCCGGTCGCGTCGCGCTGGGCTGCTCGCTTGTCGACGCCACCGCGCCCCCGCCCGACGCGGAGCCGTCATCGGGTTCCCGGCTGGGTTCTTGACTGGGTTCGCCTTCCTCCGGAAGCAGCTGCACTGTGGTCAGCGGCGCGCTCGCGTCGGTGCCACCGGTGCCACCATCCGCGCCAGCACCGCCGTCCTCAACGCCCGGCCCCGGGTCGCCACCGACATAGTTGGTCACCTTGCGCAGTTCGGTGGTGGTGCCGTCGGCCAGGCCCACATCGCCGTCATCGCCGACGAGCCAGTATTGGGTGATGGGCTTGGTGTGCTGCGGCGTGCCGTCGATAAGCGAGGCCCTACCTTGCCACGTCAAGGCGTAGATGCCGGGCTTGGAAAAGGCCCAGTTGAAGTGGCCGTGCGCGCCGACTTCGTAGTCGACCGTGCGGGCCTGCGGGTCGGCACTGTTGAAGACGATTTCTGCGGGCGAGATGGCATTTTTGAAGAAGATGTGCACGTCGCCGGGGCCCTCGATGTCTGTGAGGTCGAAGTGCATGAGGTCGTCCTCGAAGTTGCTGGGGATGGCGGACGGGTCGCCCTCGTGGGCGGGATCGAAGGCGCCGAGACCCGACCAGATGGGGCGCCAGTTGTCGGCCCAGTCCACGGACTGCGGTGCGAGCCACACGGTATCGCCGGGCTGACCAAGGAAGTCGAGCGAGCCGTCGTCCGGGATCTGGATGCGGGAGACCTCGTTGCCGTCCGGATCGGCGTCGCGCGGCAGGCGGAAGCAGACATCGTCCTGGTTTACGACCTGCTGCCCGTCCACTGCCATGACGGTGAGGTCCCCGCCGACGCGGGTGCCGTAGAGCGCGTCGTTGTGGGAGTGATAGAGCAGCTTGCGGCCTGCGCAGGGGTGCGTCGTGCCGTCGCGGCCTGCCCACGGGGTATCGGCCGGCAGGTCGACGCCGAAGCCGGCATCACCGGGCACGTGCCCGGTGTCGGTCAGCTCGGCGGCGGCAGCCACCGGAAAGCTGGCAACAACGAGCGCCGCCGCGGCGACGAGTCTGAGCAGCCGCATCTAGACGGTCTCCTTCCGCGGCGTCCGGCCCGGCGCGCGCAGCACTCCGCGGCGCGGCGCGAACAGCCAGCTCAGCCCGAAAATCGCGGTCACGCACAGAACGATCGTGGCGCCCGTGGGCGAGTCGAAGGACCAGGCCAGCCACACGCCGAGGACGCTGCCGACGATGCCGATCAGCGCGGCGAGCACCATCATCGTCTCCAGGTTGTCCGTGAACAGGCGCGCGGCGGACGCGGGCGTGACCAGCAGCGCGATGACCAGGATGTTGCCAATGGTCTGCACCGAAATCACCACGGCAGCGGTCACGCACAGGTAGAGCACCAGGTCGAGCGCGGCCACGGGCAGATTCATCGCACGCGCGGTCTCGCGATCCAGCGCCACCGCGGTGAGCCACGGCCGCAGCGCCGCAACCAGCGCAATGATCACCGCGCCGGTCACGCCGCTCACCCACAGGTCGCGCACGCTTACGCCAGTCAGGGAGCCAAAAAGAAATGCGCTTAACGACGCCGTGTAGCCCTCGACCCGCGAAATAATCACCAACCCAAACGCGAACGCCGCGGCGAACACGATGCCGATGATCGCGTCCTCCTTGATCGTCCTGCGCTGCGACAGCACGGCGATCACGACGGCGACGACCGCCCCGGCCACAGCCCCGCCGAGCAGCACCGAGGCGTGGAGCGCGAACGCGATGGCCACCCCCGGAAAGACCGCGTGGGCGACGGCGTCGCCGATGAACGCCATCCCGCGCAGTACCACGAAGCAGCCCACCACGGCGCACAGCACCGAGGCCAGCACCGCCGCCACGAGCGCGCGGGGCAGGAACGCGAGCTGCGGGTTGGCCACGTCAGCGAGGAACTGCAGGAAACCGATCTCAAGCATGCGTGGCCTCCTCGGCGCGGTGTGGTTGGTGTGGTTGGGCTCGTTTCACGTGCGTCTGCAAGGCGGCCAGCCAGGGCGAGGACGGCCCAACCCCAAACGTGTCCATCCACGGTCGGGTGTCGCACAGCTGTCCGGGGGCCGCGTCAGCCACGACCCCGCCGCGGAAGAGGATGAGGCGGTCGCAGGAATCGACGGCCTCGACGATGTTGTGCGTGGACATGACGATGGAGATGCCGTGGCCCGCCAACTCGCGGAACAGGGCGAGCAGCTGCTCGGTGGACGGGATGTCCAGGCCGGTGAACGGCTCGTCGAGGAAGAGGGCCCGGGGTTTGCGCACGAGCGCGCGGGCGACCAGAACGCGCTGGCGCTGCCCGCCCGAGAGGTCCGCGATGGGGCGCGCGGACAGCTCGGTGAGGTTGACGCTGTCCAGGGCGTCCGCGACGGCGTCGCGCTCCGCGGCACCCGCGCGTGTGTACCAGGGCCGCAGGTCCAGCGTGGCGTTGAGCACCGCGGACGCGACGTCGATGGGAAAGTCCCAGGCCACGTCGTGACGCTGTGGGACATACCCCACCGCCTTGCGCACCTGCACGCCACTGCGCCCGGCGACGCGCACCGTGCCGCGCGCGCCAGGGATCAGGCCGAGCATGGCGCGCAGCAGCGTCGTTTTGCCCGCCCCGTTCGGCCCGAGCAGGCCGACAAACTGTCCGCCCAGAATGTCCAGGTCAACGCCGTCGAACACGGCGCGCCCCGGGTACCCGGCGCTGAGTCCCGAGACCCGAATCAGCGCATCTTGACTACTCGCGGCCATTACGCGCGCCCCTTCCGCGAGCGCACGACCAACAGGGCCACCAGCGCGACGACGAGCACGCCAATCCCCAGGGCGACGAGGAGTCCGGCGTTGCTGCCAGCAGATGAGCCCGCGGCAGCATCCGTGGCGCCGTCCGTGGCCTCATTCTCGTCCCCATTTTCGGCCCCGCGCCACGGGCCGGAGAACTCGGCCGCCTGCGCCTCGGCGGGGTCGGTATCGCTGCCCACCGCGATGCGCACGACTTCCTCGTCGGTGTGGGTGTTGCCCTCGTTGTCCTTCACCACGGCGCGCACGCCCACCAGCTGCACGCCCGGCTGGGTAAACACCCAGTTGGCGTGGGTGTGCGTATTCGGCTCCACCCACATCGGCTGCGTGCCGTCCTCGCGCGAGGACCACAGCAGCTGCGGCTCGTGGAACCCGCCCGGCTGCAGGAAGAGCGAGAAGTCGCCGTCGCCCTCGTGCCCGCCGAACTCCAGGCTCACGCCGTTTGAGGAGCGCTCCAGCAGCGACGGCGACTGCGTATTCCACCCCAGCCAGGGCACACCCTGCACCTCGGTCTGCGGGATCACCCACACGTCATCGCCCGCGCCCGCGCCGGTGAAGTCGAAGGCTCCAGTGTCGGGCAGGGTCTGTTTGGCGTCGTCGGAGACCTGAAAGACGACGTCGTTAAGCCTGCGCCACACGGGCGGGTCCTGCGAGTCGTCGCGTGCGAGGAAGGTGAGCTCGTCGCCGTCGAAGGTCGCGCCGAGGTCGACGTGGCCCGCGGAGATCACGGCCTGCTCGCCGGCGGGCGCGATCGCCTCGTCGCTGCGCACCGTCTGCTGCAGCGCGGGGTCATTGTCCATCCCCTGTGCGCCAGCAACGGGCGCGAGCGCGGTCGCCGCGGCGAGGGTGAGGGCTGCAAGTTGAAGTTTCATGTCAGGGTTCCTTTCTTATGGCGCAAGGCAAGTGCTTATCGACGCCGCGTTTTCTTCTACAAAGTGCACATACGTATCCGCGGGCCCCTCCCCCGGCGGGTCGAGGGTGTCGCCCCAGATCGGGCAGACCTGGATTCCCAGGTGCGCCGCCGTCTCCGTGAGCACGCTGCTGCTGCCTTCCAGCTGTGGTTCCAGAAAGACCGCGGGGACGTGCAGGTTTTCCAGCGTGCGGGTAAAGGCGATGACGTCGCGGGGGCTCGGCTCGATACTGGGGTTCGGCGTGACAAACCCGGCGATGCGCAGCCCGTAGGCCGCGCCCAGGTAGGAGTAGCCGTGGTGGGTGGTCACCAGGTTGCGGTTCGCTTCCGGGATGCGCTCCACCGCCTGCCGCATCCTCTGGTCCGCCGCGTCCAGCTGTGCGAGGTACGCGGTGGCATTGCGGGCGTAGTCCTCGGCGTGGGCGGGGTCGGCGGTGCTGAGCTCGTCGCGCACCACCTTGACCACGGCTTTCACCGCAGCAACGTCGTGCCAGAAGTGCGGGTCCAGCTCGCCGTGGACGTGGTTGCCCAGCACCGCCTGCGGCAGCAGGTAGGTCTCCTCCCCGGGGTTGCCCAGGAAACGGAAGGCGCGCTCCGGCGGGACGGGCTGCAGCGTGGTCGTCGGCACCGCGATCACGGCGTCGGCCGGGTCGAGGTCGCCCAGGTCGTCATCGCGCAGGGTGAGGCGGGTCTCGCCGTCGCGGAGCGTGGTGGTGATGTCCACGTGCCCCTGGTCCAGCACCGTTTTTCCGGGCGTCACTTGGGCCGGGTCCTGGCCGACGACCACCGTGAACGTGTCCTCGGCCTCGCCGCGGGTTGCCGCATCTTCCACGGAGTCACGGACCTCACCGCGCATGGTCAGCTCGTACACTCCTGGCTCGGAGAACGCCCAGCTGACGTGGGTGTGCGCGTCGACAGGCAGCACCGTCGAGTCGTTGGTGTCAATGCCGTCGTGGGAATCGAACACCACCTCGGGGGTGCCGAAGGTGCCGAGGATGAAGGCGTAGGCATTGCCGGGGCCGTGGGCGTCGATAAGCGAAAGCTCCGTCACCCCGGTTGGTGGCAGGGATTTGCCGGTGTCCACACGGAGGCCGAGCCACACGGTGTCCAGGCTGGCGTCCTCGACGAGCGGGATTGGCGAGAACCCGTAGCGCTGCGCTTGCTCCGCGACCGGCACGACGGGCACCGTTTCGCGGACGGTGGAGTCGATGGTGTGGGACAGCGATTGCGGCTCGAGGAGCAGGCCGTTGGTGAATACGGCGTCGGCGTAGGCGATGTCGCGGGTGGCGTGCAGGCTCGGTTCGTAGGTGTGCGGGTCGACCCCGCGGCCCATCAGCGAGGTCACGGTCGCATCGTCGCCCGCGACGTTGCTCACCACGTCCGCGAGGATCGAGGTGGACGCGACGACGTTGAGGGTGCCGTCGTCGCCCTGGTCGCCACTCGCGCTGCCACAGCCGCCCAGCGACGCGGCCAACGCAACGACGGCGCACGCGCCGACGGCACGGGTGGTCGCGCGCCTCACTTGGTGGCCCCAAGCGCGGCGAGCAGGCGGCGCCGCAGCGCCGTGTCCAGGCAGAGCATGCCGCCGCCGAAGACGAGCACGCCAATCCCCAGCACGGCGATGGGCAGCGTCATCACGGTTGGGCCGGTCTCGGCGAGCCCGCCGCTGCGGGACCCGGACGCCGAACTCCCCGTCACCCCGGCGGCCGCGCTTTCGCTGCCGGAATCTGCGGAGCCCGCGGAGCCTTCGGGGCCTGCGGGGCCTGTGGAGCCGGTGCCGGCTGCGCCCGCGCCACCGCAGTCCCCCTCCGCGTCGTAGACGGAGCCGAAGTCGAAGTGGCCGTCGTCGGCGTTACCGGAACCGCCCACCTCGAAGGTGAGCGTCGCGGCGCCGCTGAGTTCAGTGCCGTCCTTCGCTGTGGCGGTGTGGCGCACGGTCACGTGGTAGGTGCCTGGGGCGCTAAAGACCCAGTTGGGGTGCACGTGCGAGTTCGCCGGAATGGTGTGGGCGCCCTGCGCGGTGCCGTGCTCGGCGCGGAACCACTCCTCGCCCACAATCTTGCCCAAGCCGCCTTGGGTGAACACGAACATGTTGCCGGGCCCGTCGAAGTCGGTGACTTCCCACGTCACCTCGCCGGTGGTGTGCTCCAGCAGGGACTCGTGCTGGGTGTTCGCGCCCAGCCACGGCACACCGGCCTGCTGGGTCGCGCCGATCATCCAGGCCTCTCCGGCCGGGATCGGTCCGACGTCCTCGGGCAGTGTGGTCGTTGCGGCATCGCCGAGCCCGAAGACCATCGTGGCGGGGTCGTTCCACGTCGCGGGCACCTGTCGGTCGTCCTTCACCTGCGGGCTCAGGGCCGGCTTGCAGGACTCGCTGGACGCGGCGGTTGCGGCCTCAGTGCCCTCGGCGGGCTCGGCAGGCTCGCCAGCGTAGGTCTCCACCCGGTGCGACGCCTCCGGCTCGTCCGTGTCAGCCAAGCCGCCGAGCGCCGAAGTGTCGTCACTCTGCGTCGCAGAGTCCGCCGGGGTCGGTGTTGTCTCGGCCGAGTCAGCCTCCCCCACCATCCAGGTGTAGGTCGCCTCGTTCGACGTCGCGCCGCCCGCGTGCGCCACGACCCGCATCGTGTAAGTGCCGGGCTCGGTGAACAACCAGTTTGCGTGCGCGTGCGCAGGCGTGTCCTGGTGGATGGTCGCGCCTGCGTTGAGGGCGAGGGTGGCGTCGTCAAGCACTGGCCCAACGCCGCCGAGCCCCTGCGCCTGGAAAAGGTACACCTCGCCTGGTCCGGAGACGTCAAGGAATTCGATGTCGATGTCGCTGATCCCCGCGCCGGCGAGCGCCTGCGTGTCCCAGCCCGGCCAGATGAGGTCCGACTGCTGCGTCTGCGGGAGCAGGTAGCCTGGCGCGCCAATCTCGTCGACACTTTCGGTGTCCTCGGTATAGGCCTGCTCGCCGACAACAAGGGTGACGTCCTCGGGGGCGTGCTGCACATGCGACCCCGTCACGTCCTCCTGCAGGCTCAGCGCAATCCCGTCGCCGTCGGGGCGCACCGCAAACGCGTCGATGTGCCCGGTATCCAGGCTGAGCTCCGCCGCGTGCGCGATCGGCGCGAGAAACACCAGCAACAGCGCAGAGAGTATCGACGCCACCTTGCGTCGCCCACAAGTCACTCCGAAGATTTCCACTTAATGAAGACTATTTTCATTAAGCACGCATGGCAAGTCGTCCAGGTGAGCAAGCAAAAAGCGCCCCGGCGCCGGACTTTCTCAAGTCTGGCACCGGGGCGCTGAGAGTGTGCGAAACTTAGGCCTTGGTGGCGTAGTCCTTCTGCACGGAGGAATCAACCGGGACGCCCGGGCCCTGGGTCGCGGAAACCACGATCTTCTTCAGGTAGATGCCCTTGGCGGATGCCGGCTTCAGGCGCAGCACCTCGTCGAGGAGCGCGCCGTAGTTCTCGGCGAGCTGCTCGGCGGTGAAGGATGCCTTACCAATCAGCGCGTGCAGGTTGGCAGCCTTGTCCACGCGGAAGGCAATCTTGCCACCCTTGGACTCCTGGACAGCCTTTGCGACATCCGGGGTAACCGTGCCGGTCTTCGGGTTCGGCATGAGACCACGCGGGCCGAGGACACGAGCGACGCGGCCGACCTTGGCCATCTGGTCCGGCGTTGCAATGGCAACGTCGAAGTCGAGCTGGCCGTTGTTGATCTGCTCGATGAGCTCGTCGGTGCCAACGATGTCGGCGCCAGCCTCCTGTGCCTTGGTGGCGTTCTCGCCCTCGGCGAAGACTGCGACGCGGACGGTCTTACCGGTGCCGTGCGGCAGGTTGACGGTGCCGCGGACCAGCTGGTCAGCCTTGCGCGGGTCGACGGACAGGCGCATGGCGACGTCGATGGTGGCGTCGTAGTTCTTGGAGGAGGTCTCCTGCGCCAGCTTCACCGCGTCGAGCGGGTGGTACAGGGCGTCGCGGTCGACCTGTGCGAGGGTCTCGTTGTAACGCTTGGACTTCTTAGCCATGTTGCGTTCCTTTCTTCGTATGTGATGTCAGGAGTGGTGGTACGGGCCTGGCCGGCCCTCCCACCTGCGTCGAGCGGGTTTACTTCTCGACGGTGATGCCCATGGAGCGGGCGGTACCAGCGATGATCGCGGCGCCAGCCTCGATGTCGCGGGCGTTGAGGTCCTTCTTCTTGGTCTCAGCGATCTCCTTGCACTGATCCCAGGTCACGGAACCGACCTTCTGGGTGTGCGGGACGCCGGAGCCCTTCTTGATGCCCGCAGCCTTGAGCAGCAGGGAAGCTGCCGGCGGGGACTTCAGGATGAAGTCGAAGGAGCGGTCCTCGTAGACGGTGATTTCCACCGGGATGATGTTGCCGCGCATGGACTCGGTGGCGGCGTTGTAGGCCTTGGTGAACTCGACGATGTTCACGCCGTGCGCACCGAGCGCCGGGCCAACCGGCGGTGCCGGGTTCGCCATGCCTGCCTCGATGTGCAGCTTGATCAGGCCAGTGACCTTCTTCTTAGCCATCGTTAAACCTCAATTCCTTGGTACAGCGCCCCGCCCACGATGTTTGGCGGCACGCTTCCGGATGCCCCGCTTTCCCGGAGCCACCGGGGAGACGAATAGAAAACGTCGCGCAGCCCTTGTGCGGGCACGCGCGACGTTTTACCTTACGGCAGGTGGGGCGCAAGAAGCAAAACGCTTCTCGACGCCACGCCTACATAATCCGCTCGATCTGGTCAGCCGTGAGCTCGACCGGAGTCTCGCGGCCGAAGATGGACACCAGCGCCTGGATCTTGCCTGTCTCCTCATCGATCTCGGAGATCGTACCCGCAACGGACGCGAACGCGCCCGACAGGATGGTGACGGCCTCGCCCACCTTGTAGTCGTGGGTGACCTTCGGCTTCTCTTCCTCCTCCGGCATCGCGATGACGGTCTCGCCCTCCGCATTCGCGACGCTCTTTCCCTCAACCGGCTCCGCCTTCGGCATGAGGAACTTCGCCACATCGCGGTGCTTCACCGGCGTCGCGTTGCCCTCGTTGCCCACGAAGCTGGTCACGCCCGGGGTCTCGCGAACCACGGACCAGGCAGCGTCGTTCATCTCCATGCGCACCAGGACGTAGCCCGGCAGCAGCTTCCGCTTCACCAGCTTGCGCTTGTCGTCCTTCTTCTCCAGCACCTGCTCGATCGGCACGACCACGTCGTAGATGGAGTCCTCCACCTCGAGCGTCTGGATACGCATCTCCAGGTTGGTCTTCACCTTGTTCTCGTAGCCCGAGTAGGACTGGATGATGTACCACTCGCCCGGCAGCTTCTTCAGCTCGCGGACGTAAGCGCGCAGGCGGGCGCGGTACTCGCTGTCCGCTTCGGCCGCGGAATCGTCGCCAAGCGCCGCGGCGGCAGCTGCCTCGGCATCTCCCTCGGTGGTCTCCGCACCCTCGGTGCTTTCCGTCTCCGGGTCGGTGTCCTCGGTGACCGGGGCTCCCTCGTCGATCATCTCGAGCTCTTCCTCCTGCTCGGAGGGGGTCTCCGGCTCGGCAGAGTCGGCCTGCTGCTCAGCCAGTTCCTCCTCGGGGTCGGTCTGATCGGTGACGGGCGCGCCCTCGTCGATCATTTCCAGCTCGTTTTCCTCGACCGTGTTCAGGGCGTCGTTGTTTTCCACTGCCATGGTCCGTCTCCTTTATCTCCGTAAATTCCCCGCCCTAGCGTACTCACGTTGGTGGTTCGCGCGCGGTGGGACAAAAACTTATCCCGCCCCTCGGAGTCCGAGGAAGCGGGATATTAAGTAACCGTTCGCATTATAGCTAACGAATGAAGATCCATTCAACCAGCAGGCTAGCCAGGCTGTCGGTGCCCCACACCATGACGGTCAACACGATCAGGAAGGCAAACACAATGAGCGTGTAGTTGAGCATCTCCTTGCCGGTCGGCCAGATGACCTTGCGCATTTCGGAGACGACCTCGCCCGGGAACGCTGCGGCGCCGTTCTTCTTCTCGGCGTCATCGCCATCGCGCTTCGCGGGGGTGCGCTTCTCTTCGTAGGAGTCGGTGGAGATCGGAGACGCCCCGCCCAGCTGACGCTTGCCGGTTGGCCGTGCCGGGTTCTGACCGTTGGGGTTAGTCAAGAAAACTCCTCCACATTCATGCTTTGGCAGGGGCGACAGGACTCGAACCTGCAACCTACGGTTTTGGAGACCGTTGCGCTACCAATTGCGCCACGCCCCTAGGTCCCTGCGTTGTAAACAATTACAGGGGCCTAACCCTACCACGAACGCCGGAGCATCCGCTTGAGGTGAGTAGCGATGGAGAGAATTGAACTCTCGACACAACGATTATGAGTCGTTTGCTCTACCACTGAGCTACACCGCCATGTGTTTGCCTTACGCAAACAACAGAGCCCCCTGACAGAATCGAACTGTCGACCTTTTCCTTACCATGGAAACGCTCTGCCGACTGAGCTAAGGGGGCACAGCCTCTTTGTTGTGAGTCTCACCTTTCGGTGTGACCCGCTCCGTTGAAGCCTTAAGAAGATTAACCCGATAGCGTTAAAGAACACAAATCGCCACTACAGGGCGGGTTTTTAGGCCGTTTTTCACACGCTTATAAACGCTACCGGAGCCCTGCGCATTGGAGGCGCGACCGTGCGCTCCTCCACGCGGCGGCGGTACCGTGCCTCCGGCGCTGCAGGCGCCACGCGGGTCGCTGTGGCGAGGGATAGTTCAGGCTGCCGCCTACTAGACGAGAACCCCGTGACGAGGATGCGACAAAATCCCCGCACCCTCGTCATCCTGATCTCGTCAAACAGGCCGTTCTCGTCATCCCGCCCAAGCCCCGCCCAAGCCCCGCCCACCCCCACGCACGAAAAACCCACCGCCCCGTACTCGCGTACGTGGTGGTGGGTGAGTGTGCCAGGTAGAAGATTCGAACTTCTGAAGGCAATGCCGGCGGATTTACAGTCCGCTCCCTTTGGCCGCTCGGGCAACCTGGCGTGCACCTTAAGTGCGTTGAATACTTTACAACACTACCGCCAACCCTTTGCAAATCGGCTGGTCATCAGGGTGAAAGGCGCTATCCCACGCGGTCGACGGTGTAGCGGGACAGCTGGCGCAGCGCGTCGTTGGCGGGCCCGGCCGGGAGCGTCTCGAGTTCGCGGTTGACGGCGGCGAGGTAGGCGTTGACGTCGTCAAGCGCTCGCTCCCGCCCGTTGGTCTGGCCGATCAACTGGAGCGCTCGCTGCACCTCCTCATCCGTCTGCAGCGGGCCGGTGAGCATCGCGCGCAGCTCGCGCCCCGCCTCCGAGTCCTCCTGCATGGCGTAGAGGACCGGGAGGGTGAACACGCCCTCGCGCAGGTCCGTGCCGGGGGTCTTGCCGGACTGCGCGGGGTCGGAGAAGATGTCGATGATGTCGTCCACGATCTGGAAGACCATGCCGACGGCGGCGCCGAGGCGCTGGCAGCTCGCCACCACCTCCTGACTCGCGCCGGCGTGGGTGGCGCCCAGGTACGCGGCGGACGCGATGAGCACGCCCGTCTTGCCCTCGATCACCTTCATGTAATGCTCGACCGGGTCGCCGCCGCGCGCGCCGAGCGACTCCAGCATCTGCCCCGTAACCAGTTCCTGGAAGGTGTCGGCGAAGTGCGCGACCGTGGCGGTGTCGATCTCGCTCATGATGCGCGACGCGTGGGCGAACAACACGTCGCCGGCCAGGATGGCCACGGTGTTGTCCCAGCGCGAGTTGGCCGAGTCGACGCCGCGGCGCCGCTCCGCCTCATCCATCACGTCGTCGTGGTAGAGGGTGGCCAGGTGGACCATCTCTGTAATGACGGCGGACTTCACCACGTTCTCCGACGCGGTGTCGGGCCCGAACTCGCTGCACAACAGCGCCATCAGCGGGCGGAAGCGCTTGCCCCCGGCCACGGCCAGGTGCGTGACCTTGTCCGTGATGAACTCCTCGCCCTGCGAGAGCCGCTCGAGCAGCACGCGTTCAACCTCGCCCATCCCCTGCGCAATGCGGGTGTTCAGGGCGTCGTCGCCGAGGTCCATGTCGTATCCATGGCGCGGCGACGGGTGGTTGATGTTGGCCATCGGTACCATCCTTGCAGGTTGGGCGAGACGGCCGCGGCGCCACCCGGTTCCCGGGCAGCGCTTTGCGGCGCACAATTATCGCACTCAACCGTAGTGCAAGCTGGCCACCGGGTGTACCAGCGGGGGCTGTCAACGCCTCTGGCACAATGTTGTCCGTGATGGATGTTGTTGATTGCGTTGTTGTTGGCGCTGGCCCCTCCGGCTCGATCGCGGCGATCGCCGCCCAGCGCGCGGGCCTGAGCACCCTGCTTCTCGACGCCCAACCGCACCGCCGCGACAAAACCTGCGGCGACGGCCTCACCCCGCGCGCCGTCCACACGCTGCGCACGCTCGGCCTCGAATCAGCACTCCCCGCCTACCGCAACCGCGGCCTTAAGCTCCACGGCTACGGCGGCAGCGTCACCGCGCCTTGGCCCGCCGGCCGCTACGGCACGCAAGGCTCCGCGAGCCCCCGCTCGCTTTTCGACGCCACCCTCGCCGACCAGGCCGCCGCCTCCGGAGCCACCGTCTGGCACGGCTGCGCGGCGACCGGGGCGGACTTCGACGCCCACGGCGCCATCACCGCCGTCCACACGGACCGCGGCCCGGTGCGCACCCGCTGGGTCATCGTTGCCGACGGGGTGCGCTCCCCCTTTGGCAAGTCGCTCGGGCGGGCCTGGCACAAGGACCAGGTGTACGGGATTGCCGCGAGGTCCTACTGCACGACGTCGCTGAGCACCGAGCCCTGGATGCACTCGCACGTAGAGCTGCGCGACGACGCGGGCGAGATCCAGCCCGGCTACGGCTGGATCTTCCCGCTTGGCGACGGCACCGTGAACCTCGGCTGCGGCGCCCTGTCCACCCAGGCGCGCCCTGCGAAGGTGAACACGAAGAAGCTGCTCGCGCACTATGCCCGCCAGCAGCGCGACGACTGGGACCTGGGCGAGCCGCAACACGTGACCTCGGCGCTGCTGCCGATGGGCGGCGCGGTGTCCAACGTGGCGGGCCCGAACTGGGCGCTGATTGGCGACGCCGCCGCCTGCGTCAACCCCCTCAACGGCGAGGGCATCGACTACGGCATGGAAACGGCCGTGATGGCAGTGGAGCTCCTCGGCGAGGGCAAGGACCTCACCCTTGCGTGGCCGTACGCGCTGCGCCGCGCCTACGGCGACGCGTTCGCGCTCGCCCGCACGGCCGCGCGCCTGCTCACCTACCCGCAGTTCCTTCCCGCCGCGGGCCCGCTCGCGCTGCGAGGATTAGGCGGGCGCTACCTCATGCCGGCGGCGGCACGACTGATGGGCAACCTGGTCACCGAGGAAGACACGGACCTCATCGCACGCGCGTGGCGCGCCGCCGGGCGCCTCGCCCCACGTGGTGAGGCGCTGTGGGACCCACGCTAACGCGTGTGCGGGGCTAGGCAGGCTTCGTCGCGCTGTGCAGCGCCACAATGCCCGCGCTTAAATCCTGCCAGCCTGCGTCCTGCCAGCCATTACGGTTGATCGCCGCGGCCAGCTCCTCCTGATCCGGCCACGCGCGAATGGATTCTGCAAGGTACTCGTAGGCCTCCGCATTGGAGGAAAAGACCTTGGCCAAAAGCGGCAGCGCGACCGGCAGGTACTCCTTGTAGAAGGTACGGAAACCGGGCACGACCGGGGTGGAGAACTCGTTGACGGCGAGGCGCCCGCCTGGCTTGGTCACGCGCGCCATTTCGCGCAGGCCTGCTTCGAAGTCGTAGACGTTGCGCAGGCCGTAGGAGATGGTGACGGCATCAAAGGTGGCGTCGGCAAAAGGCAGGTGCATCGCATCGCCCACCGCCTTGGGCACGTCGCGGTCGCGGCCCGCGGCGAGCATGCCTTGGGAGAAGTCGCAGGCCACCACCCAGGCACCCGACTTGGCCAGCTCCACGGTAGAAACCGCGGTGCCGGCGGCGAGGTCGAGGACCTTCTCCCCCGGCTGCAGGTGGAGGCGCTTGCGCGTACGACGCCGCCAGTACTTATCCAGCCCAAAAGACAGGATGGTGTTGGTGAGGTCGTATTTTTCGCCCACGCCGTCAAACATGCCGGCGACGTCGAAGGGCTTTTTCTCCAGATCTGCCTTGGCCATAGGAATGCATTGTACGGCTCCACCCCACTTCAGTGGGTATTCGCCGGAGCCCCTCTTGTAACTTCGCTATATCGAAGTTTAAACTTCTATCCACCAAGACACATCGAAAGAGAAAGGCACACCATGATCCGACGGGCACTCGGCGTCTGCGCCACCCTCCTCCTCGCCTGCAGCACGACAAGCTGCGCAAACACCCCCTCCTCCGGCGATGAACCGGTCGTTTTGACCACTTTCACCGTCATCCAAGACATCGCCGCCAACGTCGCCGGCGAACACCTGCGGGTGGAATCCATCACCAAACCTGGTGCCGAGATCCACGGGTACGAGCCCACCCCGGGTGACATCGCCAAGGCCTCAGAGGCGGATCTCATCCTGGATAACGGTCTCAACCTGGAAAACTGGTTCGCCCAGTTCGTGGAAGAGACCGATGTGCCGCACACGGTCGTTTCCGAAGGCATCGACCCGATCGACATCACCGAGGACGCCTACGCCGGCAAACCCAACCCGCACGCCTGGATGAGCCCGAAAAATGTGCAGACCTACGTGGACAACATCGTCGACGCCTTCAGTGAGCTCGACCCGGAGCACGCCGAGCAGTACGCGGAAAACGGGGCGAGCTACAAGGCGCAGCTGCAGGAAATCCAGGACGAGATGACGCGCGAACTTTCGGCGCTCCCCGAGCAGCAGCGCGCGCTGGTGACCTGCGAGGGCGCGTTTTCCTACCTCGCCCGCGACGCCGGGCTGCAGGAGCAGTACATCTGGCCGGTCAACGCAGAAAACGAGGCGACCCCGCAGCAGATCGCCCGCACCATCGAGTTTGTCAAGCACAACGAGGTACCCGCCGTCTTCTGCGAGTCGACTGTCTCCAACGCGGCCATGCAGCAGGTTGTCGACGCCACGGGTTCCCAGCTCGGCGACACCCTCTACGTCGACTCCCTTTCACCCGAGGACGGCCCCGTGCCCACCTACCTGGACCTGATCAAGCACGACTCTTCCGCCATCATCGAGGGCCTTACGGGGCAGGCATCATGACGCCCGCGATCAGCGTCGAAGGCGTGACCGTACGCTACGGCGACGTCGAGGCCCTGCGCGAGGCCAGCGTCGCCATCGCCCCGGGCCGAGCCTGCGGGCTCATCGGAATGAACGGTTCGGGCAAATCCACCCTGTTCAAGGCGATCATGGGCCTGGTCAAGCCCGACGCGGGCACAGTGCAGATCAACGGCGCGGACCCCGCCGCCGCACGCAAGGCCCAGGTAGTCGCTTACGTCCCGCAAAGCGAAGAGGTGGATTGGCAGTTCCCGATCACCGTGCGCGAGGTCGTCATGACCGGCCGCTACGGCCACATGAGGTTGACGCGTCGCCCGCGCCGCCGCGACGAGGCCGCCGTCGATGCGGCCCTCGAGCGCACGCACCTGACCCGCTTCGCCGACCGCCAGATCGGCCAGCTTTCGGGTGGGCAGAAGAAGCGCGCTTTCGTCGCGCGCGGCATTGCGCAGGGCGCGAGCATTATGCTTCTCGACGAGCCGTTCGCGGGCGTCGATAAGCAATCCGAAGCGACGATCACCGCACTGCTGCGCGAACTCGTCGCCGAAGGCACCACGCTGTTTGTCTCCACGCACGACTTCGCCGCCCTGCCCGCACTCGCGGAGGAATCCGTTCTGCTGAACAAGCGCGTGCTCATGCACGCCCCCACCGAAGACGTGCTGCGGCCGGAAAACCTCGCCCTCGGCTTCGGCATGACCCCGACGCAAACGGAGGCACACGCATGATGTCACTCTTGTTGGATCCGCTGAACTACAGCTTCATGAGCCGGGCGCTGGCCACCGCGCTGACTGCTTCCATCGTCTGCGCGATGCTGTCCTGCTGGCTCGTGCTGGTGGGCTGGTCGCTGATGGGCGATGCGGTCTCCCACGCGGTCCTGCCCGGCGTGGTGCTCTCCTACATCGTGGGCGCGCCTTTCGCCGTCGGCGCCGTGCTCTTCGGCTTCCTCGCGGTCGCCCTGATCGGCCTGGTGCGCAACACCTCGCGGGTCAAAGAGGACGCCGCGATCGGCATCGTGTTTACCTCGCTCTTCTCCTTCGGGCTGGTGCTGATCTCGGTCACGCCCTCGCACACGGATCTAAACCACATCATCTTTGGCAACCTGCTGGGCGTGTCCCGCGCGGAGATGCTGCAAGTAATCGGTCTTGCCGTGCTCGTGTTTGGCGCGCTGCTCATCAAGCGGCGGGATCTGACGCTCTACGCCTTCGACCCCATCCACGCGCACGCGATCGGGCTCAGCCCGCGCGCGATCGGTGCCGGGTTGCTCGCCCTGCTCGCACTGACGACTGTGGTGGCGCTGCAGGTCGTGGGCGTAATCCTGGTTGTTGCCATGCTGATCATTCCCGGCGCGACGGCGTACCTGCTCACCGATTCCTTTGGGAAGATGCTGCTTATCGCACCTGCCATGGCCGCGGCCTGCGCGGTGGTGGGCCTGTACTGCAGCTACTACCTGGACACCGCCACGGGGGCGATGATGGTGCTCGCGCAGGCGTGCGTGTTTACGCTCGTGTATCTTTTTGGGCCGCGGGGGCTGGTGCGTGCCCGAGCGCGCTCACGTACACCGCGTCAGTCGCAGCACGCCCCAGCGGGATAATCACGCCGTCGGCCGCGTTTTGCACTTCCACTGCCCCGGAAAAGGGCGCGCCCTCGGCCACGTGGAGGTGCGAGCCGACGTTCAGGCCGTGGGCGTGCAGGAAGCGCAGCAGCTCCGGGTCATCGTCGGAAATTCGCTCGATGACTACGTCGCTGCCTGGTTCCACCGTGCTCAGGGTGACTGCGTCGGGGGCGTGTATCGAGCCATCGGCGGCGGGGATCGGGTCGCCGTGGGGGTCGCGCGTCGGGTGGTGCAGCAGCGCCGCCACCCGCTCCACTAAAAGGTCGGAGACGGCGTGCTCGAGCTGTTCGGCTTCATCGTGAACCTCGTCCCAGGAGTAGTCGAGCACTTGCACCAGGAAAGTCTCGATCAGACGGTGGCGGCGCACCATCTGCACCGCGTGCGCCCGCCCCTGCTCCGTCAGTTGCACGGAGCCGTAACGCTTGTGCGAGACCAGCTCTTGGTCAGCCAGCTTGCGCACGGTGTCGGACACCGTCGACTGCTTCACACCCAGCGCCTTCGCGATCATCGAGGTGGTAGCGGGCCGGTCCGACCACTCTTCAAGCTCCCAGATCGCCTTGAGGTAATCCTGGGTGCTTGCAGACAGGTCCGAGACTGACATAGTGGGCCAGTCTACCCGGCTTTAAGCCCCGCGCGACTTGCGACGCAGCCCCGCCCACTTCGGCAGCGCGATGCTGCGCCCGAGCAGGTTGATCACATTGCCGTGGTAGCCAGCGCGCGCTTCTTCGTAGTAGCCCATCAGCTGCTCGCACAGGGCGTCCCAGGTCTTATCCGCTACGGATTCGCGCGCGTTGTGCTTGAGTTCGTCCAGCCGGGCGGGGTCAAGCAGGTAGCGGGCGGCGTCGGGAAGTTCCTCGCTGAAGGTGTCGACCTCCAGCAGCAGGCCGTTCTCCCCGTCCTGGATGAGGTCGATTGGGCCGCCGGCCTTCGGGCCGATGGTGGGCACGCCGGAGGCCTGGGCTTCCTGGATGGCCTGGCAGAAGGTCTCGAACTCGCCGGTGTGCACGAACAGGTCCAGCGACGCGTAGGCGCGGGCCAGCTGCTCGCCGGACAGCGCGCCGGTAAACACGGCGGAGGGCATGAGCTCCTGGAGCGCGTCGCGCTCCGGGCCGTCGCCCACGATCACGAGCTGGATGTCCGGGTCCTGCTCCAGGACGGCCAGGCGGCACACACTCTTCTCGCTGGCCAGGCGGCCGACAAAGCCGACAACCTTCTTCGTGCCGGTGGGATCCCACTGGTAGCGCAGCATGTCGGAGCGCTTCGACGGGTTGAACAGCTCCGCGTTCACGCCGCGACCCCAGCGCTTCACGTTCTTGATGCCGTGCGACTCCAGCTCCCGGATCGCCTCCGATGACGGGGCGAGGTTGAGCTGGCAGCGGTTGTGGATGTTGCGGGTCCAGTCCCAGGCCAGCGCGGCCACGGCGGAAAGCTGGTATTTGGTGGCAAAGCCGGCCACGTCGGTCTGGTACAGGCCCACGGCCGGCACGCCGAGCTGCATCGCGGAGAACACGCCCGCGCCGCCGAGCACGAACGGGCTGGCCAGGTGAATGATGTCCGGCTCGAACTCCGCCAGCGCCGCGGTCACGGTGGTGGTGGGCACGCCGATGGGCAGCGAATCCACCAGCGGCACGCGCATCGTGGGCACGCGCACGATAGGAAAGCCCAGGTAGTCCGCGACCTCTTCCTGGAAGTCGCGAGCACCCGGCGCGACGACGAGCGCCTCGTGGCCCTCCGCCTTCAGGTACTCCAGGACGCGGAGCACCGAGTTGGTGACTCCGTTGATGTTCGGGAGGAATGATTCCGCGACAATTCCGACTCGCATACTTTCGAACCTTCCCATGTGCATGCAAACGAGACTCTACGAGTGATCAAACTTTGTTCTAACTCAACGTGAACGTTTGGGCGCTGATCGACGCACCCACGTCCACGCCAGCGCGAACACACCGGTGGCCACGACCGCCACCGAGCCCGCGGGGATGAGCGAGAGCACCCACCCGCGCCCCTCAACCTTCACCAGGTCCGGGTTGCTCTTGGCGTAGGTCACCCAGACCTGCTGCCCTTCCCCCAGCCCGGAGGGGTAAAGCAGCCCGCTCGGGGGCGAGAAGTGCCGCCCCTCCTCGTCTTGGTATTCCACAGAGGTGCGCACCGCGCTCACCCCGGTCACCGTGGCCATGCCGCGTCCGGGGTCGGCCATGATGCGGGCGTCGTTCATCGCAGCTCCCCCGACCATCGCCACCGCCCCCAGCAGCGTGGCCAGGTAGAGCGCCAGCAGCGCCTGTTGCCCGCGCCGCCACCAATTGATCACCGGGCGAGCCTCTGCGCCAGTGCCCGCCGGGTCGCCCGCGTCGTGTCGACCTCCACCACGGTGATCGGGTTCGGCTCCGCCTCGAGCCGGATCAGGGTCTGCAGGAGTTCCTGCAGGCTGCCGGCGTGCTCGTAGTCGGCGCCATATGCCTGGGCAAGCTTCTCGACGCCCACGTGATGCCCCGTCCCGAACACCCGCTCAAAGTCGCGCTCCACGCTCTCCGCCCCAGCCTCGAGCGTGTGGAAGATCCCGCCGCCGTCGTCGTTGGCCACCACGATGGTGAGGTTCCCGGGGCGCGGCTCGTCGGGGCCGATGAGCAGGCCGTTTACGTCGTGCAGGAATGTTAGGTCGCCCATGAGGGCGACGGTGCGCGGGGCCCTGATCTCGTCGGGGTGCAGGGCCTGCGTCGCCAGGGCCACGCCGACGGCCTGGGAGACGGTGCCGTCGATACCCGCGGCCCCGCGCGCGGAGATGGTGGTCACGCCGTCGAACGGCATGCCCACCATGCTCACGTCGCGAACCGGGTTGGAGGAGCCGACGACGAGCGTGTCGCCCACGCCGAGGGTGTCGCACACGGCGGCAGCGACGTGCATGCCGGTCAGCCCGAACTCGTCCTCAGTGAGTGCGTCGCGCACGGTCTGGGCGCCGACCTCGCCCGCGGCCTCGCAGATCTTGATCCAGGCGTCCGTGGACTGTCCGGTGGCGTTGACGCGGGAGCCGCGCCGGTCCGGGTGGCCGGTGAACGTATCGGTGCGCGAGATGCCGATGACCTCGATGTCCGGGTCCGCCATGAGCGCCATGACGTCGCGGTGCAGGGTGGGGTGCCCCACCACGATGAGCTGGTCCGGCTTGGTTTCCGCGGAGAAGTCGCCGCCGTCGTGGGAGATGGCGACCTCGCTCTTGGCAAAGAAGCGCGCCGCCAGCGGGTGTACCTGGTGGAAGGGGGCGGGCGCAGTCGGCTCCGCGATGGTGGGCACGTGCTCGAGGCCGGGGACGTCCCAGGCCTCGTCGCCCGCGATGACGAGGGTGTTGCGGGTCAGGTCCACGTCCACGGCGCCGTGGTCCACCCAGGTCGGCGGCGTGCTCAGGCGGCCCGGGCCGACCCGGCGCGGCTCGCCCTCCGGCGCCGGGAGCGTGTCGGGCACGAGCGGGGTGTCCAGGGCGACGTTGATGTGGACCTGGTCCGCCGCGAAGGACACGGCGGCGGCGTCCGCCTCCGTGGCCACCTGCTGGGTGGCGGCGTAGCGGCCGAAGATCCCGTCTTGCCAAATTGTTTGCGATGCCCCCGTGCCCACCAGCCGGGCCGGGCGGTCCGCACTCACGACGGCCAGCGGGGTGTGCGACATGTGCGCCTCCACCATCGCGGGCAGCGCGTTCGCCACCGCGGTGCCCGAGGTCATGACGACGCCCACGTGCCGGCGTTGAACGCGCGCGAGGCCGAGCGCGGTGAAGGCGGCCGAGCGCTCGTCAATACGCATGTGCACGCGGAGGTCCCTGCGGGCCATGAGCGCATAGGCCAGGGGCGAATTGCGCGAACCCGGGCTCATGACCACGTCGGTGACGTTGTCAGCCAGGCGCTGGGCAATCACGCGGGCAACGGCAAGCGATTCAGGGAGCGTTTCCATGAGTGCCCAGTCTAGCGGTGGCTACTGGTTCTGAAGAATGTCGTCCGCGCCGCGGCGCAGCTCGTCCAGGAGGTCCTCGGCACCCGTGCGCACCCCGTCGGGGACCTGCACGTCGGGCGCCTCCGGGAGGTCAGGCAGCTCGGACAGCTCGGACTCAGTGAGCGCCGTCGGCTCCGGCTCACGGGAATCCCTGTCGCGGTCGCCGAACAGCGACGGGCGCTTCGTGGTCGTCTCCGTCGATGTGACGGTCTCGGTCTGGGTGTTGGTCACGGTCACCGGCGGCTTCGAGGCCTCGGCGGACGCGCCGCGCCACAGGAGGAAGAACACCACGCCCGCCGCCAGCGCAATGGCGAGCAGCACGCCCAGCACCATGGCGAGTGTGTTGGAGCGCTCCTCCGGCTCCTCGTAGTAGCGCGGCTCGGGCTCCGGCGGCGCCGGCTGGGTGTACTGCGGCTGCTCGTAACGGGGTTGCTCGTAGCGCGGGGGCTCCTGGTAGCGCGGGCGTTCCTGTTCAGCAGGGTCGGGGAAGTACTGCTTGGGGCGGGGACGCTGCGGTGGTTCCTCCGGAACGCCAAACTGGCGCGTCTGGTTATCCATGCGGATAGCCTAACGCGCCAGTGACAGCAGGGCGGTATCTAGAGCACCAACCCGAACACGGGGACGGCGAGGAAGTAAGTGGCCAGGGCGATAAGGACCAGCGCGATCGCGTTGAGCCAGATGCCGCCCTTGATCATCTCGCCCATGGTGACGTAGCCCGAGGAGTACGCGATGGCGTTCGGCGGGGTGGCCACCGGGAGCATGAACGCGCAGGTGGCGGACAGCGCCACGGGGATGGCGAGGAGGAGGACGTTCATCTCGCTGGCGTCGGTAAGCCCGATGCCCACTGCCACACCGCCCATGATGGGCAGGAACGTCGCCGCGGTTGCGGTGTTGGAGGTCAGCTCCGTCAGGCCGAGCACGAGGGCGGCGATGGCGAAGATGAGCAGGAAGACCGGCAGGACGGCCAGGCCCTTGGCGGCCTCGCCGATCCAGAGCGACAGGCCCGTGGCGGTGAACATTGCGGAGAGCGACAGCCCGCCGCCGAAGAGGAGGAGGACGTCCCACGGCATCTCGTTCGCCGTCTCCCAGTCAAGCAGGCGCTTGCCGTTTTTCTTGCCCGGGATGATGAACATGAGCAGGCCGGCGATGATGCCCACGATGGCGTCGTCGTACGGGAAGTCCCAGCCGAACTGCTTGATGCCCAGCGGGATGAAGATCCAGGCCAGCGCCGCGAGGAGGAAGATGATGCCCGCGGCAATCTGCGGGAAGGTCCACGGACCGAGCTTGCGGATCTCCGCCTCGATGAGCTCCTTGCCGCCCGGAATGTGGTCAATCTCCGGCTTGAACACGGTGATGAGCACCCACCAAGCGATGAAGGTGAACGCGATGGCCACCGGCATGCCAACCAGCATCCACTGACCGAAGCCGATGGTGATGCCGTGTGCCTCCTTCATGTAGCCCTGCAGCAGCGCGTTCGGCGGGGTGCCGATGAGCGTGCCGAGTGAGCCTATCGACGCCGAGTACGCGATCGCCAGCATCAGCGCGGTCCCGAACTTCTTCTGGTTCTGCATGCCGCCCACGGTGTCCGCGGTGAGCATGAGCACGGAGGTGCCGATGGGCAACATGACCACGGCGGTCGCGGTGTTGGAAACCCACATGGACATGAAGCCCGTGGCGATCATGAAGCCCAGGATGATGCGCTTCGGGCTCGTCCCCACCAGCTTGACCACTACGAGCGCGAGGCGCCGGTGCAGGTTCCAGCGCTGCAGGCCCAGCGCCATGAGGAAGCCGCCCATGAACAGGAAGATGGTGGCGGAGGCGTACGGGGACGACACCTTGGAAAACTCGGCCACCCCCATGACGGGGAAGATGGCGATGGGCAGCAGCGCGGTCGCGGCCAACGGGATCGCCTCCGTCATCCACCACACCGCCATGAGCACCGTGGTGGCGGCGACGACGCGCATCGCCTGCGCGGTGTACTCCACGTCTGGCTTCGCACCTGCGGATTGCGACACCGTGTCCGGGGCGCTCGCGGGGAAAATGAACCAGATGAGCGCCGCGAGTGCGACGCCGAGGATCAGGCCGATCAGCTGGCGGCGCCACTCGCCTGGTTCTGGGGCTTTGGCGAGATCGCCATCCGACAGCGCGGATGAGTCATGCACAACGGGGGTAGACATTGCCCCACCTACTTTCCAACGTGTTCAGTACTGTTTCCACAGCATGATTGGTATTCTTTTTCACAATCACCTGTAAAAAAGTTTAGTGCACCGGGTGAAAAACCGGACATTCCTTTGGCATTCCGTAGGGCACTCCCGGGCGCACTACCCCCGTATGTAGGGGAGGCAGTCGCGCACGCGTTGGAACCACCAGTTTTCGCGTTCGCCGCCCGCACGCAGGCCGTGGAGCCGCTCCGGATCGGGCACGGTGCGGCTGATACGGAGGCGGCCGCCGACAATCTCGCGCGGCGCCGCCACGTCCTCCGCGAACAGGTTTTGGGTGGCCAGGCCCGCCGCGCGTGAGCCCGTGAGCTGCGCGGCGACCAGCCCGGCGTCCATGCCCACCGCGGTGTCCAGCGCGCTGGCCACGGTCACGCCCAGGCCCAGCTCGCGCGAGATCCGCACCAGCGGGCGCACCCCGCCCAGCGGGGCGACCTTGCACACGGCGACGTCCGCCGCGCCCAGCTCGGCGACGCGGTAGGGGTCGCTCGCCTTGCGGATCGACTCGTCCGCGGCGATCGGAGAGGCGACGCGGCGGCGCACCTCCGCGAGCTCCTCGGCGGTGGCGCAGGGCTGCTCCACGTACTCGAGCTCGGCCACGCGCTCGAGCGCGTCGATCGCTTCGCAGGCCTCGTCGACGGTCCAGGCCCGGTTGGCGTCCACGCGCAGGCGCGCGTCGGGGCGGAGGGTGTGGACGCGGGCGAGGCGGGCGGTGTCGTCGGCAAGCGACTGCCCCTTCTCCGCGACCTTGACCTTGAACGTGTTGATCTCCTCCGGGTAACGGTCGAGCACGCGCTCGACCTGGTCGGCGGGCACGGCGGGAACGGTGCCGTTGACCTTGACCTCGCCCTCAGCTGCGGGGAGGCCCTCGAAGGCGGCTTCGATCCCGGCGCGCAGCCACGCTGCGGACTCTTCCGGCCCGTACTCGAGGAAGGGCGCGAACTCGCCCCAGCCAGCGGGCCCGTCGATGAGCAGGGCCTCGCGGGTGGTGATACCGCGGAATCGCACGGCCATGGGCAGCGACACGACGTGCGCGCGCTGCAGGATCTCGTCGGCGGTGGGCAGCAAACTGTTTTCCCTTCCATAAACATCGTCATGTTCTTGCTACTGTAATTTGCCTGCGGGAGTGCACGCGCAGGTAGGTAGGATGCAGTCCCATGAGTTACTCCACCTCCCAGCCGTTCGACCCCGCCCAGTGGCGCAGCGTCGAGGGCTTCGACTTCACCGACATCACCTACCACCGCCACGTCGGCGAGTCCCGCGCCGACGGAATCGTGCGCATCGCGTTTGACCGCCCGGAAGTGCGCAACGCGTTCCGTCCCCACACGGTTGACGAGCTCTACCAAGCACTCGACCACGCGCGGCGCTCACCTGACGTCGGTGTGGTGCTGCTCACTGGCAACGGCCCCTCCGAAAAGGACGGCGGCTGGGCGTTCTGCTCGGGCGGCGACCAGCGCATCCGCGGCCGCTCCGGATACCAGTACGCCGGTGGCGATACGGCCGAGACCATCGACACCGCGCGAGTGAAGGCAGAGGGCGGGCGCCTACACATCCTTGAGGTGCAGCGCCTGATCCGCACGATGCCCAAGGTGGTCATCGCGGTGGTGGGCGGCTGGGCGGCCGGAGGCGGGCACTCGCTGCACGTGGTCTGCGACCTCACCATCGCCTCGCGCGAGGAGGCCCGCTTCAAGCAGACCGACGCGGACGTCGGCTCCTTCGACGCCGGCTACGGCTCGGCCTACCTGGCCAAGATGGTGGGGCAGAAGTTCGCCCGCGAGATCTTCTTTTTGGGCCGGACCTACTCGGCCGAAGAGATGCAGCGCATGGGCGCGGTGAACATCGTCGCTTCGCACGCCGACTTGGAGGAGGAAGCGATCCAGGCCGCCCGCGAGATCAACGGCAAGTCGCCCACCGCGCAGCGCATGCTCAAATTCGCGTTCAACCTCACCGACGACGGGCTCATGGGACAGCAGGTCTTCGCCGGCGAGGCGACTCGCCTGGCGTACATGACCGACGAGGCCGTCGAGGGCCGCGACTCCTTCTTGGAGAAGCGCCCGCCGCGTTGGGACGAGTTCCCGTTTTACTACTAGGGGCGCTTTGCTGCTCGTTGCTGGCTAGACGGCGCTGCCGCCCCAGATGACGAGATGAGGATGACGAGGACGCGGAGAAAATCAACGAGTTCGTCGCCCCCTTCTCGTCATCCAGCCGATTGACGCCGAGCGGGATCTGCCAGCGCCCTCCCCGCCGCAGCCCACGCCCCCGTCGCCAGCAGCACCCCACCGCCCAGCGCCACCGCCGCGCGCAGCGGGGTCGTCGCGGTCTCCGCCCAGACCGGCACGGCGAGCACCCACAGCCAGCTGCCCGCTAGTACGTCGCCACCAATCGTCACGGACAACACGGTCCACACCAGCGTCGCCGCGAGCGTCCACGCGACGCCGAACCGCACAGTAATATACAGCGCGGTCAGCGCGAGCGTACTCGTCGTGAGCAGTGCGATAGCGCTTCCAACCACACCAAAACCGCTGGTCAGCGCCCCGAACACCACCACGAGCGCGACCACGCCGCACGTCCACACCCGCAGCGCGGCGCCCACGCCCGGGTGCTCGACTCGCATGAGCTGCCACGCGGGCCGCAGCCTCGGCCACACCAGGGTGGGCAGCACCCCCGCGCCGACCGGCAGGATGAGGTAGGTCTCCAGCGCGCGCCGCACATCGACGGGGTAGCGCATCGCCACCAGCATCACCATCGCGGTGAGCAGGAGCAGCACGCTTAACGACGCCACCCGCCCCGCCCCATACACACCCCGCAGCGCCGCAACGAATCCCACCCGCGCCGGGCGCGGCACCGCGGGCCCTGCTGCCCGCGGTGCGGCCACGACGTGTGCGGTCGTGCGACGCCGGCGCTCCCGGCGCGGCTCCGTCCACACCGCGCACGCCGCACCGAAGGCGGCAAGCAGGAGGCACAGCGCGAGTGGCGCCCAGGGCGACTGCCGGTCCAGGGCCGATCCGGGTTCCAACGGCAGCAGGTTGAATTGCAGCCCCATGAGCGGAAGCTCGAGACGCAGCGGCCAGGCGGCGGGGTTGGCCCACCACCAGTCGCGGTCGCAGAAGTAGCCGAGCTCGACCTGGTACACCAGCGCCACCACCAACGTGGTCAGCATGCCGACCCGGCGCACCAACGCGGCGGCCACGCCCGCCACGCCGCACATGCCGACCCAGACGGCGGCGCCGACGGCAAGCACCTCGTCCGCACCGTCGAGCCTAAAAACGACTGCGGCCAGCCAGTTCACCCCGAAGTCCGCGGCGCAGAACACACCGAGTGCGGCCCACACCACGGCGAGGCGGGCAGCGCGCACGCGGCGGGGGTCCACCGGCCGCCAGTCGGTCCCGCCCGAACGTGACGAACGCTCGCGGGTCTCCGCCACGCCGGCGAACAGGGTCGCGACCGGCGCGGCGAGTGCGGTGACCAGGAGGCCTTGCCAGTTCATCAGGTCGCGTGCCGTCTCTACCCGGCCGACGAGCGAGAACGCCGCGAACACGCAGCCGAACAGCAGGCCCGCCCCGGCGAGCCACCACAGGGTCGAGCCGCGCGAGCGGATCCATTCAGCGTGCAGGTAATTCACTGCGCTCCCCCGTTCCCGCCGGCGGTGAGCCGGAAGAAGGACTCCTCCAGGTTCGGCCCCAGCTGCGCGAGCTGGCCGGCAAAGCGCACGCTACCGCCGGCGATGACGGTGGCATCGTCAGCCATGTGCACGACCTCGCCAAGCTGGTGGGAGCTGACCAGCACGGTGCGCCCCGCGGCGGCGTATTCGCGCAGGTAGGCGCGCAGGTGGGCGATGCCCTCGGGGTCAAGTCCGTTCTGGGGTTCGTCGAGAATGAGCACCTCTGGCTCGCCGAGCAGGGCCTGCGCGAGCGCCAACCGGCCCTTCATGCCGGTGGAAAACGCGCCCGCTTTCTTCTTGCCCGCGTCCTGGAGCCCCACGAATTGGAGGACACGATCCGCCTCCGAATCTGGCAGGCCGAGCAGCGTGGTGTGCACGCGCAGGTTGTTGCGGGCGCTTAGGTGGCTATAGAAGGCGGGGTCGTTGATAGAGGCGCCTACGTGGCGCAGATTCGCCCGCGCAAAGGGCTGACCCATGAGCGTGACCTCGCCGTCCTCAGGCGCGAGGAGCCCGAGCAGGACCTTCATGAGCGTGGACTTGCCAGCCCCGTTGGGCCCGAGCAGCGCGTGGACGCGGCCGGGGGTGGTGTGCAGAGAGACGTCGGTAAGCACGCGGTGGGCGCCGTAGGACACGGTCACGCCCTCGCACGCTAGCTGTGGTGAAGTCATACCCCAATCCTCGCCACCAGCCCGGCGCGCCACATCGCCCCGCGGGCGGAACTTCACTCCTCCCGTGGGAGGAGATCAGGAGATCCCGGCGCGCTGCGCGATGAGCACGAGCGCGATCCGGTCGCGCGCGCCCAGCTTGGACAGCAGGCTGGACACGTGCGTTTTCACGGTGGTTTCGGCGATGAAGAGCCGCTGCGCGATCTCGGCGTTGGTGGCCCCGCGGCCGACCTCGGCGAGCACGTCCAGCTCGCGGGCGGTGAGCCCGTCGAGCAATGACCGGGCTGGCGGCTCGCCTTTCCCTTCGCGAGCCCACTGCATGACGCGCCCCGTCACCCCGCTGGCCAGGACGGACTCGCCGCGCGCGACGGTGCGCACCGCGTCCGCGAGCACGTCCGGGTCCGCGTCTTTGAGCAGGAAGCCGTGGACGCCGGCGTCGATGGCGGACTGGATTAAGGCGTCGTCGTCAAACGTGGTGAGCATGATCACCCGCGCGCCGAGCGGGAGGATCTGCGCGGCGGCGGCGATGCCGTCGAGCACCGGCATGCGGATGTCCAGCACCGCCACGTCGATGCGGTGCGCCCGCGCCCGCTCCACCGCCTGCGCCCCGTCCTTCGCGGTGGCCACGACCTCCAAGTCCGGCTGCGCCGCGAGGATGGTGGACAGGGCGGAAAGGAGGAGCGGTTGGTCGTCGGCAAGCAAAATGCGAATCATCGGCCCAGCTCCGCGCGCACGATAAAGGTGTCCCCGCGCTGCTCGGTCGACAGCGTGCCGCCCGCGCTGGCGGCGCGCTCGCGACAGCCCTCCAGTCCGGTGCCCGCGCCGGGGCGGGGGCGGATCGGCCCGGTCGACGCGACGGTCACGGCGAGCCGGTCTGCCGCCTCCACCCGCACGCGCACGTCCGGGTCCTCCTGGTGGCGCGCGGCGTTGGCCACGGCCTCGGCGACGATGCGGTGGGCGGCCAGGCTGCTCACGGCGGGCACCTGCGGCAGCGCGCCGCCCTCGTAGCTGACGCGCACCCCCGCGTCCCGGAAGCGTTGCACCAGCTCAGGCAGCTCCTCCACACCGGCGGTTGGCTCCACTCCGCTGCCACCGTCGCGAAGGCTGCGCACGAGCCGGCGGATGTCCGTGAGCGCCTCGCCTGCCTCCGCGCTGATCTGTTTCAGCGCCTCACGCTCGTTCCCGGCCGCGAGCCCTGCGTTCGCCTGCACCCGTATCAGCGTGAGCGTGTGCCCGAGCAGGTCGTGGATGTCGCCAGCGATGGCTAGCCGCTCCTGCTCGCGCGCCGCGCGCAGCCGCTCGCGCCTTCCTGCCTCCTCCCGTGCCAGATTCGCGCCCAGCAGGTACGCCACGGCAAGCACCGCCCAGTGCGCCGCGAGCGCGAGTACCGCATCCACCCCTGAGCGGTAGAACAGAACGAAGCGCTCGTCCCACGCCCACATAAACGGCGAGGCCAGCGCCCACACCATCGCCGCGGCAAGCACACCCGCGCCGAAGCGCCCGCCCGCGAACCTGCGCGCCACGAACACCGCCACGGGCACCGCCAGCACCCAGAGTGTGTAGCCCAGGTTGACCGGTGCAAGGATCCACACCGCGGACCAGGCCGCGTTCAGGGCAATCATGCCTATCGACGCCCACCGCACCCGCCCCGTGACCATCCCGAACGCCGCGACGAACCCCCAGGACAGCAGGGCCTGCACCCACCCGGATGCGTCGCTCGGCTCCGCGAACGCGCTGGCCGTGTACACCAGCGCCAGCACCGCGGCGAGGCTGGCGAGGACCAGGTCGACCGTACGCATCCTCACCGCCTACAGCCCCCGGACGAACTCGGCGAAGCCCGGCGCGGTGAACTCCAGGTAGCCGTGGCTGGAGGTGTCGATGAGCCCCTTGTCCAGCAGGGATCGCCGCGCCATGCTCAAGTCGTTGGAGTCGCGTCCCATGGCCTCGGCGATGGCGCTGCGCTTCACGGGCCCATCCGCGCTGCCCTCGCTCGCGGTGGCCATGGCGCGCAGCATCCGTGCCTCCGCGGGTGTGGCCTTCTTCCAGCGGGCGCGGAAGAAGGTCTGGCGCATCTGGTTGAAGCCCTCCCCGGCGGCCTCAACCTGGGGCACCTCCAGCACCGTGCCCGGTCCCGGGAAGCCAGCGGCGCGCCACGTCTCGTCGCCGATGACCTGCATGAAGTAGGGGTAGCCACCCGCGAATCCGAGTGCGGCCTCGAGCGCGTCGTCGGACCAGCGCACCCCCTTCGCCGCGGCGAGGCTGCGCAGCGCGTCCGCGGCCTGCGGGCGGGTGAGGTTGTGCAGGTGCTGGTAGGCGAAGCGCTCGGCGAAGCTCACCGCGTCCGTGACCACGTCCTGGGTGTGGCTGAGTCCTGCGGTGTAGGCGGCCATGGGCAGGTCGCGCTGCTCGGACTGCATGTGCTGCCAGGCGTAGGCGAGCGCTTTGATGCCGTCGGCGTCGGCGCTCTGGATCTCGTCGATAAACAGGACGAGCCCGCGCGAGCGTTCCCGCGCCGCGCGCCCCGCTGCGGCGAGCAGCCGTTGGAGCCGGCGGCCCTGACTGCCCGCTTCTGTCCCCTTGCGTGGTGCCGCCCCGCTGACCGAGATGCCCGCGACCTCAACTTTTGCGGTGGAGATGAGGGAGCGGAGGGCGTCGACAAGCGAGCCCTGCCAGGTGCTGGAGACCTCCTCGAGCGCCTCGACGAGCGAGGCGAGCAGCGGACCGTCGCCCGCGGTGACCCACAGGGTGTCGAATCCCTTGGCCGCGGCGTCGGTTTGCGCGGCGCGCAGTAGGCTCGTTTTGCCCACGCCGCGCGGGCCGGCGAAGACCTGGATGCGGCCGACAAAGCGCGGCTCGACGATAATGAAGGCGAGGTCGCGGCGGATGTCCTCGAGGATCTGCTCGCGGCCGAAGACTTCCGGCGCGATCTCGCCTGGGGTGTACGGGCTAGGCTGCATGCCCCCTTTATACCTGTTTATGAATCGCCGAATCATAAAGACTCATACGGCTTGCTAGGCTAGCTCCGTGAACAACCGCCTAGAGATCCTCCCCGTCGACCCCGCGAACCCGCTGGCCATCATGCCCGCGCTCGAGGAGGCACTCACCGGCCAACGCGCCCTCCTGCCGGTGCCCACCAACGACCCCACCCGCGCCAACCTGCTGCGCAATACGCAGGGCGTCGGGCAGCTTATCGACGCCAACGTCGCCCTCGTCGTCGCCACCTCCGGCTCCACGGGCCGCCCCAAGGGTGCGATGCTCACCGCCGCCAACCTCATCTCCAGCGCGGACGCGACCCACCAGGCGCTCGGCGGCCAGGGCCAGTGGCTGCTCGCCATGCCGGCCGCCTACATCGCGGGCATCCAGGTGCTGGTGCGCAGCATGGTCGCCGGCGTCGAGCCCGCCGCCCTGGACCTCTCCCACGGCTTCAGTATCAACGAGTTCGCCGCGCGCGCCGAGGAGCTCGCGGCCACCGGCGAGCGCTGCTACACCGCGCTCTCGCCCCATCAGCTGGCCAAGGCCACCTCCACGATGCAGGGCATCGATGCTTTACGACGCTTCACCGCCATCCTCGTCGGCGGCGCCGCCACCAACCCCCGCCTCCTCGACTCCGCGAAGAAGCTGCGCATCAACGTCGTGACCACCTACGGCTCCTCCGAGACCTCGGGCGGCTGCGTCTACGACGGCGTGCCCATCGCCGGCGCGCGCGTGCGCCTCGACGGCGGCCGCATCGTCCTCGGCGGCCCCATGGTGGCCGAAGGCTATCGCGGTGACGTGCAGCCCGACCCGTTTACCACCGACGAGGACGGCCAGCGCTGGTTCACCACCTCCGATGCCGGCCACATCACCGACGGCGTACTCGCCGTCGAGGGCCGCCTGGACAACGTGATCTCCACCGGCGGCTTCAAGCTGCAGCCGGAAGTGCTCGAGCGCTTCCTACTCGCCCAGCCCGGCGTGACCTCCGCCTGCGTTGTCGGCGTTGCCGACGAGCGATTCGGCCAGCGCATCTGCGCCGCCTACACCGGCTCCGCCGAGGTCGCCGAGCTGATGGACGCGCTCCAAGACCTGCCCCGCTGGCAGATCCCGAAGGAGTTGCGCCCCGTCCCTTCCCTCCCCCAGCTCGGCCCGGGCAAGGTCGACCGCGTGGCGGTGGCGGAAATGTTTGGCGGGAACTAGCCTTCAACGTTTACGCTCTCGCAACACGGTGTCCTTCACACTTTGGGTTGTACATACCCATCCCTCAAACAAGGAGGACACCATGCATCGTCTCACCGCTTGCGTCGCCGCAACCGCGATCGCGCTTTCCGCACTCGCCGCACCCGCCCACGCCGCAACCGTCGCCCAGAAGGACAAGGAAGGCACCTGTGCGGTCAGCCTCACTGCCGGCGAGAAGCAGTTCATCTCCACGCTTTTCGACGAGTCCAAGGCCATCGGTGAGCACGAGCAAGCCCGCGATTTCATCGCCGCAGTTGAGTCGGTCTACCCCGGCGTCATCGCGGAAAACGAGAAGACGCTCAAGGGCGAGGAGGCAGACCTGACCAAGGTGCTGCCCGCCCAGCTCGCCGGGCAGTACGCGAGCGCGCAGAAGACGCTGAAGGAGACCCACCCGACGACAGAGCGCACGCTCGAGGACATCAACACGGACTCCTGGCACGTCGGCTCCGACACGAAGCCCGTCGAGCTGCCATTCGCAGTCGCAAAGAGCGACGCCGCACTGTACGACGCCTGGTCCACCACGCCTGCCGGGAAGGTCGCTGTGAAGCAGGTGCAGCTTAGCGACGCCGACGTGGCCGCTGCCGCAGCCTGCGCCAAGGGCCCCCAGGCGAATGTGGATTACCCCACCGCGAAGCCAGATCTGAACGTTCCAGCCATCATCGGTGGGGTCGTCGCAGCGCTGTTGGCGCTGCTCGGGCTGCTTGCCCTGCCACAGCTCGGACTGAAGCTGCCGAAGCTGCCGATGGTGGGCAAGTAAGTAGCGCTTAGAGCTTGGCGATCGGGCCGAGCGCCTTATCTACCTGCTGCGGCAGCAGCAGGGCGATCAGGGACAGCAGGCCCGCCAGGCCCGCGATGGTCAGCACGGCGATCAGCCACGGAGACTCTGCAGAGGAGCCAGTGGTGGTACCCGGCTGCTCGTCGACCTGCTTCATCTTGTTCTCGAAGGTGAGGTCGTGGTTGATCGGGTCGATGCCGAGCGCGTTAAGGCTGGCGAAGAAGAGGTCAGTCTGGTCGATCTGGCCGGTCAGGTTGGCCGCACCCGGGCCGGAAGCTGCGACGCGCAGCTGGGCACCGGTGTGCTGCTGGCCGCCGAGGGCGTCCTCGTCCTCGTTGGTCTTAGAGGTGGCGAAGTTGACCGCCATGGTGGAGCCTTCGACCGTGGTCAGCTGGGTCACGCGGCCAGCGGTGTTGCTGTCCTCGTAGGTGATCTGCGCGGTGTGCGCGTGGTCCGCAGTAGCGACGATGAGGGTTTCCTCACCGGTCTTGTCCGCCCACTGCTGCACGGCCTGGACGGCCTCGTCGAGCTGGCCGACCTCGCCGATCAGGCCGCAGGCGTCTGCGTCGTGGTCGGCCTTATCCGGGGAGGCGGACTCCACCTGGAGAAGGAAGCCCTTGTCGTTTTGCAGCAGCTCAAGCGCCTTGGTGGTCATGTCCGCCAGACGCGGGGTCTCCGCGGTGAACTCCGGGTTAGCTACACACGTCGCCGGATCCATGTCGCCGCCGTCGATGGTGGGGATGGACTGGTTCAGCGTACGCGGCATGTTGCCCTCGGAGAACAGGCCCAGCACCGGCTTTTCTGCGTCCGCCTTGTCAACGGCGTTGAGCTCGGAAAGATTGGTCGCGACCTGGTAGCCGTTGTCCTTCGCGTTCTCCAGCACCGTCTTGCCTGCGGTCCAGGTATTGCCGTTCTCGCCCCACTGACCGCCCTGAACGACCTCGGTGTTGAAGTACTTCATGCCGCCGCCGAGGGTGACGTCGGCGCGCAGGTCGACGATCTGCTCCGAGATGGAGCCGAGGCCGCCGTTCTCGCGTAGCTGCTCGCCCTGCGCCGCCTTCTTATCGCCGGAAGGCGCGTAGTAGGAGCGGTCAAGCGCGTGTGCGGCAAAGGCCGCCGGGGTGGCGTCCTGGATCTCCGCAGTGGAGACGTTACCGATCTTCATGCCCTTCGCCTTGGCCAGCTCGCCGAGGGTGGCAACCGGCTTGCCCTTGCTATCGACGCCAATCGCGCCGTTGTAGGCCTTCACGCCAGAGTTCCAGGCGGTGCCGGTCGCGGCGGAATCCGGGACGTAGTTCGGCAGGCCGGTCTCCTTGTCCAGGGAGAAGGTGGTCAGGTAGCCGGTGTAGTCCAGGTTGTCCAGGCCGTCGAAGCGGCCCGCGGAGCCCTTCAGGTAGTTGCGGGCAGCGGTGATTTCGGAGTCGCCCGTGCCGTCGCCAATCAGCAGCACGACGTTCTTCGCCTTCGCGTTATCAATGCCCTGGCCGGCGGTGCCGAACTGGGCGCAGTCGCCGACCTTCGGAGCGGCACCTTCAGAGACGAGGTAGCACAGTTGGTCGCCCGGCTTCGCCTTGGAGCGGGTAGCCAGCGACATGACCTTGTTGCCCTTGTTGATCTCCCACGGATCCTGACCGCCCTCGGTGCCGCCGTTGAGGCCGAGCGCGTTCGCCATGACGTAGAAAGCGTCAGTCTGGTCGAGCTGACCGTTGACGTTCTCGGAGCCCGGGCCGAAGCCAGCGATGCGCACCTGGGTGCCGGTGTGCATCATCGACTTGGTTTCCAGCTCGCCACTTTCATTGATGGACCACGGCTGGGTGCCGAAGCCGACGGACATCACCGCGCCGCCGTCCTTCTGCGACTTCAGACGGGTCACTGCGGATACCGACGGACGGCCGTCCGGCACGATCTCTGCGGTGTGTGCGTGGTCAGCCGTGACCACGATGAGGGTGTCCTTGTCCTTCTTAGCAAAGTCGAGGGCTTCCTTGATGACCTCGTCGATCTGCTCGGTCTCACCGATCATGCCGCAGGCGTCAGCGGCGTGGTCCGCCTTGTCGATAGAGGCGGACTCCACCTGGAGGAAGAAGCCCTTGTCGGACGAGGGGTCGTCGAGAAGCTCGATTGCCTTCTTCGTCATCTCCGCCGCGGTCGGCTCGTTGCCGGTGTCCTGCGGGGTGCAGGTCTCCGGCTCCTTGTCGGTGGCGTTGCCCGGGACGGTCTGCTCGTAGCGGCGGGTCATGTTGCCGTCGTTGAACAGGCCGAGGACCGGCGCGTCCTGGTTAGCCACGGTGACCGCGTCGAGGCCAGCCTCGTCATCGACGATGGTGTAGCCCTTGGCCTCTGCGTTCTCGCGCACAGTCTTGCCGGCTTCCCACTCCGCGCCGCCGTCGTGCTTCTCGGTGAGGAATGGGTTACGGTTCTCGCCGCCCGCCTGCACCTCGGTGTCGAAGTACTTGCGGCCGCCACCAAGGGTGAGGTCCGCGCGGGTGTCGATGATCTGCTCGGAGATCGAGCCCAGGCCGCCGTTCTCACGCGCCTCCTTGCCCTGCACGACCTTCTTGTCGCCCGACGGCGCGTAGTAGCCGCGCTGAGAAATGTGCGAGTGCAGCGCGCCCGGGGTGGCGTCCTGGATCTCGGCGGTGGAGACGTTGCCGGTGCGCATGCCGGCGTTCTTCGCCATCTCGATCAGGTTCTCGTGCGGTGTGCCCGCCACGTCGACAGAGAGCGCACCGTTGTAGGTCTTCGTGCCGGTGGACCAGCCGGTGGCAGAAGCCGCCGAGTCGGTCACGTACTGGCGCTTGCCCTCCTGGGAGACGGCGAAGGTGGTGTAAGCACCTGAGGCCGTCAGCTCGTCCAGGCCCTCGAAGCGACCGTTCGCGCCCTTGAGGTAGTTACGCGCTGCGGTGATCTCCTGGTGGCCCATTCCATCGCCCAGGATGAAGATCACGTTGCGGGCCTGGGAGTCGGTGTTGCCCTGCCCGCCCTTGCCAAACTGGGTGCAATCCCCCGGCTGTGGGACGTTCACCAAGTTGCCTTCGGCGTCAAGGGTCACACAGGACTCTTTGCCGTTAAAGTTCTGCTCCGCCGGTGCGGCAGAGGCTGTGGGGAGACTCGCCAGGGCCAGCGCGGAAGCGCTGACCACGGCGGTCAGTGTTCTAAACGGAATACGCATGTGGGGTTCCTTCACATGAAAAGCCAAAAAAGTGGATGGTTGTTCAACCGCCACACATCATAAATCCAGCAAATTTCCAATTCGGAAAACCCAAATGAACTTTAGGTGACTACAAAAATGCAGTTAAGGGCGCTACCCGAGCACTTTAGGGAAGCTTAAAACACACGTTTAGATTGATGCTTCCTGCGGCGCATGTCAAACACCCCTGCTCACACCCGGGTTTCAGCTTCAATCAGATCTGCAGGTAGTTACGGTTGCGCACCGCTTCCGATACGCCGGGGATTACCGTGCTGGTTCGTTGAGGGACAGCGCGGCGTCGATAAGCATGCCCAGCTCTTCTTGCGCATAGGTGGCGCGCAGCTGGGCATCATTGCCCCCGCGGAGATTGCCGCGCACGAGCGCCACGCCTTGCGACGCCGGCACCATCGAGAACTCGCGCGGGTGCGGGAAGACCTGGCGCACGAAGTGGCCCGTGCGAAGTGCGCAACGGTTCAGCCAGATGTCGTCGGCGTGTGGGGCGCAGTCCTGGAACGCCTTGCCCTGCGCGGCAACTGCATCGACCATCGCCGGCGGGTACGCAACACCGGAGACGCCGGTGGCGAAGTGGCGCGGGTCCGGATCCGTATCCTGCACAGACTTCCACTGCTTGTACGGCGCCAACTTGCCGTCCTGGAGCACGATCTCGTGAGCGCGGTACGCCACCACGTTGTTCGGATCGGCGTCCGAGGCGTTGAGGAGCTTTTTGGCGAACCACTTGGGGTACATCATGTCGTCATCAACGGTGATGACGCGGGTGCCAGTACCGGCAAACCTTTGAAACGTGCCGTAATACTTGGTGTGCGGACCATAGTGGCCGTCCGAACAGCACACCTGCAGGCCGCGCTCCACAAGGGTGTGCAGACCTTTCGGCCACTCACCCTCGTAGTCCTCCTTATCCAGCCACAGATACACCGGCAGGCGTGTCGTGCCGACGAGCAGCGAGGAAATCGCCACCACCGCCGACTTTAGCCGGGGCCCATGGGAGGTCAGCGAAATAACGGTGTCGCCCTCCTGTGGGAACCTAGCCGGAGATTTCCGCGCCACCACCCGCAGCTGAGGCGCGCGCAAAAGTGCACCAGCCCCACCGAGTGCTTGCCGAAGCGCGTAGTCAATCCACATGAGCCAAAACTTTAGCCGACTTGACCAAATCGGGGCATGATGGGAGACATGACTGACACGAGCGGTAATGGAACTGACAACCAGCAGACAGCGAACACTACAGAACGGGCCGACACTGGCAGTTCGGCAACGTTCCACGACTGGTGGCAGGCGGCGCGACCGCACACGTGGCCGAACGCGTTCGCCCCAGTGATCGCCGGCACCGGCCTGGCTGCACACATTGGTGGCATGCACCTCGGCAAGGCGCTGCTCGCACTCGGCGTTGCGTGGGCACTGATTATCGGCGTGAATTTCGCCAACGACTACTCCGACGGTGTGCGCGGCACTGACGACGAACGGACAGGCCCTAGCCGCATCACCGCGTCCGGGCTGGCGCGGCCGCAGGATGTAAAGCTCGCAGCATTCGCGTCCTTCTTCGTCGCTGCCGTTCTTGGCGTGATCCTGGCGGTCACGAGTGCGTGGTGGCTCATCCTGGTCGGTGCGGCTTGCATCGCGGCAGCGTGGTTTTACACCGGCGGGACGAAGCCGTACGGCTACTACGGATTCGGCGAGCTGGCCGTGTTCATCTTCTTCGGGCTGGTCGCTGTGCTAGGTACGCAGTACACACAGTCAGGATGGCTGACTGCCGAGGGGTGGTTGGTGGCCATCGGCGTGGGCGCGATTTCCGCGTCCGTGAACCTGGCAAACAACATCCGCGATATTGACACCGACGCCGCGGCCGGCAAACACACCCTTGCTGTGCGCATCGGCGAGGTGAGGGCCCGTCGCCTGTTTACTGTGCTGACGTTGACGCCATTTGTCGTCTCCCTGCTGCTTGGTAACTCGCTCGCGCTCCTCGGTTTCGCTGCTTTGCCGTTTGCCGTTTCCTCCATTCTGAAAGTGCAGCGCGACCAGGCAAAGGGCAAAGACCTTATCCCTGTGCTGGGTATCAATGGTCGGGCCATGCTGATCTGGTCCGTGCTCACCGCCGTTGCGTTTACTGCCCTCGGATTCCCCATTTGGGGTGGAGGTGAAACGGTACCGTACACGGCAGTGCAGTAGTCGCCTGCTGAGTGAGCTGCGCTGCATTTGCCAGTTCCATGTCTCGACCTGCCCCGAAACTCCTTGCTGTACAGGGAGACCGGGGCGGTTTTTCATGTCTGCGCTATTGCTTGCTGCACCCTGGTGGCGCTGAATCGGGTGTGGATCCGGCGTTCACGAACGAACGGTTCGCCCGCAGATGGTTGTAAATGGGGCACTCAGTACACGGGTCATCATCAACGCGGGAAGCGCAGTCTGTGCAGTGCTCCGAGCATTCGCATGCGCACGAATCAGTGCTGCCGGTTCGATGAGTGAGCGGGGCCGGTTCGCGGACGGGGTGGGCGCGGTTGTAGGCGGTGTAGCGGGAACCGTCAGCAAAACGGTAGTGGATATGCCCGTTGCGTTCCCAGATCTTCGCAGGGCGGAGCTAGTGAGCAGTAAAGTAGTTCATTGCCATCAGCTATACCCACACTATTGTTCGACCGTAAGGGATGTGTCTATTTCGTTTGCACTGAGGCAAAACAGTACTCCTGTGACAGCGAGCGAAACGATTTCTACTCTGCGGCCGCAGAGTAGACGGCAGCTACTCCCCGCACGCGGCGTCGAAATCCGCGGGGCTCCACGTGTCTGTCGAGCCGTCGTAGGGGTTCACGGACACAATGGTGCCGGCGGGCTGTTCCAGGATCTGCTGCTTGGCGGCGCTGGCGGGAGTGAAGGATGTCTCCTTGCTGAAGGGCCCCTGCCCGCCCCTGTCGTCCGGCGCCGGGTTGAGCAAGAGGGTGCGATCCTCGGGGTAGGAGGCGTCGAGCGGTGCGTCCGCGGCCCACGTGCCAGAGCTCGGTCCATCAAGCGGCACCTGCACGTGGCCGGTCTGTGGTTCGGCGGCGGTGAACTTGGCCAGCACCCGGTTTTCCTCGTCTTCGGCGAGACCGATGCGGTCGGAGGCGACCTCGAGCTCGCTCATCTCCTCGCCGCAGGTGTTCACGTGCGCGATGATGTGGCCCTCCTCGTCGTGGGAAAACCCGGCGGCGCCGATGACGTCCACGTTGACGTAGTTGCCGCAGGCAGTCAGCGCCACTGCGGAAGCGCACACCACTGCGGTGACGGATGCGGTCCTGCTCACGTTGGGCCTTTCGTCGATAGGCTGCAATTGCCCGAACCAACGTAGGCGGCAACTATTACGTAGCGCTGGCCGCCCGCCTGGGAAAGTCCGTCAATTCCGCGCGCGGCCGCCCAGGGTGCCGATGCCCGCGCCGACCAGCAGGAGCGCGACGAACGGGAGCGCGGATGCGTTCATGAGGACGAGCACCTGCAAGGCTCCCGCCAAAACGGGGACGGCGAACCACCACCAGGTCGCGCCGCGGCGGGCCGTGTCGCGCCACGCCAGCACCGCGACGAGCAGCGGGTTGAGCACCAAGAGCGGAACGGCCCAGCCCATCGGCCCGAAGATCGACGAGACGAGGAGCAAGCCTGTCGACGCCACCACGTAGCCAACCAACATCCGCCACCGCAGTCCCATCACGATTCCTCCCAGGTGTCATACTTGGTGCCACTACCTGGATCAAGATTACAGAAGGAGGGAACCGCTGATGCTCGACGTCCTGACTGGTTTCGCCATCATCTTCACCGTCATCGCGGTGGGGTTCCTGCTGGCGCACAGAGGCGTGATCAGGCAGGGCGAGGCGCGCCTCCAGCTCAACCGCATCGCGTTCTGGGCGTGCACCCCGGCGCTCATCTTCTCCAGCGTGTCCACCTCGGACACGTCCGCGTTCCTGTCGCCGGTGGTGGGGGTGATCGCGGCGGCGTCGGTAACCACCATGCTCCTGTACTGGCTGCTCAGCGCCCTGCTGTTCCGCCGCAGCTTCGCCGAGACGATGGCGGGCGCGGCCGCGTCGAGCTACTACAACTCGGTCAATATCGGGCTGCCCATCGCCACCTACGTGATCGGCGACGCCACCTACGTCGTGCCCGCGCTCGTGCTGCAAATGGCGGTGCTCTCCCCCGTCATCATCGCCGGCCTCAACGCTGGCGGGGCGAACCTGCGCTCGATCGGCGGCTCCATCGTCGCGGGCATAACGGCGCCGGTCGTGCTCGCCGCCTTCGCGGGTTTCGCCGTCTCCGCTTCCGGCTGGGAAGTCCCCGAGCCCGTGCTCGCGCCGCTGGAGATCCTCGGCGGCGCGTCCATCCCGCTCATCCTCATGAGCTTCGGCGCCTCGTTGAAGGGGGATGCCGTGCTCACGCATGATCGCTTACCGACGCTCACCGCCACCCTCCTCAAGCTCGTCGGCATGCCCGCCATCGCCCTCGGCGTCGGATACGCCCTGGGCCTCGACGGCACCGAGCTCTACGCGGCGCTCATCCTCGCGGCGCTGCCCACCGCGCAAAACGTGTACAACTACGCCGCCACCTACCAGGTCGGCCAGACGGTCTCGCGCGACACCGTCTTCCTCACCACGTTCCTCTCGCTGCCTGCCATGCTCGCCATCGCCGCCCTGTTCGGGTAGGCGCTAGCGCTCGCTCAGCTCGCTGGAGATCCACTCCTTGCGCAGCTTGCGCTGCTCGCGCCAGTGCGCAACGGCCTCGGTGGCCTCAATCCGCTGGCGCTTGAACACCAGCATGGACAGCGGGAACGCCACGATCAGGGCGAGGAGCGCGGAGATGATCAGCGGCACTGGGGCGCCGATGAGCATGGCCGCGCCCTGGATCACCACGGTGAGTGCGATGAACAGCACGAGCCTGCACAGCCCGTAGATCGCGGCGGCCTTATTGGCGCGCGAGCGGGCGGCGGGATCAACTTCCGGCGGTTGTTGTTGCATATGCCTAACCCTAGACGGCCACCAAGTATGTTGGAAGTCATGGGAAGGCTACTACTCCTCGTACTCATCGTCCTCGCCGTGTACCTGATGTGGCGCGCCTTCGGGCCCGGCTCGAACAAGCAGGTCGAGCAGGCGCCGGAGCGGCCGCAGATCAAGGGGCCAGACGATGATGAGGAGTTCCTCTGGAACATTGAGAAGAACCGCTTCAAGGAGCGGCGCGCCCGCGAGGAGGCGGAGCGCAAGCGACGCGAAGAGGAAGAGCGCCGCAAGCGCCGCGACGGGGAGGGCAGCTAGCAGCGCCTAGCGTTGCGCCAGCACCTCGGGCAGCTTCTCCGCCCAGGCGAGCGAGTGGCGCACGCCGTCCGCCACGGTGTACTCCGCGCGCCAGCCGAGCAACTGCTCGGCCTTCTCGGTGCGGGTGGCGCAGCCGACCACATCGCCATCGCGCGGCGGGGCGGTGCGCACCTCGAGGGGCTTGCCGGTGGCCTCGCCGACGGCGTCGGCCAGCTCGAAGACGGTGGTGCCCTGGCCGGTGCCCAGGTTGATCACCTCGTAGTCCGCCAGCGCTGACGCCTCGGCCTTCAGCGCGGCGACGTGCGCGCGGGCCAGGTCCCACACGTGGACGTAGTCGCGCAGGCCCGAGCCGTCGCGGGTGGGCCAGTCCACGCCGGTGACGGTGAACGGCTCGTCGGCCTGGTAGGCGGAGATCATCTTGCCCAGCGCGTGGGACGGGGCCGGGTTCTGTAGGCCGGTGCGCAGCTGCGGGTCCGCCCCGATGGGGTTGAAGTAGCGCAGTGAGATGGCGCGGATGAGGCCGGCCGAGGCGGCGTCGGCAAGCACTCGCTCCAGCATCCACTTCGAGGCGGCGTAGGGGCTCGACGGGTCTGCCGTGCTCTGCTCGGTGACCATCAGGTCCTCACCGGGGACGTACATGGCGGCGGTGGAGCTGAGCAGGACGCGCTTCACACCACGCTCGGACAGGGTGCGCACGCAGGTCGTGGCCTTGCCCACGTTGTTCTCGTAGTAGTACAGCGGGCGCGAGACGGACTCCGGCACGACGATCTTCGCGGCGCAGTGGACGACCGCCTCGATGTCCGGGTGCTCGTCCAGGATGCGGTGCAGCAGCGCCACGTCGGCGATGTCGCCCTCGTAGTGGTCGAAACGCTCGGCGAAGGCGCGCAGGCCGGTAGAGTAATCGTCCAGAATCACCGGGGTAATTCCGTTGTCGGCGCAGCAGGAAGCGATCGTAGAGCCGATAAAGCCGGCCCCGCCAGTGATAAGAACCTTCATAACCTGTGAGTCTAACGCAGCTAGTTCAGGCCCGCGTACGAGTGCAGACCCGCAATCACCGTGTTCACGTACGTCATGTTGAAGATCGTCATCGCCAGGGCAAACACGTTAATCCAGGCCGCCTTGGAGTTCTTCCAGCCCGCGGTCGCGCGCGCGTGCAGGTAAGCGGCGTACAGGATCCAGGTGATCATGGACACGGTTTCCTTCGCGTCCCAGTTCCACGGGCGGCCCCAAGCCACCTCGGCCCAGATCGCGCCGAAGACGATGCCGATGCCGAACAGCGGCAGCGTAATGATCGCCGTCTTGTAGGTGATCTGGTCCAGCGTCTTTGCCGACGGCAGCGGGTGCACAATCTTGCCAATGAAGCCGTGCTCCTCACCCTTCGGCTGCCACATGCGCAGTAGGTACAGCATCGCGAACACACCGGAGACGATGCCAATCGACGCGCCGATCGACACCGTGGAAACGTGCACCGGCATCCAGTAGGACTGCAGCGCCGGCACCACCGGGGCGGCTTGCATGTGGAACACCGTGGAGTTGAGGAACATCGCGATGACCATGGGGAACAGCAGCCACGGCCACACCGTGTGCCAGCCCTTCCGCCCGATCACGATCGCGGCGGCCACCATGATCACCGCGGTCATGAACAGGATGTACTCGTACAGGTTGCCCAGCGGGAAGCGCCGCGCCGCGATGCCGCGCGTGACAAACGCGACGATGTGCAGCGCCACGCCGACCCACACCAGGGCCTGCGTCATGCCCGCCCACTTGCGGGCGGCGGCCACCCGCTTCTCGTAGACGCCGTCAAGCTCGGGTTCCGGGGGCAGTTGCTTTTCGACGACCACCGGCCCCCCAGCCCCAACCGCTACCTTCTCCGCGGCGCGCTCCTGCTGCGCCGCGCGGCGCTCGCGCCGCACGTCCACGACCGCAAGAACGCGGCCGTAGTACACGCACGCCATGAGCAGCGCCACGATGTAGATGATGAACGCGGTGCGGAAGGTCAGATCGGACAGCTCCGCCATGGTGGTGTTGACAAGCATGGTGCTCAATCTACTCCATCAGCGGGCCATTATCCAAGGTCATCCAGCTCGTCATCGTCCTCGTCGTCGGCTCCGTCTGCGTCCGGGTGCTCCCCCAGGATCTCCTCGACGAGCTCGGAAAACTCCGGGCCCCACCCGGCGCGGTCCGTGCGCGCCAGGCCCGCGATCTCCACCGCGGTCCCGCCGCCGACAACCGGGGCGAGGCGGACCCAGACGCGGCGGCGCTTGATGGTCAGCGAGCCGGCGAGCGCGGCGAGCATGATCACTGTGGTCACCAGTGCCCACACCTGCGTCGGGTCGCGGGAGATCTGGTAGTTGGCGTACTCGGCCGCGCCGTCGAAGCGCACCTTGATCCCGCCGTCCACGGTGATCTCCTCGCCCGGGGTGAGGTTGACGCGCTCCAGCTTCTGCAGCTGGCCTTCCGCGATGAGCATCTGGTCCAGCACGAAGATGTTCTGCGGGCGGCCCGAGTCCAATCCAGCGTCGCCGCGGTAGATGTCCATGGACAGCGCCGGGTCATCCATCGACGGGAACGACGACTGCAGCGTCTCCCCGTCCTGGCCGCCCCACTGGGCCGTCGGCGCGAAGTTGCCCTCCAAGGCGATCTGGTTCTGGCGGCGGTCCGCCAGGTCCGGGAACATGCCGGCGGGCGGGTCGAAGCGCATCACGCCCGAGGACAGGAACGTCTGCGTGTCAGTGGGGCGGAACTGCATCATCTGGGTGCGAGTCTCGCCGTTGGGCCACGTCACCGTGACCTGCGGGGCGAACCCGTGGCCTTGCAGGTAGACGCGGTCGCCGTGGATGCGCAGCGGGTGGTTGACCGCCAGGGTGGTCTCCTGCCAGCTGTCCTTCGGCGCGGTCAGGTCGTCGGTGTAGGACACGTCGGACCAGAAGCCGTTCGCCTGGCCGCTGTTTAAGTATTCAGCGCGGAAGTTGTGTGCATCGATGCAGAAGGGGGTGAGCCCGGTGCCGTCGAAAAGCGGCCCCGCGCGGAACACGTCAAAGTTGGCGGGGGACGTGTTGCAGAACTCGGTGGACTGCTCCACCGGCACGGCGTACTGGGACTCGGAGTTGGTCACCACGATGACCTGGCCCTCGTAGAAGACCATGCGGCCGGCGGCGAAGGCGACGATCATGCCGACGATGCCCACGTGGAAGAGCAGGTTCATCAGCTCGCGGGTGTAGCCGCGCTCGGCGGCCAGGGAAAACGTCCCGGCGCGGTCCTCCTCCGGCGAGTAGGCGGCCACGTGCCAGCGCTTGAGCAGGCGGCGGACCTTCGCCTCCACCTCGTCCTGGCCGGCGTCCACCGTGGCTTGCGCGTGCATGGGCATGCGCGAGAGGTAGCGCGGCGCGCGCGTCGGGGTGGCGCGGTAGGCGCGCCAGTGGTCCATGGAACGCGGGATGATGCAACCGACCAGGGAGATCATCAGCAGGGTGACGATGGCGACGAACCAGGAGGAGCTGAAGACGTCGAAAAGCTGCAACCTGTCATAAATCGGACCCATCGTCGGGTTGGCGTCCAGGTAGTCCTGCACGAGCGACTCGCTCACGTTGCGCTGCGGGAGCAGGGCACCCGGAATGGAGGCGAGCGAGAGGAGGAAGAGCAGGACGAGCGCGGTGCGCATGCTGGTCAGCCAGTGCCACGTCTTGCGCAGCCAGGTCGTTGCCGCCGATACGAGTTGCATCTCAGATCACCGTCGCTCCATATTGCAAGGTCCACTGTCGGATCCAGCCGACGAACACGTTCCACGCGCCGGTGACAAGGAGCACGCCGACGAGGATCATCAGCACGCCGCCGATCACCTTGATGGTGTGGGAGTGGCGGCGCAGGAACTCGACGCTGCGCACCGCCTGCGCGGACCCCAGCGCCACCACCACAAACGGCAGGCCGAGGCCCAGGCAGTACGCCACTACCAGCAGGACGCCGCGCGCCGCGGTCATCCCTTCGGTGCCGACGGAGACCGACATGATCGCCGCCAGCGTCGGCCCGAGGCAGGGCGTCCACCCCAGCGCGAACACGCCGCCGAGCAGCGGGGCGCCGAGCACGTTGGCCCAGCGCCGCGGCTGCAAGCGCCGGTCCTGCTGCAGCGCAGGCACCGCGCCCAGGAACACCACGCCCATCGCGATGGTGATCACGCCGCCGACGCGCATGAGCACCTCGGCGTTGAGGGTGATCAGGCTGATCGCGCCGAACACGGAGACGGTGGCCAGCAGGAACACCACGGTGAAGCCGGCCACGAACAGGCCGGCGGCACCGGCGACGGCCCAGCGGCGCGACTTCACGCGCACGCCGTCCTGGTCCACGGTCATCTCGCCGCCGACCACGCTGGTCAGGTACGACATGTAGCCGGGCACGAGCGGGACCACACAGGGGGACGCGAAGGACACCAGGCCAGCCAGCGCGGCGGCCAACATGCCGAGCAGGAGCGGCCCGGTGGCCACGACCTCTGAGAACGCTTCGCCCACGCTAGCTCTGCCCCTCCTGCGCCAGCTTGTCGGTCACCTCGAGCACGTCCTGGGCGGTCACCTCGCGCAGGAACACCGCGGCCGGGCGGTGCTGCTTATCCAGCACGATCGTCGTGGGGATCACGGAGCTGGGCACGCCGCCGAGGAAGGAAGCGGTCTTGAACGGCGGGTCGTAAATCGACGGGTAGGTCACGCCGTTGTCGGCGACGAAGTCGCGGGCGATTTCCGGCTGCGGGTCGCGCACGTTGATGCCCAGGACCGTGCCGGTGCCGTCCGCGTTCAGGTGCTCCTGCACCTCCTGCAAGTCATCCACCTCCGCACGGCAGGGCGCGCACCACTGGCCCCAGGCGTTGAGGACGACGATCTTGCCGTCAAAGTCGTGCAGGTCCACCGTGGTGCCCGGCTCGGTGAGCGATTCGCCGCTGAAGTGCTCCACCGGCTTGCGCTCGGATTCCTCGTAGAAGATCTCGGTCTGCCCGCCCGGGGAATGGAACGCAAAGTTGTCTCCCTCACCAGGGCTGGCGCAGCCGGTGAGCAGGAGCAACGCGGCCATCGGCGCTGCAATCGCGCTCAGCGCGGTCCGTCGGGACATTGGCACCTCTCAATTCATCTGTTCAAAAACTCCGGCACGCTGGCCCAGCAGAGCGGGCTAGATGCGTTCGGCCGGAGTGTCGTAGCACCAGTCAACAACAACGTCGCCATCAAACACAAGTGACGTCACGCTGGCCAGGTCGCACTCGCGGCTCGCGTGCGCGAGGCGTTTGCCCTGCACGTAGCGCTGCACCATGACGATGGGTAGCTGGTGGCTCACCAGCACCGCCTCGTGGCCCTCCGCCTCGGCGCGGGCGCTGTCCACGGCGTCGCACATCCGCGCGCGGATCGCCTCGTAAGACTCGCCCCAGCTCGGCTCCAACGGGTTCGTCATATGCCGCCACCGGATCGGGTTGAGCAGCTGGCTGCGCCAGCCCTTGGTGCGCAGCCCCTCAAAGGTGTTGCCGGCCTCGATGATGTCGGTGCGGGTGTGCACCTCGCAGCCGGTCACCTCCGCGATCGGCTCCGCCGTTTCCTGCGCGCGCTCGAGCGGGCTCGCCGCCAGGTACGTCACGTCGCGGCCCTCGAAGAACTGCGAGGTCACCGCCGCCATCGACCGGCCGCGGGAGCTCAGGTGGTAGCCGGGCATGCGCCCGTAGAGCACCTTCTTCGGGTTGTAGACCTCGCCGTGCCGCACGAGGTACACCGTCGTGCGCGTCACTCGGGCGCCACCGCCTGCGCCGCGGCCTTCGCCGCGGGCACCAGGGCCTCCTCGATCCGGCCGAAGTCCTCGTCGGTGAGTGCGGTGGAGACGAACCAGGTCTCGAACGGGCTCGGCGGGGCGAACACGCCGTTGTCCAGCAGCGCGTGGAAGAACGGCGCGTAGCGGAAGGTGTCCGCCGCCTTCATGTCAGCAAAGTTGTGGCCCTCGCCCTCGGCGAAGCGGAACGACAGCATCGTCGCGGCGCGCTGCACGTTGTGCGCCACGCCCTCGCGCTTCAGCGCGTCGGACACCAGCTTGGCCAGGGTGCTGGCGTTGCGCTCCAGCACCGGGTAGATGTCCTCCGAGGCCAAGCTTAACGACGCCATACCCGCCGCCATCGCGACCGGATTGCCCGAAAGGGTACCCGCCTGGTACACCGGCCCAGTCGGCGCGAGACGCTCCATAATCTCCTTGCGTCCGCCGAAGGCCGCGGCCGGGAGGCCGCCGGAGATGACCTTGCCAAAAGTGGTCAGGTCTCCCGCCACGTGGTCCACGCCGTACCAGCCCGCATACGAGGTGCGGAAGCCCGTCATCACCTCGTCCAGGATCAGCAGCGCGCCGTTGGCGTGCGCGACCTCCTTGAGCTTGGCGTTGAAGTTGTCCTGCGGCGCGACCGTGCCCATGTTGCCGGAGGCTGCCTCGGCGATCACGGCGGCGATCTCGCCCTCGTTTTCCGCGAACGCGGCCTTCACGGCCTCGATGTCGTTGTAGGGCACCACGATGGTGTCCGCCGCCTGCGCGCCCGTCACACCCGGCGAGTCCGGCAGGGAGAACGTGGCCAGCCCGGAGCCTGCTGCGGCGAGGAGCGAGTCGACGTGGCCGTGGTAGCAGCCGTCAAACTTGATGATCTTGGGGCGGCCGGTGTAGCCGCGCGCCAAGCGGACCGCGGACATCGTCGCCTCGGTGCCGGAGTTGACCATGCGCACCTCCTCCACCGAGGTACGGCCCACGATCATCTCCGCGATCTGCACCTCCGCCTCGGTGGGCGCGCCGAAGCTCAGGCCGTCACGCATCGCCTTCTGCACTGCCTCGAGGATCTCCGGGTGTGCGTTGCCGTGGATCATCGGGCCCCAGGAATTGATGAGGTCGACGTAGGCGTTCCCGTCGACGTCGATAAGCGTGCTCCCGTGCGCGCTCTCGATGAAGCGCGTCTGGCCGCCGACCGAGCCGAAGGCGCGCACCGGCGAGTTCACGCCGCCGGGCGTGGCCTGCTGCGCGCGCTGCCACAGCTCGGCGGAGCGGGACGTGTGTGCGGACGTTGGGTACTTGGCCGAAGTTGTCATAGTTGCCCATCCTAGGCGATGGGGGCGAACGCCTACTTACCCTTCCGGCGCATCGCCCCGACGAAGATGACCACGAGCAGGCCAATCGCGATCCAATTGGCCACGCGCGCGTACTGCTCCAGCACGTACACCACGGGCTCGCCGATCCACCAGCCGAGCGCGACGTAGCCCAGCGACCAGAGCGTCTTGGACACGAAGTCCAGGAGCATGAACTTCCACAGCGGCATCTCAGTCATGCCCATAAGCACGAAAACCACGAACGCGATCGGCAGCGGGATGGGCACGTACGCCAGGAAAATGCCCAGCCAGCCCAGCTTCATCCCCCACCGCTCCACGCGCGCGATGTTCTTCGCCGCGCGCTTGGAATTCTGCGCCTGCACGTCCAGGATGCCGCGCCCCCACAGCTTGCCGGCCCACCAGTACACCCAGTCGAACTTGATCGCCACGATCGAGCCGATGAGCAGGTACAGCAGCCAGTGCTGCGCCTCACCCACCGAGGCCAGGGCGCCTGTCGACGCCGCGCCAATCCTCGAGCCCGTCAACGCCAGCATGATCGGCGGGTCCAGGCCCAGCAGCCAGGCGCGGAACGGAATGAGCGCGAGGCCGAAAATACCGATGAAGCCGAACCAGCCCAGGCACCAGTAGTCCGCCTTGGTGGGCTTTTCGTTCCAGGGCATGCCTGGCTGATCCCACCACTCCGGTTCCGATTCCGGGGTGTGCTGTTGGACTTTGCCCTCGCCGTCCGCGTCCTCACTCGACATAGACGTGAAGTCTACCGAGTTACAACATATTCAGCAGCGCAGGGTTCGACGCCACCGCAATTCCCACGACTGCCAGCAGGCCGAGCACCACGGCGGCGATGATGCCGCCCGTCGACGAGCCATCCTTCTGCTCACCGGCCGCCGGCGCGCACTCCCCCTTCATGGGCTCGTACTCGGCCGTGGCCTCCGCGGCGTTCGCGCGGGCCTCCTTGACGGCCACCTGTGCGGCCTCGGCGGCCTGCGTCGCCTCGCCCAGCGAGCGCTTCGCAGCCGCCAGGGCCTCGTCGGCCGCGGCCTGGCGCGCCGACTGCTCCTGCTTCGCTGCCTCGAGTTCCTGCGCGCGCTTCGCCACGGCCTGTTCGGCGGCACGCAGCGCCCGCGCCGCCGTAAGCGTGTCCTCCGCTTGGGCCACGGCAGCCTCGCGCTGCTCGAGTGCCTCCTGCTTCTGCGCATCGCCCTTGTTCACGGCGCGGACGAGCTCGTCGTAGTAGGTGTTGAAGCGCTCGGTGTACTCCTCTACCGAATACGTCGGCCCCTCCACTGTGAGGTGAGCGAACGTCTGTGCGTGCGCGACGCGCCACGTAAAGCCGTGGTAGAGGAACTCCTCCGTGTTCACCGCGAAACCGGTCGCGCGCATCTGTGGGTTCACCAAGGCCATGTAGTGGCCGGCGCCCGCGGCGAAGGGGTCGCGCCCCTGCTCCACGGCCTCGAAGTACTTAGGGCGCTCCTCGTGGAACCACCCGTCGAACGGGTTCTCCGCGTTCCACGACAAGTTATCCCACCCGTTGTGAGAGTGGCCGCGCGGCAGCTGCTGCGACCAGTTGATGTTCACCTGCGCCTGCGCCATCAAGAAATCCGACACGGGCAAGGCATCCCGGCCCTCGCGTTGGCGCAGCTCGTTCGCCTCCGGCAACCATTCGATCGCCGCCTTCATGTTATCCAGGTGCGTCGCGTCACCTTTGGCGCCGATGTTCGTATCGTCCGCGATCCGGTACCCGGTCTGCCCGGTCACCTCATCGACCTTGTCAAAGCGGTAGTCGGTGTGCAGCTCCGCGACGGCGTCGTTGGCCCCCATCGCTTCGAAGAATCCGAGCGAGCCCCGGTCGAACTGTGCCCGCGCCTCGGCCTTGCTTGCCTCCAGCGCAGCGCGTGCCTCCTCGGCGCGCGCCTTTGCCTGCGTGAGTGCCGCCCCGGCCGAGTCGACCGTCACGCCTTCCGGCACCGCGGTCTGCGCGGCGTCGCGGTCCTGGGTCGCGCTGTCGAGCGCACGCTGCGCATCCTTGACCAGGTTCGCGCTCGCCGTGCGCTCCTGCTCCGCAGCGTCGACATCGCGCTGCGCCGCGTCCAGCGCCTGCTGCGCCTCGCGGTCGCGCGCCTCGGCGGAGCGCAGCGCGTCGGTCGCGTCGTGTACAGCGGTGCGCAGCGCGACACAGCGCTCCTGCGACACCGACGCCGCGTCCTCAGCCACCGCCGGAGGCGCAACAACCAACGCCGCCGAACAGCTCGCGGCCAGCACAAGTCCAAGAGTTTTCTGCATACCCAGCAGGTTAGCAGTCTTTCCCCAGACCCCGCGCAGTTTCGCGCGCGTTCGCGATCACGGCGGGCACGCCCACGCCGCCGACCCACGCGCCGGTGACGGCAATGCCGGAGCCGGACTCGCGCAGCTGCGCCAGCGCCTTGTCCACGGTGGCGAGGTGGTGCTCATCAAAGCGCGGCAGCCCGCCGAACCAGCGCTGGACAAAGATCTCCTCCAGGCCGGCCTCGCGGCCGTCGAAGCCGGTGACAGTCTGCAGGTCATCGAGCGCCCAGTCCACCAGGTCGTCCTCGGAGGCGCGGATCGCCACGTCGTCGCCGAAGCGGCCGAAGCTGGCGCGCACGAGCGCCCCGCCGCGCTCGGCCAGGTGCGGCCATTTGCGCGAGGAGAGCGTGAACGCCTTCGCGTGCACATCCTCCGCGCCCGCGGCAACCAGGACGCCCGAATTTTGGGGCAGGCCGTCGTCGGTAGCAAAGCGCATGCCCACCACCGCCGAGTTGGCCAGCTTGATCGGCGCGAGCGTGGCCGCCACCTCCGGCTCCACCTGCTTCAGCAGCATCGCGGCCGTCGGCGCGGGCACGGCGAGCACCACGCGGTCGTACACCGCGTCCTCCCCGCCCTTGAGGCGGTAGCCCTCGCCCTCGCGCGTGATCGCGGAGATGAATGCGTCGATGTAGATCTTCGCGCCGGACTGCTCCGCCAGCGCCTCGTACGCCTCCTGGTAGCCCTCGCGGAACGCGCTGAACACGGGGCCCTGGCCGGTCGGCAGCTCCTTGCGCACCTGCTCCAGGTTGCGCACGGCCTCCGACAGGTGCACCGGCCCCCGCTCCGCCAGGCGGTCCAGCTCCTCGGCCAGCTGCGGGATGGTCGCGCGCACACCCAGGTCGTCGGCGCTGCACGAGTACACCCCGCCGAGCAGCGACGTCACGATGTGGTCCACCACCTCGTCGCCATAGCGCTCGCGCACCAGCGCGCCCACGCTCACGTCGCCGCCGATCTCCCAGTCGAAGCCGGGGGCGTCGCCTTCGGCGTCGATGCGCGCGGCGGTCTCCTCGCTCACAAGGTGGGCAACGCTTGCCGACGCCGCCGGGATCCCCATCACACCGCCCCGCGGCAGCGGGCGCGCCTCGCCGTCCACGTACACCAGCGAACCGAGGCCGGACGGCGCGACGAGCGAGTCCCCCACCCCCAGCTCGGTGAAGAACTCGACCGCGTCGACCCGGCGTGACAGGAACGCCTCGGCGCCCATGTCGGTGGGGCCGCCCTCGAACGCGACGGTGTAGAGCTTGCCGCCGATGCGGTCGGTGGCCTCGTAGACGTCCACCTCGTGCCCGCTGCCGCGCAGTTCGTAGGCGCAGGTCAGGCCGGCGAGTCCGGCGCCGATGATGGCGATGTGCATTTAAGCCTCCGTGCTGTGAGTGTCGTGAATAAGCCGTACGGCGTTGGTGATGGCGTCCGGGTCCGTGGTGGGCAGGACGCCGTGGCCGAGGTTGAAGATGTGGCCGGTGGCGTGGCCGTCGATAAGCGCCTGCTCCGCCTCACCCTTGATGCGGGCGACCTCGCGGGCGACGACCTCCTCGCCGGCGAACAGCATCGCCGGGTCCAAATTGCCCTGCAGGACGCGGGGGGAGGCGAAGCGCGTGGCGGCGCGGTCGAGTGGGACGCGCCAATCCACGCCCATGACCTCGCTGCCGGCCTCGCTCATCGCGCCGAGGAGCTCGCCGGTGGAGACGCCGAAGTGGATGCGCGGGATCTCCCCCGCGACTGATTCCAGGATTTCCGTGGAGTACGGCAGGACGAACTCGCGGTAGTCGCGCTCCGTGAGGAAGCCGGCCCACGAGTCGAACAGCTGCATGGCGTCGATCCCCGCCTCGACCTGGGTGCGCAGGAACGTGATGATGGTGGGCACCAGGCGGCGCATGAGCGCGTGCCACGTCTCCGGCTCGGCGTGCATCATCGCCTTCGTGGTCTCGTGGTTCTTGCTCGGTCCGCCCTCGATGAGGTAGCTGGCCAGGGTGAACGGTGCGCCGACGAAGCCGATGAGCGCCTGGGTATCGGTGAGCTCGTCCAGGATGATGCGGATGCCCTCGGCGACCTCGTCCACCGTGTGGTCCAGGATCGGCAGGTGCTGCACGTCCGCCAGCGAGCGCACCGGCGCGTCCATCACCGGGCCGCGGCCCGGGACGATCTCCACGCCCACGCCCGCCGCCTTGAGCGGGACAACGATGTCGGAAAAGAGGATGGCCGCGTCCACGTCGTGGCGGCGCACCGGCTGGAGCGTGATCTCCGCGAGCAGCTCCGGCATGAAGCAGGAGTCCAGCATCGGGATACCCTCGCGCACCTTCCGGTACTCGGGCAGTGAACGGCCCGCCTGGCGCATGAACCACACCGGGGTGCGCGACGGGGTGCGGCCATTGGCGGCCTCGATGAGCGGAGCGGAGGAAAGGTCGCGTCTGGTCATGGTTTCCCAGCCTACGCGGTAGAAATCAGGCCGGGAAATGGCGCACGCGCACCGAGCGCAACTCGATGACCAGGGAGCTGCCCAGCATGAGCAGCGTGGCCCCGACCGGGGGCAGCACACCGGCGATGGCCAGCAGGATCGCGACCGCGTTATAGGTCCAGGCGATCACCATGTTCGAGTCGATGGTGCGGCACACCCGGCGCGCAAGCTCCACCAGCTGCGGCACCGCCGTGACGTCCCGACGCAGGAGGAGCACGTTGCACTTCTCCTCCACCTTGCCCGTGTTCGCGCCCAGCAGGGCGTCGTCGGCGTACAGGATGCTCACGTCCGCGACGCGCAGGGTGCGCACCGCACTGTGGTCGCCCACCATGGCGACGGTCGCGCCCTTGGTGTGCAGCGCGCGCACCGCGTGCGGCTTGTCTGGGGCGGTGATGCCCGCGAGCACGCGGGACATGCCGAGGAAGTCGGCGAAGCGGCGCGCCACCGGGTACGTATCGCGCGTGAGCATGATGGTCTCCACGCCGATGGATTCCAGCCGGTCAATCGCGCTGGTGGCGTCCGCCTTCGGTGGGTCGTACAGGGTGATGACGCCGCGGTCGCGGCCCTTCCAGCGCACGACGACGGGGGTGCCGCCGGCCGTGGCGGCCAGGGAGAGTCGGCCTTGCAGCTGCGACAGGTTCGTGGGCCGCCACAAGATGGCGTCCAGGTTTTCTGTCCGCTGGTCCTCGTAGGTCAGCGTGACGCGGCCGCGCACCGAGCCGTCCGGGGTCGTGTCCTCGTTGGCCAGCTCGAACCAGGTCGGCCCGCCCGCGTCCTTGTCGCGCTTGTCGCGGGCCTCGCGCGCCGCCTTCACAATCGCACGCGACGCCGGGTGATCCGACTCCACCGACAGCGCGCCCGCGATCCCCAGCACCAAAACCGGGTCCTCGCCGATCTCCGCGGTGACCGTCTCCACCTTCATCTTCGGCTCCACCAGGGTGCCCACCCGGTTGAACACGGCCACGTCGGTGGCCTCCAGGGTGCGGAAGGTGGAGCCGTCGCGAACCAGGATGCCGTTGCGCGCCGCCGACTCGATGCCCAGGCGGATGGCCAGCGCGGTCGAGATCGCCAGCGCCACCGGCGCGACCACCGCCAGGATCGCCAGCGCCGTGGAAAACGCCGCGTTGAGGTTCCCCGTGAACAGCAGCCACAGGCCGAAGTCCAGCACCGCCAGCACGTACGCCACCGGGATGAGCATGCCCGCGGCGCGGGTGGACACCATCGTCGTCGCGTTCTGGTGCTCCGAGGCGCGCTCCAGCCAGCGGTTGACCGAGGCCAGCCGGGTCGCGTGGCCGACCCGGGAGACGCGGATCTTCACCTTCCCCTTGCGCAGCACCGATCCCGCGTAGACGTGGCTGCCCACTTTGAGGGTGGGGGACTCGTGGGCGTCGATAAGCTCCTGCTCGAGCGTTCCGCAACCGCCGACCACCTCGCCATCGGCGGGGATGATCGCGCCCGGGAGGATGACAATGTCGTCGCCTCGGTTGATCTCGGCGGCGGGCAGCGGCTCCTCGATGACCTTGCCCGTGCGCGAGCGGCGGCGGACCATGTAGGTCGACTCCGCGTCGGGGACACGGCCGGAGAGGTCCTCCTGCAGGTGCGGGCGCACGCGCATGCTGAAGAAGCGGCCGACGAGGAGGAGCGAGGTGATGGTGCAGGCGACCTCGAAAAACAGGCCGGGCTCCTCCACCATGGTGAGCGGGACCCAGCTGCCGTAGTTGCGCCAGTTGAGCTCCCCCGCCGGCGTGAACAGCAGCACGGCGGCGGACCAGAAGTAGGCGGCGAGGATGGCGATGGAACTTGCACCGTCCAGCGCCGAGATGCCGCGGCGCACGCCGCCCGCCATCGCGCGGTGGAAGGGGAACGCACACCACAGTGCGACCGGGGTGGTCAGCGCGAAGCACGCCCACTGCCAGCCGTCAAACTGCAGGTCGGAGACGTACGTGAGGAGCAGCACCGGGAGCGTCAGCACGATTGCTAACCACATCCGCACCGGCGTGACCAGGTCGCGGGCGGTGAACAGGACGTCCTCGTTTTCCCGGGCGCGCGCGGCGCGCGACGCCGAGTCCACGAACCCCTGCGCGCGGGCGCGGCGCAGGCTGACCAGCTCGTCGTGGCGCAACTTTCGACGCCTCCCGCTCAGCCCCCGCACACCCCGCCGCGGCACCGGACGCGCGGCCGCCGCCCGGCCGAGCACCCTGCGGCGCAGCGTGGAATCCGTGAGCCGGGCGCTCACGCCGAAGCGCGCGAACACGGCCTCGAGGTCCGCGATCGGCGTAGTGCTCGGCGCGGTGATCCACGCCGTCTTGGTCGAGTACACCAGGCGCGCGGCGACGCCGTCCAGCTCCTCCAGCGCCGCCTCGATGTCTTTGAGCTGTGGTCCGTCCTCGAGCCCGTCGAGCTCGAAGGCGAAAGAGGTGTTCGGGTACTGCGGGTTGCCATCCGCCCCGATCCGGGGCGAGTCCAGGTCCACGCCGCATTCCTTCGCCGCCTCGCGGGCGGCCACAATGGTCTGCTCGAGCGCAGCCGTCTGTTGCTGAGTCTGCTCTGACATGCTGAATCCCTCGCGCTAGTCCACGCCCCGCCAGGGGGAGCCGCTGCGCTCGTCCACAAACGCGTTCGCGGCGGGGCGGAACGCGAAGAACAGCGCGGCGACCAGTAGGATCACTACCGCGAACACGCCCCAGCCCGCCACGTTGAGGAAGAACCCGGCCAGGTTGAGGAAGATCGCCACGGCGGCGGCGATGGCAAACACGCGCCGCGCTGTCTTGGAGCCGCGCGCAAAGTAGGAGGCGCACCCCGCGATCACCAGGGCGAGGACGATGTTGCACCAGGCGACGATGCGCATGTTGCGCGCAAACGCGTCCGCGAACTCGGCGTCCGCGTCCTTCGGCGCGCCGCTGGCCAGCATGAGCATGCCGAACAACAGCAGCAGCACGGCGCCGGCCAGCGCTGCGTAGTACCCGGCGCGCAACTGGCCGGGCCAGGCCTCGCCGACCTTGCCGGTGTAGCGGCGGTTGGGGTCGTTCGGGTCTGCAACGAAGGTGGGAAACATTCCGGCCATCGGTTGCTCCTTTACTGTTTACCCGCGGGATCGTCGTGCTGTGGCTGTTGCGGAGATTGGTGCGCCGGCGGCTCTACCCAGTCCCCCGAGTCCTTCTGCGAAGCGTAGAACAGTCCCATCGCGCCCGCCACGCCGAGGATGATTTGCACGACGCCGTCCGCCCCGTACAGCGCGATCGGCACCGCCGTGGACCCCGGCGACATCATGTACAGCGTGACCATGCGCAGCGCGAAGAAGGTGGCAAAGATCTGCAGGAGGCGCCGCGCCGCCGCCGCGCGCTTCCCCCGGTTGGCCACCATGCGCAGCGCGACGGCAAACCCGGCCAGGATGAGGAGCTGGATCAGCGCCATGAGCACAACCGAGCCGTAGATGCCGAGGTTGAGCATGGCGTCGCTGAGATCCTGGCCCTTCGCCGCCTCCTTGGCGCTCTCGCGCAGCGGGGCGGGATCCAGCACTGTCATGACCACGGTGAGGATCTGGTGAATCAGCTCGCCGCCGATCATCACCGCCCAGCACGCGACCATGAGGCGCACGGCCTCGGGCATCGAAGTGCTTGACGACGCTCCTCCGCCCGGCATCGGGCGCTGCTCCGGTGCCCGCTGGGGCGTCGGGGGAAGGCTAACCATAAACGCTACTTCAGTTCCTTTGCTGCCTCGATGGCGTAGTAGGTCAGAATCTGGTCCGCGCCGGCGCGCTTGATGGACATTAGCGACTCCATCATCGTTGCCTCGAAGTCGATCCAGCCGTTGCGGCCGGCGGCGACCATCATCGCGTACTCGCCGGAGACCTGGTAGGCGGCCACCGGCACCGGGGAAATCTCGGCGACCTGGCTCAGCACGTCCAGGTACGGCAGGGCCGGCTTCACCATGACAAAGTCCGCGCCCTCGTCGAGGTCCAGCTCCGTCTCCAGCAGCGACTCGCGGATGTTGGCCGGGTCCTGCTGGTAGGTGCGGCGGTCGCCCTGGAGGGAGGAGCCGACGGCGTCGCGGAACGGGCCGAAGAACTTCGACGCGTACTTGGCGGAGTACGCCATGATGGCCACGTCCTGGTGGCCGGCCTGGTCGAGGGCCTCGCGGATAACGGCGATCTGGCCGTCCATCATGCCGGACGGGCTCACGATGTGCGCGCCCGCCTCCGCCTGGGAGACAGCCATCTGGGCGTAGAGCGGCAGCGTGGCGTCATTGTCCACGAACTGGTTGCCGTAGCGGTCCGTGCTCAGGGCGCCGCAGTGGCCGTGGTCGGTGAACTCGTCCAGGCAGGTATCCGCCATGATGAGCAGGTCGTTGCCAAACTCCTCGCGCAGCGCGCGCAGGTTACGATTGAGCACGCCCTCGGGGTCCCAGGCGACGGAGCCGGTGGCGTCCTTGTCCTCGTCCAGGGGCACGCCGAACAGGTCAATGCACTTCACGCCGGCCTCGAGCGCCTCGTGGCACAGTGCCTTGAGGGAGTCCGTGGTGTGCTGGTACACGCCCGGCATGGACGTGATCTCGCGCTTTTCCTCGATGCCGTCGGCCACAAACATCGGGAGAATGAAGTCCGCTGGGTGCAAGCGCGTCTCCGCAGTCAACGCGCGCATCGCGGCGTTTTGGCGGAGGCGGCGGGGACGGCGGGGCAAATCGTAGGTAGACATGGCCACCATCATAGGCCCCGTGGCCGTGCGTACCTACTCGCCGGACGCTTTGGCCACGGGCTTGCGGCGGGTGCGGCGCTTCTTCCGCGGGGGCGGGAGCTGGCCGGCGGCACGCAGGTTGGCAACGTGGTTCGCGAGGGCGTCGATAAGCGAAGGCACGTCTGCCACCTCGGGCACCACGTCCACGCGCAGCCCCTGCTCTTTCGCCTCGGCCGCGGTGCTCGGGCCGATGCAGGCGATGATGGTGCGCTGGTGTGGCTTGCCCGCAATGCCCACGAGGTTCTTCACCGTGGACGCGGAGGTGAAGCAGACGGCGTCGAAGCCGCCCGTCTTAATCAGGTCGCGGGTCTCGGGCGCCGGCGGGGCGGCGCGCACCGTGCGGTACGCCACCACGTCGTCGACCTCCCAGCCCTTCTCCTTCAGGCCGTCGACGAGCAGGTCGGAGCCGAGGTCGGCGCGCGGCAGCAGCACGCGGCTGACGGGGTCGATGTCCTCGACGTACTCGGGGAAGATCTCCACCATCCCGGCCGCGTTCTGCTTCGTGCGGTGCGGTACCAGCTCGGGGAACATGCCGCGGGCGCGCAGCGCGTCCGCCGTCTTCTGCCCCACCGCGCCCAGGTGGACGCCGGCGAAGGAGCGGGCGTCCAGGCCCAGCTGCGCAAACTTCTTCCACACCGCGTTCACGGCGTTGACGGAGGTGAAGAGGACCCACTGGTAGCGGCCCTCCACGATGCCCTTGATCGCGCGGTCCATCTGCGCCGGGTTGCGCGGCGGCTCCATAGAAATGGTGGGGACGGACTGCGGGATCGCGCCGTAGGAGCTCAGGCGGGCGTTCATCGGCCCGGCCTGCTCCTTCGCGCGCGGCACGAGGACGCGCCAGCCGTAGAGGGGGCGGTTCTCCCACCACGAGTACTTCGAGCGGTCATCCGCCACCGCGCCGAGCGTGACCACGAGGGATCCGGGCAGGTCGGCGTCCAGCTTGCCCAGGGTTTCCAGGGTGGCGTCGACGGTGCGCTGCAGGCGCGTCGTGCCGTGGGTCGTCACCGCGACCGGCGTGGACGGTCCGAAGCCGCGTTCCATGAGCGCGTCGGCGATCTCGGCCAGCTGCTCCTGCTCCGCCTGCAGCACCAGCGGCTGCGGCGCGGACGCCAGCTGGTCAAAATCGATGCCTTCGATACCGGAGGTCAGGTCCGCCTCGGTGTAGGTGGAGCCGAGCGCGATGCCCGCAAACGACGGCACCGTGGACGGCAGGCTCATGCCCGGCACGACCTGGAACTCGATGCCCGCGGCGGCGACGGCGGAGATCTCCTCCATCACCGCGTCGCGGGTCAGCGGGTTGCCGCGGACCAGGCGGACCACGTCGCCGTCTCCGGCCTCGCCGCGCTCGATGGACGCTGCGGCCTCACCCAGGGCGCGCTGCACGGCCTCCACGATGGTGTCGGCGGACAGCGCGAGCTCCTCTACCTCGGCCGCGGTCGGGTCGTCCGGGCGCGGCGGCTTTCGGCGCGCACCCGCTTCCTTCGCTTCCGCGACCATGCGCGCGTACGCCTCGTCGGCGGCCTGCATTTTAGCCTTGGGAACAGGCAGTTTAGCGGCGACGACGTCTCGGGCACCCTGAGCGACGTCCGGATCAACGAGGGCGATAGAATTAGTTTCCATCACCTCGCGTGCGCGGACGGTAAGCAGATCAGGGTTGCCCGGGCCTGCACCGACGAAGATGACCTTCCCCGGTGGGGGCGTAAGCGAGGGCAATGTCATAGAACGATCTTTTCTAAGGCGCAAAACAGTAGCCTCGGCGCAACAGGACGCTCAGTGCGGGCTGCGCGCAGCAAGGCGCGCCCTCCCCATGGGACCCAGTTGCGCCGGGGCAATCCGACGTATGGTAGTTACACCTTAAGATGGAAGCGGCCCGAAAACCAAACCCGCGTCTTACTCCATGATGTCCGCGGCCCCGCGCTCGAGCAGCTTCTCGGCGGCCTCGCGCCCCAGCGCCGCGGCATCGGTGCCGGTCAACGTCTCCACCAGCTGCGCGGAGCCGTCCACGGCGAAGACGCCAGCGTGGAGCGTCAGCGCGCCGTGCTCCCCCAGTTCCGCGTACGCCGCGACCGGGGCGGTGCAGCCCGCCTCGAGGGTGGCCAGCACCTGGCGCTCGGCGGCGGCGCACGCGGTCGCCTCCGCACTGACAAGTGCGTCGAGCGCTGCGCGCGTCGCCGCGTCGTCCGCCCGGCACTCCACTGCCAGCGCACCCTGCGCCGGGGCAGGCATGAGTGTGGCCGGGCCGAACACCTCGGTGGCGCGCTCGGCGTACCCGCCGCGGCACAGCCCCGCGTAGGCGAGGATGATCGCGTCCAGCTCGCCGCGCTCGACGTAGCTCATGCGGGTCTCAATGTTGCCGCGGAGCGGGCGAATGTCCAGGTCGGGGCGCAGCGACCGCAGCTGCGAGACGCGCCGCGGCGCCGAGGTGCCCACCTTGGCGCCCTGCGGCAGCTGCGCGAGCGTCAGCCCGTCGCGCGCGATGAGCGCTTCGCGGTTGTCCTCGCGCTCCGGGGTGACGAGGTGGAGGCGGGCGTCGCCAGCCGTGGGGAGGTCCTTGAACGAGTGGACGGCCACGTCAACTTCGCCGGACGCGAGGGCGTCGCGAAGCGCGGTGGTGAACACGCCGACGCCGATGCGCTCGACGGGCGACATATTCAGGTCGCCGGCGGTGGTCACGATATGCAGTTCCGCCTCAGCGCCGCCCGCGATCAGCGCGTCGCGCACGTGGCCAGCCTGCGTGGTGGCCAGGTGGGACCCGCGTGTACCAATCTTGAGCATCAGTTCTCCTTCGCCTGCAGTTCGTCCGGCCGCGGCAGGCGCTGCGCGTCCACCGCCACCGAGGATCGCCCGAGCCCGAACAGCTCCTCGATCGCCATTTCTACACTCACCGTCTCGGAGGATGCGGCGAGCTCCTTAATCTTCACCGTCGGCGTGTGCAGAAGCTTATCGACGACACGCTTCACCGCCCTACCAACCTGGTCAAACTCCTCCTCGGAGAGGTTGGGCAGGCGCGTGCGCAGCCGTTCGAGCTCCTGCGCCTGCACCTCCGCGGCCGTCTTGCGCAGCCGCGTCACCGCCGGCGCGACGTCGCGGACGCGCTGCTCCGAGCTGAACTCCTCGACCTCCTCGCGCACGATGGCCTCCGCCTGCTGCAGCGCGCGGGAATCCTCGCTGTCGTTGTCGCGCAACGTCGCGCGCAGTGACTCGATGTTGATCAGACGCACGCCGTCGCGCTCGGTGACGGCGTCATCGATGTCGCGCGGCAGGGAAAGGTCCACCAGCACGGTCGGGCCGGACAGGTCCTCGGGGGTGATGGTGAAGTCGTCCGACGCCGTGGCGGAGACGGTGATGTCCGCCCGACCGATGGCGCCGGCGCGGGCGTTGAAGTCCACGACCTCCGCGGCAACGCCCGCCTCCCGGGCGTGCTCGGCCACGCGCTCAGCGCGCGAGCGCGTCCGGTTCGCAATGATCAGCTTGTCCACGCCGCGCTTGCCCAGGTGGGTGGCGGCCAGCGAGCTCATCGCGCCCGCCCCCAGGACCAGGGCGGTGGTGCCGGAGAAGTCCTCTCGTTCCATCTCGCGCATGGCCTGGTCCAGGCCGAGCGTGACCATGGACGCGCCGGAATCATCAATCGCAGTCTCGCTGTGCACGCGCTTGCCGGTGTGCAGTGCGGTCTGCGCCAGCGAGTGCAGGGCCGGGCCGACGGTGCCGCGCTCGGCGGCGTCCGAGTAGGCGGAGCGCACCTGGCCGATGATCTGCTGCTCCCCCACCACCATGGAGTCCAGCCCCGCGGCCACGGTAAACATGTGCTCCGCAGCGGCGTCGGCGTAGCGCACGTAGAGGTAGCCGCGCAGCTCCGCCTCGGGCACGCCCGAGACGTCCGCGAGCACGTGCAGCACGTCCTCGACCCCGGCGTGGAAGGCGGTAGCCACGGTGTAGACCTCGAGACGGTTGCAGGTGGAGATGATCATCGCTTCCGTCAGTGCGGGCCGGGACACCAGCGCCGTCGCCGTGTCGTGCTGCACCGTCTCGTCCATACTCAGCCGCTCCAGCAGCGCCACCGGCGCAGAACGGTGCGACATCCCTACGACGAGCACACTCACACAATCACTCCAGCAATCCAGCCAAATCCAGAAAAAATCAAACTAAAGGATACCCCGCTACGACCTGAGTTCCGCGACGAGGTCGTCCGAGTCTACCTCCCAGCAGGCGAACTCCTCGCCGTCGATCACCACGACGGGGACGCGGTCACCGTACTCGGCGGCGTTGTCGGGGTTGGCGTCGACGTCGATAAGCGAAAGCTCCGCGCCGCACTCTGCCACGAGCGGGCGGATTTGCGCGGCGACGCGGTCGCACGACCCGCAGCCCTCGCGCACCATGAGCTCGACCCTCTTCACGTTTGGTCACTCCCTCTCCACGGAAACCCAAGCGGTACGATATTCCAAAGTTCCAAGCTATCTCACGCGCACCCCCGACCGCGAAAGGCAGGACATGACCGAACACCGCGATCTGCTCGCGTACTGGTCCGTCTCCCACGGAAACTTCCGGCGCTTCCTGGAGGAACTCGCCCTGCCCCCGCTCGACGCCTCCGCCCAACGCACTGCCGGCGAAGCCGCCGCGGCGGCCGCCATCGAGGAAACGTTCGGGCTGACTATCGACGATTTCTCGCTCGGCATCGACTCCGTCGGCGGCGCCTTCAACACCGCCGGCACCCCCACCATCACCCCGCCGGACCCGGACGTGCCGCAGGACACCGAGGCCGCCGCGTTCTTTGACGTGGACAACACCCTCATCCAGGGCTCCTCGCTCATCCTGCTCGCCGAGGGGCTGGCGAGACGGCGCTTCATCACCGCCGGCGAGCTGTTCCCGGCCCTGCTCAAGCAGATCCGGTACCGGCTGCGCGGTGCGGAGAGCCACTCGGACATCGCCGCGGGGCGCGAGCAGGCGCTGGGGATTGTGAAAGGCAAGCGCGTCGACGAGCTTAAGGCGCTGTGCCAGGAGATCGTGGAGCGCCAGATGCTGGACAAGGCGTACCAGGACACGATCGAGCTGGCCAGCATGCACATCGCCGCGGGCCAGCAGGTGTGGCTGGTCTCCGCCACGCCCGTGCAGATCGGCCAGGCGCTGGCGAAGCGGCTCGGCTTCACCGGCGCGCTGGGCACCGTCGCGGAGGAGCAGGACGGGGTGTTCACGGGGCGGCTGGTCGGCGACATCCTGCACGGCCCCGGCAAGAAGCACGCGGTGGCGGCGCTTGCCGCGATCCAGCGCCTTGACCTGGACAAATGCACGGCCTATTCGGACAGCATCAATGACCTGCCCATGCTCGGCATGGTCGGGGTGCCGGTGGCGGTGAACCCGGACCGGGCGCTGCGCCGCCACGCCCGCGCAGCCGGGTGGGCGGTGCGCGAGTACCGGCCGCTGCGCAAGCTGGCGCGCAGCCGCGTGGCGCTGGGCGTTGCGGGTGCGGTCACGGTTGCCGGTGTGGCGGGTGTGGCCGCGGCGAGGCGGGGCGCCGACCATACTGATGCGGCTCCTGAAGGATGACGAGACGGCCATGACGAAGATGCGACTAACCTCTCGCATCTTCGTCATCCGGTCTTCGTCAGCTAGGCCGCACCCCACCCGGCACAGGTGCGCGGGCACGAAAAAGCACCCGCCCCAACGGGAACGGGTGCGGGCCGGCAAGGCCTACTTGCCCAGCTTACGACGCTGAACGCGGGTGCGGCGCAGCATCTTGCGGTGCTTCTTCTTGGACATGCGCTTGCGGCGCTTCTTGATCACAGAACCCATGGGGCTTCCTCGTTTCCTTGGTGTACGTACAGTGCCTGTCAGCGCGACCGCCACCCCGCCAAGCGGGGCGAACGGGCCGGCGTGAGGTGCACACTCCGCAGGGCGTGCGCCGACATCAATGGTTGACAGCATACAGCCCGCCGCGTGTCCGACCAAAAAATCCGGCGCCACCCGCCTTGACTGGAAGCGAGCGGCGCCGGTTGCAACGCAAGGGCGTTATCCCACGTCGTAGACGGAGGACTCCAGGTACTCATTCACCGCGCCCTCGTTCACACGGAACGACCGACCCACGCGCACGGCCGGCAGCTCGCCGGAGTGCACGAGGCGGTACACCGTCATCTTGGAGACGCGCATGATCTCTGCGACCTCTGCGACTGTCAGGAACTTACCTTTGTCTTCGTTTGCCATAAAATACTTAACCCTTCAGCACGGTCGCGCTGTAGGCTTCCCCTCCCACAGGACGAACACGCACGTGCCTGAACCAGACTATCGTGAAACCAGGGCCGAATGCGACCTGAGTGCCAAAATTTTTCTGTGAGTCCCCAGAGACGCCGCGTCATTGGTGTGAAGAGTGGGACGCAGGGTGCCTATCGACGCCACACCCACCCCCACACACCATCACCCGATCTCCGCGGAACGGTTCGCGCAGGCCTCCGTCGCCCGGTAGAACGCGCCGCGCAGCCCGGACTCCTCGAGCTCCCGGATGGCCGCCACCGTCGTCCCGGCCGGCGAGGACACCCCGGCCCGCAGCTCGGTCGGCGTCTGCTCCCCCTCCAGCATCGCGCCGGCGCCGGCGGCCGTGGCGGAAGCGAGCTCGGTGGCGAGGTCGCGGGGCAGGCCGAGGGACACGCCGGCGTCGACAAGCGCCTCTGCGACCAGGAAGAAATAGGCGGGGCCGGAGCCCGAGAGCGCGGTGACCGCATCCATCTGCTTCTCCTTGACCTCGACGAGCTTGCCGGCCGCGGAGAGCAGCTCGCTGATCGCGGCGTGCTGCTCGTCGTCAACGAAGCGGCCGAACGCCGCGGCGAGCACGCCCTTGCCCACCAGCATCGGGGTGTTGGGCATCACGCGCACGATCGGGGTGCCCGCGGCCGAGACGGCCTCCTCCATCGCCTGCAGCGAGATGCCCGCGGCCATGGAGACCAGCACCGTAGCGGAGTCGGAATCGGCGATGTCGGTGCTGATGTCCTCGATGAGGCCGAGGATCTGGCCCGGCTTCACGCACAGGAACGCCACCTGCGATTCGGAGACGGCGCCGTTGTTGTCGTCGGTGACGTTGACGCCGTAGCGGTCGGCGAGCTCGTCGCGGCGCGCCGCCGTGCGGTTCGTGGCCGTGATCTGTTTGGGGTCGATGCCGCTGGCCACCAGGCCGGACAGCAGGGCCTCGCCGATACTGCCGGCGCCGAGGATGGCAATCTTGCCCTGGAACGTGGGTGCAGTCGTGGATTCCATGGTGGACAGACTAAACCCTCCACCGGCAGTTGCGCTCAGTGGAGGGCTCAGTGGAGGGTTTGTACTGCGGGGGGCGTCTAGATCAGCGCCGGCCCAAATGCCATGACCACGGCGGCAATGCCCGCCATTGTGACGGTCAGCGCGTCCTTGCCGGTGCGCATCGCGCGCACGCCGAAGATGACGGCGAGAACGGCGACCACGCCCAGGATCGCGGCGAGGATGGTGGACATGTGCGCCCAGATCCACTGGAAGGCGAGGAAGCCGAGCACGCCGAGCAGGACGCCGACGAACACCAGCAGGACCAGGACGATGGGGTTGACGCCCTCGTCAACCGGCTCGTCCACCTCCGCTGCCTCCGCTGCTTCCGGCGACTGGACAGGCGGTGCCGGCTCGACGGGGCGCTCCTCGCGCGGCTCGACGGGCGCGGTTGCCGACGGCTCCGGCGCGACGACCGGGATCTGCGACGTGTCTTCGGTACGCACCGGACGCGACGCGCCAGCAGCCTGGGGCTCAGTTTTCGGGGCCGCCTTGGGCTCCACCTTCGGGGCGGACGCGTCGGGGACCTTCCGCAGGACGGCGGTGTCGCCCGCGGACGGCGCCTTCGGCTCCGCGGGCTGCTTCGGCTCCGCGGGCTGCTTCGGCTCCGCCGGCTCCGGCGAAACCTTCACCACCTCGACGGGGGCGGAAGCGCCGGTCGGCTTCGCGTCCTTGGGGGGCTGCGGGGGTGCGTCGATAGGCACGTTCGAGTGCTTCGACTCTGGCGGGCGCGCCTCGACCTTCTTCAGGGACCCGGTGAGCTCCGCGACAGACACGCCGCCGTCTTCCAAGCTGCGGCGACGCCGACGGCGCTTGCCTGCCTCGGGGTTGTCCTGCTGGGCCCGGGCAAGAAGCTCCGCAACGGTCAGCTGCCGTTCCTCAGACATTAGGCGTTGTCTCCTTCGTCATCTCCTGGGGCAAGTCCCTGGTCAATCCGCTTCAGAATGACGCCTTCGCGCAACGCCCAAGGACAGATCTCTAACTTATCAAGATTAAGTGCACGCATCGCGGCTTCGGCCACCAGGGCACCCGCGACAATCTGGTGGGAGCGGTCCGAGTTGATGCCCTCGAGCTCCGCGCGGTCCGCCGCTGTCATGCGGGAAATGAAGGCGATGAGCTGGCGCAGCCCCGGGGCGGTGAGTGTGCGCTGCACGTACGGCCCGGCCGAGGAGGGCGCGGCGCCCGTGAGGCGGGCCAGGGAGCGGAACGTCTTGGAGGTGCCGACGGCCAGGCCGGCCTCGCCAAGCGCGCGGAACTCGTCGGCCGGGCCGGCGAGCTCGGCGTCGATAAAATCGCGCAGCGCATTAATCTTCTTGCGCTCCGGCGGGTCGGTGTCGAACCACTCGTGGGTCAGGCGGCCGGCACCCAGGTTGAGCGACACGGCCAGGTCCGGCACCTCTTCGGTGCCGGTGGACAGCTCAAGGGAGCCGCCGCCGATGTCCAGGTTGGTGATGCGACCGGCGGACCAGCCGTACCAGCGGCGGACTGCTTGGAAGGTGGAGCGAGCTTCTTCCTCGCCGGAGATGACCCGCAGCTGCACGCCGGTCTTCTTCTCCACCTTCTTCAGCACCGCGTCCGAGTTAGTCGCCGAGCGCACCGCCGAGGTGGCAAACGCGAGCAACTCATCGCACTTGAGCTTGTCGGAGAGGTCCTTGGCCTCTTGCACGGCGTCGATAAGCTTGCTCACGCCCTTGTCCTCGATATTGCCGTCCGCGTCCAGCTGCTCCACAAGTCGCAGGGGCTGCTTCCAATCGCTCATCGGGGTCGGGCGGCCGCCGGACTGGGCATCTACCGCCACGAGGTGGACGGTATTGCTGCCAACATCTAATACACCTAATCGCACACCACTAGGGTAATGGGTCTACCGTGTTGAGGTGTGAATCAGCCAGCTTCGAACCAAGTTTTTCTCGGTTTCCCCGCAGACTCGCCGGCCGGAAAGTCCATCCTGGCCGGGCACGAAACCCGCCCAGACTTCCCGCACGAATGGTTCGAGTTCGTCCACCCCGACGACCCCACCCACTACTTCAGCCTCGACCTGACCTGGCTGGAATCCACCTGGTCGTGCCGGTTTGGCACGCCCGAGTGCCTGGGCATTGATGAGAGCTTCCCCGTGGTCGGCTGCTGCATCCACGGCGCGTACCTCTCGGACGAGTCGGACCGCGACGACCTCTACAACGCCGTTGCGGAAATGCCGGCGAAGTACTGGCAGCTGCGGCCCGCCGAGACCGACTCCTACATCGCCAACGCCGACCCGACCATCCTGGAGCCGTGGCTGGAATGGGACGACACTGAGGAAGAGGACGACGGGCCGCACATTAAGACCCGCGTGGTCGACGGCGCGTGCATCTTTGCCAACCGTTCAAAGGAGGGGACGGGGCCGGGGTGCGCCCTGCACCAGTGGGCGATGGCGGAGGGCCGCAACATCATCGGCTCCAAGCCGGAAGTGTGCTGGCAGGTGCCGTTCTCGCGCGAGGACGAGTACGAGGAGCGCTCCGACGGCGAGGAGATTCTGCGCACCACCATCGGAGAGTACGACCGGCGCCAGTGGGGCGGGGGCGGCGAGGACTTCGACTGGTGGTGCACCAGCGCCCCCAGCTGCCACACCCCCACCGGAAGCGGCTCGGCGACGCCGGTGTGGCAGTCCATGAAGGACGAGCTCACCGCGCTGATCGGCGAGAAGCCCTACGAGATCGTGGCGGAGCACTGCGCGGCGCGCGCGGCGCTGCCCGCCGAGACGAAAGCGGTTCACCCGGCGGCCCGGAAGCAGGCTTAGCCCTCGAACTTGTAGCCCAGGCCGCGGACCGTGACCAGCAGCTTCGGCTTGGACGGCTCCGCCTCGATCTTGGTGCGCAGGCGCTTGACGTGGACGTCGAGCGTCTTCGTGTCGCCGACGTAGTCCGCGCCCCAGATCCGGTCGATGAGCTGGCCGCGGGTGAGGACGCGGCCGGCGTTGCGCATCAGGTACTCCAGGAGGTCGAACTCCTTGAGGGGCATGGGGACGGGCGTGCCGTCGATAAGCACTGTGTGCCGCTCAATGTCCATCTTGACGCGGCCGCCAACGAGGACCTCCTGCTCGGCCGGCTTCGCCTCCTCCGTCTCGCCACCGCGGCGCAGCACGGCGCGGATGCGGGCGATGAGCTCGCGGGTTGAGTACGGCTTGGTCACGTAGTCGTCGGCGCCGAGCTCCAGGCCCACGACCTTGTCAATCTCCGTGTCGCGGGCGGTGACCATGATGATCGGGACCGAGGAGACGGAGCGCAGCGACTTGCACACCTCGGTGCCGGACATGCCCGGCAGCATGAGGTCCAGGAGGACCAGGTCCACGTCGTTGTCGCCGAACTGGTCGAGTGCGCTGGGCCCGTCCTGTGCCACGAGCGTGTCAAAGCCTTCCTTTTGCAGGAGGTAGGCCAGGGGATCAGCCAAAGATTCTTCGTCTTCAACGATCAGGATGGTTGTCACAGGTCTTCCCTTTCCTACTTATTGGCTTTCACTCGACGCATGACGTTACGCACCGGGGTGTTCGTGCCCGACTTCGGCTGCCCCTTGGCCGTCACTGCTGGCTCGCCCGCCGCTTCCGATTCGGCGGCCGCGCGCTCGAGCTCCGCGCGCTCCGCGGCCTGCTCCGGGTCGAAGATCGGCAGCTCAATGGTGAACGTCGATCCCGTTCCGGGCCGGGACCATAGTTTGATGTTACCCCCGTGGTTTGCCACCACGTGCTTCACAATGGCCAAGCCCAGGCCGGTCCCGCCCGTGGAGCGCGAACGGGCCTTGTCCACCCGGTAAAAGCGCTCGAAGACGCGCTTCTGGTCCTCGGGGGCGATGCCGATACCGCGGTCGGTCACGCGCAGGTACAGGACGTTGCCGCGCACCACCTTCTGGGTGATGCTCACCGGCTTGCCGTCGGGCGAGTAGTTCACCGCGTTGGAAACGAGGTTGGACACGGCCGCGGTGAGCAGGGGGCGGTCCCCCATCACGCGCAGCCCGGTGCGTTCCCCGCGGATGAGCTCGATCGAGCGGTTTTCCGCGCCGACGTGGTTGCGCTCGATTGCGTCGTCAATAATCTCGTCCACCCGCACCGGGCTCATGTCCGGGAGCGCCTCCGCGCCCTGCAGCTTGGACAGGGAGATCAGGTCTGTGATCATCTCCCCCATCCGGTGGGCTTCCTTTTGCAGCTTCGCGCCAAAGTAGGTGACCATGTCCGCGTCCGTGGGGTCTTCCATGAGCGCCTCTGCAAGCAGCGCCATGCCGCCGACCGGCGTTTTCAGCTCGTGGGAGACGTTGGCCACGAAGTCGCGGCGCGCGTTTTCCATCCGCACGTTCTCGGATTCGTCGGTGACGTAGACCACGGCGTACGAGTTCTGGGTGAGCGTGAGCGGCTTAATCACGGCGCGCACGTTCCGAATCCGGCTGCCCGTTGCGCGCTGCGGGAGGGCGAGGGCGAGGATGTGCTCCTCTTGGTCGTCGAAGACCTCCTCGGCCACCGCCCACACCTCGGGGTTCACGGTGCCGTCGTGCACGACGGACATGTCGTGGGCGCGAGCGTTGGAAAGCGTGACGCGCCCCGAGCGCTCCATGACGGCGATACCCGTGGGGGAGCCCTGAATAGCCAGGTGATACATCTGGCTGATCGAGCTTGCCTGCGGCTCCGACTCCGCCGTGTACTCCCGGTTGCGCTCGCGCCAACGCAGCGCCCGCCGCAGGAGTGGAGCGGCGAGCGCGGCGACTGCGATGCCCAGGAAAAAGGCGATAAGTGGGGTCATGCAGACAACTTTAGGGTCTTACTTCTGCCCCTGGTTTGCCACGGCAGCGGCGCCGGCAGCGGCGGCCTCCGGGTCCAGGTAGGTGCCGCCCGGGTTGAGGACCTTGCCGTCCGCGTCAATCTCGTAGACCAGCGGCATGCCGGTCGGGATGTTCAGCCCGGCAATGTCTTCGTCCGAAATGTTGTCCAGGTACTTGACCAGCGCGCGCAGGGAGTTGCCGTGCGCGGCGATCATCACGGTCTTGCCTTCGAGCACCTGCGGCAGGATGACGTCGACGTAGTACGGCAGGAAGCGCTCGACAACATCCTTGAGGCACTCGGTGCGCGGCACCTCCGGGAGGAAGGCGTAGCGCGGGTCGTGGGTCTGGGAGTACTCGTTCTCCGGGTCGATCTCCGGCGGCGGGGTGCCGTAGGAGCGGCGCCAGGTCATGAACTGCTCCTCGCCGTACTCGTCGCGGATCTCAGCCTTGTTCAGGCCCTGCAGCTTGCCGTAGTGGCGCTCGTTGAGACGCCAGTTGCGCTCCACCGGGATCCAGTGACGGTCAGCCGCGTTGAGCGCCAGGTTTGCGGTGCGGATCGCGCGGCGCAACAGGGAGGTGAACACCATGTCGGGCAGCACGTTCTGCTCGGCCATGAGCTTGCCTGCGTTAATTGCTTCCTGCTCACCCTGCTCGGTCAGGTTCACGTCGACCCAGCCGGTGAATTGATTGGACTTGTTCCACTCGCTTTGCCCGTGACGGACAAGAATTAGCTTTCCGTTGCTCATGGTTCCCAGCATGCCACGATTCCGTTCAGCATGCGTTCACGTACTCTCATAGACAGACCTTTTAAACCACCATTCGAGGAGGACTTATGAAGCTCGCCCGCACCCGTAAAGTCGTGGCCGTAGCGCTTTCCGCCGCAGCACTCGCCGCAACTTTCGCCGCCCCCGCTACGGCGCAGGAGCCCGCGCTGGTAGCACCCGGCGGCGCGTTCCGCGTCTTCCCGCAGGAGCCGCAGACCGAGATGCCGCTCGAGGGTGCGGCCAACGGGCACATCACCATCCCACCTGAGGCCAGCGTGGCGTCCTGCTCCCAGGGCCCGAGCGGCACGATCCGCGGCGAGCGCGTCCTCCTTATCGCCGGCCACTGCGTGCTCCAGGACAACGAAACCCCGACGTTTAGCACCGAGGCCACCGTCCCCGTCGCCGGCAAATACCCGCGCATCGGCGAGCGCAAAGCCGCCCACAAGCCCACCGAGTACGAGCACACCTTCTGGCCGCACGAGTTCTTCTGGGACACCGTCAACACCGACGACTGGGGCGTCGTGCTTATCGACGATTCCGTGCCCGCCACCAGCATCTCCCAATCCAGCAACGCGGCCGGCGCCCCGGTGAGTGCCCCCGTGCAGCTGCGCAGCATCCGCGACTACCCCACCCTGCCGGTGAACCAGTTCAGCACGGACAACTTCGGCCAGCCCATCTGTAAGGACGGCGCGACGTCCGGCCGCTCCTGCGGAACGCAGATCGGCCGCAGCCGCAACGGCGTCTACTCCTGGGGCCTGAACTACCAGGGCGGCGACTCCGGCGGCATCAACTACGACCCGAACGACGGCGCCGTCATCGGCGTCACCTCCATGGGCATCGGCCCGCTGGGCAAGGCCCAGCCGGCGGACCGCATCATCGAGGACGCCTACGGCGTGCCCGACGGACACGTCAACGAGGAGTTCACGCTGGAGCAGTCGACGGCCCCGCACGCGGACTACACCTCGCTGAATCAGGAGTTCGACCAGGTCATGAACACAATCCAAGAGGAGAACCCGGAGGTGGAGATCTCCACGCCGAAGGAGGCCTGGGACAAGTCGGTCGCCGTCGCGCAGCAGGATGCGAACACGCTGGCACAGCGCGCGGGCCAGGTGAACTCCGTGGAGAGCGCGCAAGAAGTGGCAAACATGGCCGGCGCGGCGGCTGACCACCACGCCCAGCAGCTCGCGGTCACTGGGGCGAACTACCTGATCAACGACGTCCTCGGGCAGGGCCGCCCGCACTAGCCGCCGATGGCGCGGCGGTCGTCCAGCCCGGGCTCGAACTCGGCGATCGTCCGCTCGTAGACGCCGACCAGCGCCTTCGCGCTCTCCTGCCAGCTAAACATGGCGGCGTGCGCGACGGCGGCTTCGCCCATGGGGATGCGCAGGGGGTCGTCGTCAAGCAATGCCCCGAGCGCCTCGGCCCAGCTGGCGGGCTCGTGACCATCCACGAGCACCCCGGTCTCCCCCTCCGCCACCGCGAGCGGCAGCCCGCCCACGCGCGCGGCGACGACGGGGGTGCCGGTGGCCTGCGCCTCGACCGCGACCAGGCCGAACGACTCGTTGTAGCTGGGCACGGCGACGACGTCCGCCGCCTGGTAGATGGACACCAGCTCCTCCGGCGGGCGGGGGCCGAGGAAACGTACGAGACGGCCGAGGCCCTCCTCGCGCGCGAGTTCGCGGTAGCGCTCCACGCTCGTGCCGCTTCCCGACGCCCCGCCGCAGATAATCGCCCGCAACGGCACCTCCGGGTGCGCCCGGTGCAGCTCGCCAAGCGCCCGAATGAGCACCTGCGGCCCCTTAAAGTCCTGCAGTCGCCCCACGAACGCGACGACCTTGGCGTGCAGCGGGATGCCCAGCTGGCGGCGCGCCAGCTCCGTGTTGCGGTTCGTGCCCGGCGTGAACAGCTCAGTGTCCGCGCCCGGGGTGACCACGCTGATCTTGCAGGGGTCCACGTCGTAGTGGCGCGAAAGCTGGTCGATCTCGTCGCGGGTGTTCACCACAAGGGTGTCCGCGTTGTCCACCAGCTGCTGCTCGCAGATGCGGCGGGCCTCGCCCTCGGAGCTGCTACTCGACGCCGCGTTCTTCACCGCCGCCCACGTGTGCCCCGTGTACACGAGCGGGATGCCAGCCAAGTCTGCGAGTAGCCAGCCGACCTGGCCTGAGAGCCAGTAGTGGGAATGGATGAGGTCGTAGCGCAGGTCGTGGGCGCGCGTGAACTGGACGACACCGCCCGCGAACGCGGCGAGCTGCGTGGGCAGTTCCTCCTTGTGCAACCCCTCGTAGGGGCCGGCGACGATGTTGATCACCCGGAAGTTTTCGCACACTTCAACCACCTCGCCCTGGCTGGGGCGGGTCGCGCGGGTGTACACGTCCACCTGGACACCCTGGCGCGCGAGCCCCTTTGCCACGTTAAAGGTGTACACGTTCATGCCGCCGGCATCGCCCACGCCGGGCTGTTCCAGGGGCGAGGTGTGCATGGAGATCATTCCCACGCGCAGTGCATCTGCATCCATAGCGCCCCAGGGTAATGCAGCACGCGTACCTAGTAGGCGGCGTGCTTGTGCCAGGCGCTGAAGTCGCTGGCCACGTCGGCCGCGAGGTACTGGTAGGCGCACTTGGTGGGCGCCGCCAGGCGGTCCAGGTCCACCACTGCCCCCTCGGCGAGGTGCCGGTCGTACGGGATTGCATGCACGGCGCGGGTGCGCGACGCGAAGTGCGCAGCGAGCTTGTCCGTATCAATGGTGGGCTTGCCCGGCGCGGCCGCCGAGATGACCACGGTGGAGTTGGCCGCGAGTTGGTCGTAGCCGTGGAGGTTGAGCCAGTCGAGCGTGGCGGCGGCGGACTGGGCACCGTCGAGCGCCGGCGAGGTAACCAGCACGAGCGCGTTGGCCAGGTCCAGCACACCCGCCATGGCGGAGTGCATCAGTCCGGTGCCGCAGTCGGTGAGGATGACGTTGTAGTGGTGCTGCAGGATGTCGATGGAGCGGCGGTAGTCCAGCTCGGAGAACGCCTCGGAGACGGCGGGGTCGCGCTCGGAGCCGATCACCTCGAGCCGGGAGCTGGACTGGTTGGTGTAGGCGCGCACCTGCGGGTAGCGCGAGGTGTCCGGCGCGGCGAGCAGGTCGCGGATGGTCGCCGGGGTAGTCGCCGCGGCGCGCTGGGCGAGCGTGCCCAGGTCCGGGTTGGCGTCGATAGCAATGACGCGGTCGCCGCGGGTCTCGGCGAAGATGCCGCCAAGGGCCACGGTCGTCGTGGTCTTGCCCACGCCGCCCTTGAGGCTCATCACGGCGATGCGGTAGTCGCCGCGGAGGGGTGCGCGGATGGCGTCGATAAGCTGCTCGTGCTCGAGCTCCTTGCGCGAGCCGCCGGGGTTGATCCGGCCGCGCGTGGCGGTGTGGACGAGTTTGCGCCAGCCGCGTTTTGGCGGCGCTTTGACGGGATCGACCAGGTTGGAGTGGTCGAGCGCTTGTGGCGGGACGAGCTCGATTGGGCCGTCACTGAGCGTGGTCACAGAAATCCCCCTTGAATTGTTCCCCCTGAACGTGTGGGCACCAAGCCTAAGGCAGGTGGGGGAAGCGTGCAACGCGAATGCGTTTCGGAGGATGTTCCAAGGGCAAAACTTCCCAAAGTTACGGTTGCGTAGGTTATACTCGCGTCTACTTATTTCACTATAACTAAGGAGTGACGGTGAGCGCATCCGACGAGAAGGCCTGGATCCAGCAGTACGCGGAGTGGACGGACCCGCACCCTAGGCTGGGCAGCGACACCCTGGTCAGCATGTTCAATGCCAACGTGGCCGCCACCCCGCAGCGCGACGCCACGTGGTTCATGGGCAAGGCACTGACGTACGCGCAGCTCAACGAGAAGGTCACCCGGCTGGCCAACGCGCTTGCCGGGCTCGGAGTGCGCCGCGGCGACCGCGTCGCGCTCGCGCTGCCGAACTGCCCGCAGCACGTCGTGGCGCTGACCGCCGTACTACGGCTGGGCGCAACCGTGGTGGAACACAACCCGCTCTACACCGCCTACGAGCTGCGCGACCAGTTCATCGACCACGGGGCGAAGGTGGCCATCGTCTTTGACAAGCAGGCGGGCACCTTCACCACACTCACCGAAGACACCCCGCTTGAGACCGTCGTCTCCGTGAACATGATCGACGAGATGCCCTGGGCCACGCGCGCCGCGCTCTCCGTACCAGTCGGCCCAATCCGAGACAAGCGCGCGCAGCTCACCGGCCCGGCGCCCGGCACGATCGATATGAAGGACCTCCTGGAGGGGCGCGGCGGCGCGCACGTTGCCAGCCGCGGCGGGGTACCGGCCGGCGAGCCGCCGATCAGCGCCGACGACCCGGCGGTGATCCTGTACACCTCAGGCACGACCGGCGCGCCGAAGGGCGTGCCGCTCACCCACCGCAACATCACTTCCGTGCTCACCGCGGGCGTGTCCTGGCTGGAAAACTGGGGCGCGGTAGAGGAAAAAGTGCTGGGCATCCTGCCCATGTTCCACGTCTACGGCCTTACGCTGAACTACGCGCTGCCGCTCACCTGCGGCGCGCAGATGGTGCTGCTGCCGGCGCCCAAGCCGGAGCTGTACCAGAAGGCCATCCTGAAGACGCGGCCCACCGTCCTGCCGGGCGTGCCCACCCTGTACGACCGGATCATCGACTGGGCCGTCGAATCCCACGCGGACCTCTCCTCTATCCACACCTCCATCTCCGGCGCGTCCACACTCCCGGCCCACACCATCGAACGGTGGGAGCAGGCCACCGGCGGCCGGCTCATCGAGGGCTACGGGCTCACGGAGACCTCGCCAATTCTGGCGGGCAACACGCTCGACGGCACCCGCCGCCCCGGCTACATCGGCCTCCCCTTCCCCAACACGGAGATCCGCATTGCCAACCCGGACAACCCGGCGGAGACCGTGCCGGACGGCGAGCCCGGCGAGCTCCTCGCGCGCGGCCCCCAGGTGTTCTCCGGCTACCTCAACAACCCCGAGGCCACCGAGAAGACCTTCTACCTGGACTGGTTCCGCACCGGCGACATGGCCGTGATGGAGCCGGACGGGTGGATCAAGCTGGTCGCGCGCATCAAGGAGCTCATTATCACCGGCGGCTTCAACGTCTACCCCGACGAGGTCGAACAGGCGATCCGGCAGCACCCGGACGTCACCGACATCGCCGCGGTGGGCCGGCCCCGCGCGGACGGATCCGAGGACGTCGTCGCCTGCGTCACCCTTCGCGACGGCGCGGCGCTCGACCCGGAGGGGCTGAAAAAGTTCGCGCGCGAGCGCCTCACCCGGTACAAGGTGCCGCGCACCTTCTACCACTTCGAAGAGTTGGACCGAGACCAGACCGGCAAGATCCGGCGCCGGGACGTGCAGCGCACGCTCATCCGGATGTTGGAAGAGGACGGCGCATATCGGGCAGCAACGAGGCAGCAACGAGGCGCAGAAGTTCACAGAAGCCCCACATCGCCCGCTACGGTAGAGAAAGCTACGGAAGCGTAAGGTGTGGGGCATGTCTTCCACAGTGCATACCTCCGCCGCCGGCAACTCCGGTTCCGCCTTTGACCCGAACCAGGAAAAGCCCTGGCTGCAGTACTACCCGGAGTGGACCGACCACTCCCTGGAATACGGCACCACGACCCTGCCGGAGATGTACCTGCAGAACCTGGAGAAAAACGCGAACAAGCCGGCGGCCACCTTCTTCGGCCGCACGCTCACCTTCGCGGAGCTGGACCGCGACGTCCGCCGCGCCGCCGCCGGGCTCAAAGCCTTCGGCGTGCGCGAGGGCGACCGCGTGGCCATCATGCTGCCCAACTGCCCGCAGCACATCGTCGCCTTCTACGCGGTGCAGCTGCTTGGCGCGGTCGTCGTTGAGCACAACCCGCTCTACACCGCCAACGAGCTGCGCCCGCAGTTCGCCGACCACGGCGCGCGCATCGCCATCGTGTGGGACAAGACCGCGGACACGCTGGAGAAGCTTCGCCCGGACACGCCGCTGGAGACGGTGATCAGCGTGGACATGACGCGCGCGATGCCGCGCAAGACGCGCCTGGCGCTGCGCATCCCACTGCCCAAGGTGCGCGAGGCGCGCGCACAGCTCACCGGTCCGTGCACCAACACCGTCCCCTTCGAGGCGCTCACCGGCTCCGCCATCGGCGGCGAGGGCGCGGACATTGACATCCCGGAGGCGCTCACCCCGGACTCGCCGGCCGTGATCCTGTACACCTCCGGCACCACCGGCGCGCCGAAGGGCGCGGTGCTCTCGCACAAAAACCTGCACGCAAACCCGGTGCAGGGCCGCGCCTGGGTCAAGGAACTGCAGGAGCCGGGCCAGCGCATGCTGGCCACCCTCCCCTTCTTCCACGCCTACGGCCTCACCTTCTCCCTCACCCTCATGATGCTGGTGGGCAGCGAGCTTAACCTGCTGCCGGCGCCGAAGATGAACCTGATCATGAACGCCCTGAAGAAGCGCCCGCCGACATTCATTCCGGGCGTGCCCACCGTCTTCGAGCGCATTGTGAAGGCGGCGCGCGAAAAGCACGTCGACATGTCCAAGGTGCAGGTCGGCTTCTCCGGCGCGTCCTCGCTGCCCGTCGAGGTCATCGAGGAATGGGAGTCGCTCACCGGCGGCCACCTGGTCGAGGGCTACGGGCTCACCGAAACCTCCCCGATCATCGTGGGCAACCCGCGCACCGAGGACCGCCGCCCTGGCTACATCGGCATCCCGTTCCCGGACACACAGATTCGCATCGCCAACGAGGACAACCTGGACGAGGACATGCCCTTCGGCGAGCCCGGCGAGATCCTGGTGAAGGGCCCGCAGGTCTTCGGCGGCTACTTCAACAACGAGGAAGCCACCGAGAAGGCCTTCCACAACGGCTGGTTCCGCACCGGCGACATGGGCGTGATGGAGGAAGACGGCTTTATCAAGCTGGTCTCGCGCATCAAGGAGCTCATCATCACCGGCGGCTTTAACGTCTACCCGGCCGAGGTCGAGGAAGTCATGCGCAAGCACCGCGACGTTATCGATGTGGCGGTGGTGGGGCGCCCCCGCGAGGACGGCTCCGAGGACGTCGTCGCCTGCGTCACGCTGCGCGACGGCGCCGCGCTCGACCCGGAGGGGCTCAAGGACTTCGCCCGCGAGAACCTCACCCGCTACAAGGTGCCGCGCACCTTCTACCACTTCGAGGAGCTCGCCCGCGATCAGATGGGCAAGATCCGCCGCCGCGAGGTGCGCGACGACCTGCTCAACATGCTCAGCTAAGCGGGGGGAGCCCGACCCACACCGGCTCGGGCACCAGCGCCACGCCAAAGCGCTTCTCGACGCCACGCTGCACCCGCCGTGCCAACTCCGCAATATCGTCCGCAGTCGCCCGGCCACGGTTGGTCAGGGCCAGCGTGTGCTTCGTGGACAAACGCGCCGGCGCCTCCTCGCCCGGGAAACCGCGCGGGAACCCGGCGCGCTCAATGAGCCAGGCCGCCGACAGTTTCTCCTTGCCATCAGGCTGCGGGAAGCGCGGCATCCCCTCCTCGCCAACCTCGCGCTCAATCGCGTCGGCCAGCGCCGACTCCACGACGGGGTTGGTGAAGAAGGAGCCGGCCGACCACGTGTCATGATCCTCCGGGTCCAGCACCATGCCCTTCTTCCGGCGCGTAGCCAGCACCGAGGCGCGCGCTTGCGCCAGCGGGACCTGCTCGCCGCCCAGGTGGCGAAGCGGGGCCGAGAGCTCGCGGCGCTCCAGCTCGATCTCCAGCTCGAGCACGACCGCGCGGTGCGTGAACTTCAGGTTGGAGTACCGGTACGCCAAATCCAAGGAGCTCGCGGGCACCCACTCGTCGGTGTTTGTCTCGCGGTTCCACAGGCGCACGCGGGTGAGCACCTCGGCAATCTCCGCGCCGTACGCACCAACGTTTTGCACCGGGGTGGCGCCCGCAGACCCCGGGATCCCGGAAAGCGCCTCGATTCCGCCGAGGCCCCGCTCGACCGCGTAGGCGACCACGTCGTCCCACACGGTGCCCGCGCCGATGCGCAGGGTGGTGCGGGAGGAGGACGAGGGGGCGTCGAGAAGCGTGATGCCCTCGTTCGCCGCAACCACCGCAACGAGGTCCAGCTCTCCTTCGGCAACGAGCAGGTTCGAACCGCCACCCACGAGCAGCAGTGGCGTGCCCGCGGCGTCCAGGCGCGCGACGGTGGCCGCGAGCTCCTCGGCGGTCGTGCAACGGATCAGGTCAGCGGGGGTGCCGCCGACGCGCAGCGTGGTCAGGGAGGCGAAAGATGAATCAGACACCCCACCAACGGTAGTCTGTTGGGCATGACTGCACGTAGTGAAACCACCGTAACCATCAACCAGCCGGCCGAGAAGGTCGCCGAGGCCTACGCCACCCAGGCGTACTGGGAGTTCATCGCGGAGAAGCTCTCCCCGGAGCCGGGCCAGCTGCACGAGTTCACCGGTGAGACCGCCACCCTGTTTGAGGTGCTGCCCAAGTCCATCCTGCCCGAGGCAGCGCAGGCCATGATCAGCCAGGACCTCAAGCTCAAGCGCGTGGTCAACATCGGCAAGCTCGACGGCGCAACCACCAACCACACCTTCACCGGTGACGTGAAGGGCACCCCGGTTGACTTCTCCGGTGAGATCACCATGACCGGCGAGGGCGACACCACCACCCTGGCCTACGACAACGAGGCGAAGGTGGACATCCCGTTCATGGGCGCCGCACTCGAGCCGAAGGTGGCCGAGGCGCTCGAGGAGATCGTGGAAAACGAAGCCAAGCTCACCGAACAGTGGATCGCGGAGAACCTGTAAATCTCCCCGCACCACCACAACCTCAGGGCGCAGGCCGGCCCCGGCAAGCCGTACGGAGTAATCACCCGCGGCACCACCGGGTACAACCGCCTGCGCCGTTGTGATCGCTGGGCCTTTTACAACCCCGCGATCCGCTCCCTGCTGCGCGGCGCGCGGGAGCCGCTCGCGCTGGACGTGGGCTACGGCGCCTCGCACACCACCACCGTCGAGTGGTCCCGCTGGCTGCGGCGCGTCAATCCGTCTACCCAGGTCGTGGGCCTGGAGATCCACCCCGACCGGGTGCTGCCGCCACGCGACGGCGTGCGCTTCGAGCTCGGCGGATTCGAGCTCGCCGGCTACCGCCCCCACCTCGTGCGCGCCTTCAACGTGCTGCGCCAATACGACGTCGCCGAGGTGGATGAGGCCTGGCGGACCGTCTGCGAGCGCCTCACCCCCGGCGGCATGTTCATCGAAGGCACCTGCGACGAGATCGGCCGCCGCGCCACCTGGGTGCTTCTCGACGCCACCGGCCCCCGCTCCCTCACCCTCGCTTGGGACCCCTTCGACGTCGCCGAACCGGGTGACGTGGCCGAGCGCCTGCCCAAGGCCCTCATCCACCGCAACGTCCCTGGCGAGAAGATCCACGCGCTGCTTGCCGACGCCAACACGGCCTACGCCCACGCCGCCCCCTTCGACCCATACGGGCCCCGCGTGCGCTGGCGCGAGGCCCGCAAAGAACTCGTGTCCAAGGGGTGGCCCATCCACCCGGTGCGGCGACCCCTGCGCGACAACGTGCTCACCGTGGACTGGGCGGCGGTGGACCCTGCCGTACACTAGGCCGCATGAAAACAGCGTGGAAAGTCATCGTTGGCATCCTTGCCGCACTACTTGTCCTGCTCCTTATCGCCGAGGGCGGGATCCGCATGTTCATGGCAAACCAGATCACCTCGGAGTTCAACAAGAACGCCGAGACCTCGTCCGCCCAGGGCGGCGGTGACGACGCGGAGCCCGACGTCTCCTTCGGCCCGCAACCGGTAATCTTCGGCCTGGTGTCTGGCAAGCTGCCCCACATCGACCTGGACACCCCCTCCACCCTGGTGGTCAACGGCGACCAGGTGACCGGCGACCCCGCCTCGCACATCGTCATGGACAACATCCGCTACGACTCCGGCGACCCCGTCGCCGAGTCCTTCCGCGTAGACACCGAGCTCACCAATGACCTCATCCGTGCGATGCTCAACCAGCAGCTGCACCAGCAGATGGGCGAGGACTCCTTCCTCAGCGGCCTGATCAACGTCTCCGACGTGAACACCGACCCCGACGCCGGCACCGTCCACATCGAGTTCACCGGCGGGGTGGCCGCGCTGGACCTCAAGCCCATCACCGAGCAGGGCCAGATGCGCTTCGAGGCCACCGGCACCCAGCTGTTCGGCATGGACCTGCCCGAGGAGGCCGCGAGCGCGCTAAGCGACGCCATGAACCAGGGCATGGAGGAGCAGAGTGCAGGCAGCATGAACATTCAGGAGTTCAGCGTCGTGCCCGGCGGCGTGCGCGTCACCATGACCGGTGAAAACGTGAACTTTGCGGAGATGCAGAACGCGCAGGGCCAGTACGGCGCCGCGGCCTAGTCCGACTGTGCTCCGGAGCGGGCGAAGACCCGGGCCGCGCCGGCTTCCAGCCACGTGATCGCGGCCTCCTCGCCCGGATCGGCGCCGTAGACGGCGACGTCGACAGGCGTGTCGGGCACCCCGGCGGCGGCCGGGACAGCCAGGCAGGACGCGCCGAGGTGCTCCGCGACCCGCAGCGCGGTATCCGTTGCGCTTGCGGGGCAGACGATGCCCACTGGGACGGTGAGTGACTGGTGGACCGCGATGGCGTCGGCAAGCGCGGCGCCCTGCGCGGCATCGGGGTCGAGCGCGAGCCAGATCTCGTCGGCGCCCGACTCGGCGGCCAGGCGCGCCTCCGCCGCCTTGATCACGCTGTGGTGGCGGCCGGTGGGCCAGCCCACGACGGCGATGGCGGGAAGACTGCGGCGGAGCACCTGCGGGATCTGGGTCGGCTCGACGACAAGGCCCGCGCTCCCCCGGTCATCCGGGGCAGCAAACGGGCCACCGGCCAGGAACGTGCCCCGGCGGGTGGCCAGCCACTCGTAGTCGTTCATGCGCCGCTAGTACCCGTAGTTGCCGCGCAGAATGTTATCCAGCTGGGGCTTCACGTCCAGCCAGTACACGCCGATCGCCACCGCGCCGAACCACATGATGAACGGCAGGTGGAGCAGGCAGACCAGGGCGGAGCCGCCCAGGATGAGCGCCCACGTGTTCTTGTTCTGCCGGTCCGCCGCGTCAAACGCATCCGCGCGGGTGGACAGCGCAAAGTACACCCCGGCGAAGCCCGCGATCGCCACCGCGAAGAAGAAGAGGGCGCTGAGCATCGTCGGGATGCTCATGATGATCGTGACGGTGCTCAGGTTCGCAAGAGTCGGGGTCATACGTTACTTATCCTCGTCGGCGACAATTTCGCCATCGATAATATCGGGGCGCTGGTTCGCGCCGCCAAACTGCTCCTGCACGCGGGCAAACAGGGACTCGAGGCGCTCGCGCACATCATCGAGCACGCTGTCCGCGCCTTGGCCCGTGGCGGTGCCGGCACCGCCACCGCGCAGCTCACCGATCTTCTCGTTGAACAGGCCGCGCGCGTCTTCCACGGCCTTCTGCAGCGAGCCCTTCACGTCGTCGGAGAACTCCAGGTCGCGCTGCTGAAACGCCTTAAACTGCTTCTCTGCCTCAGCGACGAAGTTGGAGGCCGCCGCGCGGATCTCGCCCTCGCTATCGGCCTGGTCCAGGCGCTCGCGGGCGCTGGCGGTAGCGAACTTCAGCTTCTCCGGCAGGTCCTCCGTGTACTTGCCGGCGTGCTTGCTGATCATCGCGCCGAGGGAGGAGCCGGCGGCAACGATCGCCTGGCCCGCGTCGCGCAGGTTGGCCCGCAGGTCGCCGGACTCGGAGGGGTTGGATGCGGAGTCGAAGGAATTGTCAGCCATGTCAGAAAACCTTTCAGTGTCTTGCAGTGTCTTGCTGGGTGGTGGTTGCGTGAGCTAGTAGAAGAGCAGCTGAGACACAGTGTAAATAACCAGCCCGGCGAGCGCACCCACGATCGTGCCGTTGAGGCGGATGAACTGCAGATCCTTGCCCACCATAAGCTCGATCTTGTCCGAGGCCTCCGCCCCGTCCCAGCGCTGGATGGTCTCCGCGATGATGCCCACGATCTGGTCCGCGCCGTTCTCGGCGGCGAAGTGCACCACCTTTTCCAACTTCTGCTCCGCCGACGCGCGCACCTCCGGGTCGTTCGCCAGCTTCCTGCCCCACTCCGCGGCGGCGTCCGCCACCTTGCGGCGCAGCATGCTCTGCGGGTCGGTGGCGTTGGCCACGATAGTGTCCGCGAGCTGCTCCCACATGCTACTTGCCGCGGAGGTGACAGCGGTGGAGCCCATCACGTCGCCCTTGAGCGCCTCGACGCGCGTAATCATCTGGCTATCAAACTGCAGGTCCTGCGCGAACTGGGACAGCTGCCGGCGGATGGCGCGGCGCGCCTCGTGGTCCGGGTCGCGGTCCACCTCCGCCATGAATTTCACCAGCTCGGTGTACACCTTCTCCCCCACCAGGTCCTTGGCAAATTTCGGTGCCCAGCGGGGCATGCGGTCGTCGATAAGCGTGACGATGCTCTGCTCCATCCCGTCCAGCTTCGCGCGCGACCAAGCGAGGATGTCCTCGACGATGGGCTCCGCTTTGCCGTCGGCGATAAAGCCTTCGAGCGCGCGGCCGACGGGCGGGCCCCACGTGGGCTCGGCGAGGCGGTCGATGAGCTGGGTGTTGATGAACGCCTCTGCGTCGGCAGGATCGATGCCGCGCACGACGCGGACCGTAAAGTCGCCGACTTCCTGGCTGACCCGTTCGGCGCTGGCGGGGCGGGTGAGCCAGGTGCCGACGCGCTGCGGCAGGTTCGCCTCCATTACTTTCTGAGTAATGGTGCGGGCGTTGAGGAAGTTTTCGCTGACGAACTCGCTGAGCGCGTCGGCGACCTGGTCCTTCTTGTTGGGGATGATCGCCGTGTGCGGGATCGGCAGGCCCATGGGATAGCGGAACAGCGCGGTCACGGCGAACCAGTCCGCCAGCCCGCCCACCATGCCGGCTTCCGCCGCGGCGCGCACATAGCCCACCCAGGAGGGCGCGCCGTGCGACTGCCACCACGAGCAGGACAGGAAGATCACCGCCATGAGCCCGAGCAGGCTCGTGACAAAGATCTTGTGATTCCGGAGGATCCGCCGCCGCTCTGCCTCGTTCGAGGGCGCGGGCATCATCGCGTGCTGAGACATACCTTGATTATGGCAGCCCGGCCCCGCGCAGTTCGAGTTGCTTAGCGACGCCCCCGTGCACCAAAAATCCCCCGACCGCGGGAAAATTCCGCAGTCGGGGGAAGTGGCGCAGGGCGTGCGGCGCTAGTTCACGCGGCCGGTGGCCTTGCTGTACGCCTTGTAGTCCTTGCGGCCTACGGCGATCAGGATCGCGCCGAGGATCAGGGTGGCGGCGACGACGATCAGGCCGAGGATGAGCAGGATCTGGCTGTAGTCATTCTCCTGTGCGCCGAAGCCGGCGATCATGGCGGAGCCGCCCCAGACGGCGAAGCCGAAGCCGGAGAGGGACGCCAGGATCAGGGCCATCGCGATCCAGGTGGAGAATCGGTTCAGCGAGGAGTGCGGAGCGCCCAGGGAAACCGGGTCGTAGCCCTCGATGTAGGTGTCCGCGAGTGCCGACTTGTACGTCGGGAAAGACTCGCTGCTGATGTCTGCAACTGCGTGCTCGGAAGCCATGATGACTCTTTTCTCTCGTCCTGCTTCAAATACTCGGTAGATAGTATACGGCGGCCTAGTCGTCGCCACCACGGAAGGCTGCACGTGCGCGCTCGGCGTTGATCGCACCGACCGCGTCCAGCGGGATACCCGCCGGGCAGACGTCCGCGCACTCGCCGTAGAGCGAGCAGTGGCCGAAGTTGGTCTCCAGCTCGTCGACCATGTTGCGGGCGCGGCGGCCGCGCTCCTGCTTGCCCAGCGGCAGCAGCTTCAGGTGCTTGAGCTTCGCGCCGGTGAACAGGTGCGCAGCACCGTTCGGGCAGGCGGCGACGCAGGCGCCGCAGCCGATGCAGGCCGCGTAGTCCAGCGCGGTCTCCGCGTCGTGGTGGTTCACGGCGAGGGTGTCGGCGTCCGGTGCGGTACCGGCGTTGATGGAGACGTAGCCACCCTGCTGCATCACGCGGTCCAGCGCGGAGCGGTCCACGGCGAGGTCCTTGATCACCGGGAACGCGCCGGAGCGGAACGGCTCAATCTTCAGGGTGTCGCCGTCCTTGTAGTTGTACAGGCGCTGCAGGCAGGCGGTGGTGTTGGTGTCCGCGCCGTGCGGGCGGCCGTTCACGTTCAGGCCACAGGTGCCGCAGATGCCCTCGCGGCAGTCGGAGGCGAAGACGAACGGCTCCTTGCCTTCCTCGACCAGGTTATTGTTCACGTGGTCGAGGAGCTCCAGGATGGACATCTGCTCGACGGCGTCGTCCACCTGGACGGTCTCGAAGTGCCCTTCAGTGTCGGGTCCGGCCTGACGCCAGATCTCAAGTGTCAGTTTCATTACTTGTAGTTCCTTGTCATCAGCGGGATCGAATCAAAGTACAGGGGTTCTGCGTGGCGGATGAACTCGCCCTCGCCGGCCGGCTCCCACGCGGAGACGAAGCACCAGTTCTCGTCGTCTCGCTCTGCCTCGCCATCCTCGGTGAGGTGGTCCATGCGGTAGTGCGCACCGCAGGACTCGTCGCGGTCCAGGGCGTCGATGCACATCAGCTCGCCGAGGTTGATGTAGTCGGCCAGGCGCAGTGCGGCCTCGAGGGTCTGGTTCATCTCGTTCGGGGAACCCGGGATGGAGATGTTGGCACGGAAATCGTCGCGAAGCGCGCGGATCTTCTGGATGCCTTCCTTCAGGCCCTCAACCGTGCGGGAGACGCCGCAGTGCTCGTAGAGGATGTCGCCGAGCTGCTCGTGGTAGTACTCCGGGCCGTGCGGTTCGGTGCCGTTAACGGACATGATCTGCTCGATGGTGTCCTTGGCGCGGTTGACGGCCTCGGTGACCTCCGGCGCGTCCTCCGGCAGCACTTCCTCGCCGAGGTGGTTGGCCAGGTAGTTCGGCACGGTGAACGGGAGGGTGAACCAGCCGTCAACGGATGCGGAGAGCAGCGAGTTCGCACCCAGGCGGTTCGCACCGTGGTAGGTCCAGGAGCACTCGCCGGCGGCGAAGAGGCCGTCGATGGAGGTCATCTCGTTGAAGTCGGTCCACAGGCCGCCCATGGTGAAGTGGACGGTCGGGGCGATGCGCATCGGGACCTTGTACGGGTCATCGCCGATGGAATCCTCGTACATCTCGAACAGGTTGGAGTAGCGCTCGCGGATGGTGTCCTCGCCGAGGCGCTCGATGGCGTCGGTGAAGTCCAGGTACGCGGAGTTGTGCAGCGGGCCAACGCCGTAGCCGGCGTTGAGCTGCTGGGAGATGGCGCGGGAGGCCACGTCGCGCGGCACCAGGTTGCCAAACGCCGGGTAGCGGCGCTCGAGGAAGTAGTCGCGCTCCTCCTCCGGGATGTCCTTCGGGTCGCGGTCGTCGCCCTTTTCCTTCGGGGTCCAGATGCGGCCGTCGTTACGCAACGACTCGGACATCAGCGTCGTCTTCGCCTGCCACTTCGCGTTGACCGGGAGGCCCGTCGGGTGGAACTGGATGAACGCCGGGGAGGCGAGGTACGCGCCGCGCTCGTACGCGCGCATCATGGCAGACGAGTTGGAGTTCTTGGCCAGCGTCGTCTTGTGGTAGACGTTGCCGTAACCGCCGGTGGCCAGGATCACGGCGTGGCCGGTGAACGGCACGATCTCGCCGGTGATCAGGTTGCGGGTGACAATGCCCTCGCAGTGCTTCTTGCCATCCTTTTCCGTGATGACCAGGTCCATCAGGTCGTTGTGGGTAAAGATCTCCACGTTGCCCAGGTGGATCTGGCGCTGCAGCGCCGACGCGGTGGACAGCTGCAGCTGCTGGCCCGTTTGGCCACGGGTGTAGTAGGTGCGGGAGACCTGCACGCCGCCGAAAGAGCGGGTGGCCAGGGTGCCGCCGTACTCGCGGGCGAACGGGGCGCCGATGGCGTTCATGTGGTCGATGACGCGGACGGACTCGATAGCCAGGCGCCAGCAGTCGGACTCGCGGCAGCGGTAGTCGCCGCCCTTGACGGTGTCCTTGGTGTGGCGGTACGCGCTGTCGTTGTCCACCTTCTTGCCGCGGGCGGAGTTCACACCACCCTGCGCGGCGATGGAGTGCGCACGACGCGGTGCGTCGTGGTAGGTGAAGGCCTTCACGTTGTAGCCCAGCTCGCCCAGCGCCGCGGCGGCAGCGCCGCCGGACAGGCCGGTGCCCACCACGAGGACGGTGAACTTGCGGCGGTTCAGCGGGGAGACCAGGTTCATGTGGTCCTTCTGGTAGCCCCACATGTCCTTCATGCGGACCTCGTCGCGGTTGGGCTCCGCGGCGTCCAGAATGTGCCCCGGGGTCACGCCGGGAGCGGCGGACTCGGGCTGGCGGAAGCCGCCGGACGTCTCCTGGCCGGCAGCACCCTGGGCGCCCACTGCGCCGGTAGCGGTGGTGTCGGCTGCGCCGCCCTGAGCACCCTTATTGGGGTTGTATGCGGTAGTCATAGTGTGTTTCTCCTCTATCAGCCGTTACCGGGAAAAGTCGGGGACGAAGCCGCACGCGATGGCAATCGGCATCACGACGTTGCCGATGACCACGATGAACGGGAGGACGTACGCCAGCAGGACCATCAGGCCGCGGCCGCGCTCGCCGAGCCAACCGAGGTCGGAGACAGCGAGGTAGATGCCGTGGGTCAGGTGCATCAGCAGCGCGAGGTTGGCCACGACGTAGATCAGGGTGACCCACCAGCGGCCCGGCGCGAAGGTGGCGAGCATGTTGTTGCGCACCTCGCCGTGGACGAACTGGTCAGAGGCGACGACCTGGCCCGTGGTCAGATCCAGCAGGTGGAAGATGACGAAGAGCAGCAGGATTACGCCGGTGATGAGCATCCAGCGGGTCGCGGTGGACTGCCAGCCACCCATCAGGCCCGTGCGCTTGAACTTGCCGCGCGACTGGGACGAGCGCGCCTTCAGCGTGAACGCACCCCAGACGTGCAGCACCAGGCAGACGAGCAGCACGATGCGGGCGATCCAGAGGAAGCCCTCGTGCGGGAGCAGCGGCTCGCCGATCTCGCGCAGGAAGCGGCCGTATTCATCAATCGGCGCTTGCCCGTTGGCGTGGAGCGGCATAAAGATCTTCAGGTTGCCCACCATGTGGCCGAGCACAAAAAGACCGAAAATGAGGCCGGTGACGGCCATGGTCAGCTTCAAAGCCCACGTTGGGTAGGACGGCCGCTCGCGCAGCGGCTTTTCAGTGATTTTACCGTGACGAATGGCTTCACGGTCTGCGTTTTGTACAGTCATGGCACCTCCAGTGTCGCTACTACTGTAGGCAACCTTTGGGCACCCCACCTATTTATTCGCGCCACTTCCGCGCTCCCGCACCCCCTCCCACCTCGAATAATGGGAATACCTTTCTCGCTTGACCCCCAGAGCGCGCCCGCTCCCAGCAACTTTCAACGTTCCCAGCCCACCCTACGGTAATTTGTGACCTTGCACACTCTCGCCGCATTTTGTTCATGATCCCCCTGCCCGCACCCCTTAATGTGTCAACCTTTCGTTGGTAAGTTCGCCCTTAGTTTCAACTCCAGGTTGAGCCTTCGCTTTTCGACGCCCCCCCGTGGCACGCAAAAAGCGCCCCGGCGATAACCGGAGCGCTTGGGGTGGGTCGACGGTGGCGTCGACAAGCAACTGCCTACAGGTTGATCATGTGACCTTCGACGCCGTGGGCAACTTCCTTGAGCACCTCGGACAGCGTCGGGTGAATGTGGATGCTGCGGGCGATCTCACCGGCGGTGAGGTCGAAGCGCTGGGCCAGAGTGATCTCCGGCAGGAGCTCGGAGACGTGCGGGCCGACCAGGTGCGCGCCGAGGATCTCGCCGAACTCGGCGTCGGCGATGAGCTTGCCAAAGCCGGCGGTCTCGGCCAGGCCGACAGCCTTGCCGTTCGCGGAGAACGGGAAAGTCGCAACCTTGATCTCGCGGTCCGGCCACTTCTCCTTCGCCTGCTCCTCGGTGTAGCCCATGGACGCGACCTGCGGGTTACAGAAGGTCGCGCGCGGGGTCATCATGTAGTCCTCGATCTCCAGGGTCTCCGCGTCCGCGATCGTCTCCGCGGCGATAATGCCCTGGGCCTCCGCGACGTGGGCGAGCTGCAGCTTCGCGGTGACGTCGCCGATGGCGTAGATGTGCTCGACGTTGGTGCGCATACGGTCGTCGATAGCAATGGCGCCACGCTCGGTCAGCTCGACACCCGTGTTCTCCAGGCCGTAGCCCTCGGTGCGCGGGGCGAAGCCGACGGAGATCATCACGCGATCCACGGTGAGCGTCTCAGTCTTGTCGGTGCCATTCTTCTGAATGTCCACCTCGACCTCGGAGCCGTTGTCGCGCACAGCGGTGGTGGCGTGGCCGGTCAGCAGCTTCACGCCGAGTTTCTTGTACTTCTTCGCAATCTCCTTGGACACGTCCTTGTCCTCGTTGGGCAGGACGCGGTCCATGTACTCCACAACCGTCACGTCGACGCCGTAGTTGGACAGCACGTAGGCGAACTCCATGCCGATCGCGCCGGCGCCCACGATGACCATCTTCTTCGGGGCCTCGGGGTTGAGGATCTGCTCCTCGTAGGAGACAACGTTCTCGGACAGCTCAATGCCCGGGAGCGTGCGCACGACGGAGCCTGTGGCGATAATGCAGTCGTCGAAGGTGACGGTCTTACCCTTGTCGTCGCCCTCGGTGATCTCGATCGTGTTCGCGTCGGTGAAGGAGCCGAGGCCGTTGATCTCGGTGATCTTGTTCTTCTTCATCAGGTAGTGCACGCCACCAACGATCTTCTTCGAGACCTGGCGGGAGCGCTTGTGGGCGTCCGAGTAATCGAACTCCACGTCACCCTTAATGCCGAACGTCTTGGCATCGTGGTTGAAAATCTCTGCAACCTCAGCGTTCTTAATCAACGCCTTGGACGGGATGCAGCCCACGTTGAGGCAGACACCGCCCCAGTACTGCTTCTCTACAACTGCAACCTTCTTACCCAGCTGAGCTGCACGGATGGCGGCAACGTACCCACCGGGGCCCGCGCCGAGGACAACAACGTCAAAATGTTCTTTACTCACGCCACACAGGATACGTGCATTCCCCAACTTTGGGTATGCATTCCCCCACATCGCGCTTCCGCGAGTGCCGTACAGCGCCCGAATGTGGGTACCGAGCACCCCGAAACACCCTGTACTCCGGTTTCGCTCCTGTAACGTGACGGCGATCTGGCAATATATACGGAAGCAACGACGAGCCCTCCCGTTTGTTCACACCGTTTACACAGCTAACTAGGAAAGCGAGCCACCGTGAAGTTCACGCGCCCCGCACTCGCCGCCGTCGCCGCAGTTGCCATCGCCGCAGCCGCGGTCCCGGCAGGTATCCACCTCAGCGCCGACAGCGAGGAAGGCACCCAGCCCGCGCAGATCGCCGCCGCACAATCCACCACCTCCGCGACCGTGCCGGAGACGACGGAATCCACCGCATCTTCTGAGCCGGCAGAGACCACTGAGTCTTCTGAGTCGTCTGCGTCCTCTGCGCCGAGCGAGCCAACTTCGGACGCCGAGGACTCCGACAGCGAGCTCACCGACGCCAACGGCGGCGGCGCTTCCAACCCGACCGGGGACGAGGGCGAGGTCGGCGCGCTTATCGACGATGTCCTGTCCGGCCCCGAAACCGACCCCGACAAGCTGAACAACATGCAGGAGGAGCGCGCTACTTCCGCCGGTACCGTCAAGCCGCTCACCCGCTCCCTGCCCGCCGCCACCGGCGGCACGCAGGAATGGGTGGACAAGATCAAGCTTTTCGACGGTGGCGAGGCCGTCGAGGTCTACTCCCCCTCCATGGAGCGCGACATCCCGGTCGCGATCATCCGCGCGACCGACGACCAGGGCAACTACATCAAAGACGCGCCGACCTACTACCTGCTCAACGGCGCCGGCGGCTCCGAGCAGGACACGGACTGGATCGCCCAGGCCGGCGGCACCCTCGACCGCACCCTGGGCCACGAGCCCGTCAACGTGGTCATCCCGATGGAGGGAGCCTTCTCCTACTACGTGGACTGGCTCACCGAGCCGGACAAGAACCGTTACATGAACGGCAAGCAGCTTTGGTCCACCTTCCTGGCCAAGGAACTGCCGCAGGCAATCGAGCCGTACATGGACACCACCAACGACCGCCGCGCGGTCTCCGGTTTCTCCATGTCCGCCACCTCCTCGCTCCTGCTCGCTGAGCACAACCCGGGCTTCTACAAGGCGGTCGGCTCCTTCTCCGGCTGCGCCGCGACCTCCCGCCCGCTCCCCTGGTTCTTCGTCGGCCTGACGGTGAACCGCGGCGGCGGCCTGACCCCGGATGAGCTGTGGGGCCCGATGGGCTCCGAGTACAACCGCTACAACGACGCGCTCGTCATGGCGGAGTACCTCAAGGGCACTGACCTGTACATTTCCAGCGGCACCGGCCTGGTCAGCGAGACCGACACCATCGGCTACCTGAAGAACCAGCGCAACCTGGAATCCAGCCGCGCCTTTTCTAACCACCTCACCCTCCTGGTCGAGGGCGGCGTGATCGAGGGCGCGATGAACGCCTGCACCCACGACCTGCGCGCCAAGCTGGACGCCAAGGGCATCCCGGCGCACTACAACTTCCGCGCCACCGGCACCCACTCCTGGCCGTCCTGGCTGGAGGACATGCGCGAGTCCTGGGCAACCGTGATCCGCCCGGCGCTGCTCCCGGACGAGCCGGAGACCACGACCGAGAAGGACACCCCGGCGGCCCCCGAGAAGCCGACCGGGACCGCCGCACCGGAAGCACCGGCCCTGCCGACGCTCCCGACTGAGCCGACTGAAACGACCACTGCCGCCGAGTCTTCCGGGTCCGCCGAGCCTTCCGAGTCCGCCGCCGCCACCGCGACGGATGAGGCAACGGAAACCACGGAAACCACTGAAACCACAGCGCCGACGGCGACCACCGCGGCCGACGCCAACTAGTCGCCTGCCGGAAAACGCCTTGAGGGCTGGCTTGCACCGAGTGCAAGCCAGCCCTCAAGCTATTGGGCCACAAACGTGCGGCTTAGAACATCCCCAGGCCGTAGGCGATGGTGGAGGAGGTCGACGAGCCAAAGTTGAGGATCTGGCCGAGCGCCTCGTTGATCTGGACCTGGATGGTTTCCAATCCGTTCATGTGAAAAACCTCGTTTTCTGTCACCGCTGTTACAAACTGTGCGGCCTATTGTCGCACACTGTAACCTCAATTGCCCCATGAGTAACGTAAGATGAGCACTCGGCAATATCTGAAACAGTGGGCACTCCCGCTTCTCTCTGTTACTCCCAAGACAACCTGGAAAAGGAATGCAGGACTGATGAACTTGAAGGGAGCCGTGGTTGCCGCGGCGTCGACAATCGCTCTGGCCTGCGGTATGACCCCGGCGGCGGACGCCGCCACCGTCACCGCCGCCCAGGTCGCGGGGCAGACCCCGGTGGGCACTGTGAAGGCGTGGGACGCGCGGTCCAACCCGCCGCTGGCGCTGAACACCAACCGCCCGCAGTCGTGGACCCAGCAGGTAGACCACAAGAACGTGCTGTCGTACCAGGTGTACTCGCCTTCCATGCGGCGTGACATCCCGGTCGCGGTGATCCCGGCAACCAATTCCGCCGGGCAGCGCGTGCCCAACGCACCGATCATTTACCTGCTCAACGGCGCAGGGGGCGCGGAGCAGGATCAGGATTGGCTGAAGTCCTTTACCAGCCGCGAGTTCTTTGCAGGCAAGGGCGTCAACGTGGTCATCCCGCAGGCGGGCGCGTTCTCGTACTACACCGACTGGGTAGACCAAAACCCGCAGGGGCGCTACGTCCGCGGGCCACAGAAGTGGGAGACGTTCCTCACCCAGGAGCTGCCCGGCCCGATGGAGCGCACGCTCAACGCGGACAACCGCCGCGCCATCGTCGGCTTCTCAATGTCCGGCACGAGCGCGCTCGTGCTGCCGGAGCACCGCCCTGGCTTTTACGACGCCGCCGCCTCGTTCTCCGGCTGCGCCGCCACCGCCTCCCCGCACGGATACAACTACGGGCGCGTGACCGTCAACCGCGCGGCGAACATCCCGAACTTCCAGGAGATCACCCCGGAGCAAATGTGGGGCCCGATGGGCAGCCCGAACAATGTGTGGAACGACGGGCTGGCCAACGCCGAGCGCCTGCGCGGCACCAAGCTCTACATCTCCTCCTCCACCGGCCTGGCTGGCCGGAAGGACCAGGTCAGCTACCTGGTGGGCGAGGCCGGCGTGCCGGAGATCGCGGCGGGTGTCGCCGCCACCACGTTGCAGGTCGAGGGTGGCGCGATCGAGGCCGCCATCAACCAGTGCAACCACGACCTGCGCGCAAAGCTCGACGGGCTGAACATCCCGGCGCACTACGAGTTCCGCAACGCTGGCACGCACTCCTGGGGATACTGGCAGGACGACATCCAGCAGGCATGGTTCACCACCATCGCCCCTGCGTTTGGGATGTAGTAGATGCACCCGCAGAGCAAGCAGAGCAATCAGCCCCGCAGCAGAGCGATCGACCCGGCGCTGCTCGACCAGATCACCGGAGATGAGGCGCTGGCGTGGGCCAACGCGTGGTCCGCCGACACCGAGGCCTCGCTGACCGCGCCCGGCAGCCCGCTCACCGAGGAGGCCGCGCGCCTCCGCGGCGACATCCGCGCCGCCCTGGACACCGACGCGCGCATCCCCTACGTGATGCGCCGCGGCGATTTCCTCTACAACTTCTGGCGCGACGCCTCGCGCCCCCGCGGCGTGTGGCGCCGCACCACCTTGCCCGAGTTCCTGGCTCCGGAAACGGAGTGGGAGGAACTGCTGAGCGTGGATACGCTTGCCCGCGCAGAGGGCGAGGACTGGGTCTGGAAGGGCGCGACCGTGCTGCCGCTGACGCAGGACCGAGCGCTGCTGCGGCTGTCGCGGGGCGGCGCCGACGCGGTGACCATCCGCGAGTTTGACCTGCACACCCGCGCCTTTGTCGCCGACGGTTTCCGCATCAATGAGGCCAAGACCGATGTGAGCTGGGTCGACCGCGACACGCTCCTGGTGGGCACGGACCTGGGCGAGGACTCGCTCACCCACTCCGGCTACCCCGCGCAGGTTCGCCGCTGGCACCGCGGCACGCTGCTCGCGCAGGCGGAGGAGATCTTCCGCGGCGAGGTAAGCGACGTCGCCGTCGGCGCCTCTTACGACCCCACTCCCGGCTACGAGCGCACCGTGATCACCCGCGCCCTGGATTTCTACACGTCCCGGACCTGGGTCGACGGCCAGGAGCTGGACCTGCCGCTGGACTGCAGCGCGGTGCCCTACAAGCAGTGGCTGTTCATCATCCCGCGCACCGACTACCAGCCAGCAAGCGCAACGATCCCGGCCGGCGCGCTCGCCGTCACCGACCTGGAGCGCTTCCTCGCGGGCGAGCGCGACTTCCGCGTCCTGTCCGACTTGTCCGACTCAAGCGCGGTTGAAGACCTCTCGCTGACCGCCAACTACGCCTTCGTCACCACGCTCGACAACGTGTCCACCCGCATCGAGCGCATCGCCCTCGGCACCTGGGAGCGCACCGACGTCCCGCTCCCGCCGGCCTCGGCCGCACACATTGTGGCCACCAGCCCGCTCGACGGCGATGAGGTATGGCTCAACACCTCCAGCTTCACCACGCCGAGCACGCTTTCGCTTCTCGACGCCACCGCGCCCGATCACCCCAACGCGGCCAAACACGCCCCCGCCCTCTTTGACACCGCGGGGCTGGAGACCCGCCAGCACTGGGCGACCTCCGCCGACGGCACCCGGATCCCCTACTACATCACCGGCGACTTCTCGCGCGGCCCGCGCCCGACGCTGGTGGGCGGCTACGGCGGCTTCGAGGTCTCGCTCACGCCGTCGTTTTCCAACGTGCGCGGCATCGCCTGGCTGTCCAAGGGCTACTTCTACGTACAGCCCAACCTGCGCGGCGGCGGCGAGTTCGGCCCCAGCTGGCACTCGCAGGCGGTGAAGGCGAACCGGCACAAGGTGTGGGAGGACCACCGCGCGGTGCTGGAGGACATCGTCGCTCGCGGCTACGCCACGCCCGAGCGCATTGCCATCCGCGGCGGCTCGAACGGCGGGCTGCTCACCTCCGGTGCGCTCACCCAGTACCCGGACCGCTTCGGCGCCGCCGTGGTGCAGGTCCCGCTCACGGACATGCTGCGCTACCACACGCTCTCCGCCGGGGCGTCGTGGATGGCGGAGTACGGGGACCCGGACGACCCTGCCGAGCGCGCCTTCATTGAGACGTGGTCGCCGCTGCACAACGTGGCCAGCGCCCCCGCCTACCCGCCGGCCCTGGTGACCACGTCCACCCGCGACGACCGCGTCCACCCCGCCCACGCGCGCACCTTCGCGCTCGCGCTGTGGGAAGCCGGCCAGCCGGTCGACTACTTTGAAAACACCGTCGGCGGGCACGCGGGCGCGGCCGACAACGAGCAGGTGGCGCGCGTGGAGGCCATGATCTACACCTGGCTGGAACGCCAGATCGGCGACACAGCCACGGCGGAGCGCACGCAGTGAAGAACCTGACGCTGGCCACCATCTTCGCGGCCATCAGCGGCTTCGTCGTGCTCTGGGTCGCCGCCCGCGCCCTGGACCCGGAGACGGGCTACCGGTACTTCGCCGCGTTCTGGAGCGTCTTCTTCGCGGGCGCCGGGCTTGTCGACGGCATCACGCACGAAACCACCCGCGCCGTCGCCTCCGCCGCCGAGACCGGCAAGCGCGGCGCGGCTAACCCGTGGCGCATCGGCGCCCGGCTCGCGGCGGTGGTCCTCGTCGTCGTGGCGGTCGGCGGCGCCCTGCTCATGGGCACCGTCGTACCGCAGTCCCCGGGCACCGCCACCGCCCTGCTCACCATCGGCCTGATCAGCTACGTATTCCAGGCGGTACTGGCGGGCGTCCTGTCCGGCTCGCACCTGTGGGACCGCTACGCCGCACTCTTCGCCCTGGATTCGGGCGTGCGCCTGGTCCTCGCCGTGGTGGCGTGGGCCGCCGGGTGGGGCCTGCCGGTCTTCCTGCTCATCACCGTGATCGGCGCGGCGAGCTGGCTCACCCTGCTGCGCCAGGAGCACCTGCGGGTGCCGGTGGACGTGGACCGCGGCCTGTTCGTGCGCCGCATGGTCACCGCCATGGTGGCCTCCGGGGCGTCGGCGGCACTGATCACCGGCTTCCCTGCCGTGATCAACGCGGCGTTTCCCGGCGCGCCGGTGGCGGCGGTGATCAACGCCGTGATCCTCACCAGGGCGCCCGTGCTCGTGCCGCTGCAGCGCTTCCAGTCGGCCCTGGTGGTCCGGTTTGTGGAGCACCGCGACCGGATCTACGCGGCGCTGGCCATGCCGATTGGCGCGGTCCTGGGGCTCGGCGCGGTGGGGTTCGTCGCCGCGTGGGCGGTCGGCCCGCTCATCCTGCGCATCGCGTTCTCGCCGGAGTACGCGATGGGCGGGGTGTCGCTCGGCGTGCTCACCTTCGCGTCCGCGTTCATGGGCGCGCTCATGATCACCGGTGTTGCGGTGCTCGCCCTGGAGCGCCACGGCTGGTACGTCGCCGGGTGGCTCACGGCCACGGCAGTGGCGTTTGGGATTTTGTTCGCGGCGCCGGTGGGTGCTGAAGGTGGGGGCACGGTGGCGTCGATAAGCATTGCCCTCTTCGCAGGCCCCCTGGCCGGCGCGCTGGTGCATGTGGCGGGGCTGCGGCGCGCGCTAAGGTAGTTCCCTATGGGAACAATGCTGGTCACCGGCGGTGCCGGGTTCATCGGGTCCAACTTCGTGCGCATGGCGCTCAGCAGGGTGGACAAGATTGTGGTGCTGGACAAGCTCACCTACGCGGGCAATCGGGACAGCCTCGCCGGGTGCGACGTGGAGCTTGTGCTTGGCGATGTCGCCGACGCCCCACTGGTCAACCGCCTCGTCGCGCGCGCCGACACCGTGGTGCACTTCGCGGCGGAATCGCACAACGACAACTCGCTGCGCGATCCCTCGGCGTTTATCCAGACGAACCTGGTGGGCACGTACACGCTGCTCGAGGCGGTGCGCGAGCACGGCGCGCGGCTGCACCACATTTCCACCGACGAGGTCTTCGGCGACCTCGCCCTCGGCGGCACGGACGCCTTCACTGAGGCAACGCCGTACAACCCGTCCTCGCCCTACTCGGCGACGAAGGCGGGATCGGACCACCTGGTGCGCGCGTGGGTCCGCTCCTTTGGCATCCCGGCGACCATCTCCAACTGCTCCAACAATTACGGCCCCTACCAGCACGTGGAGAAGTTCATCCCCCGGCAGATCACCAACCTGTTGCGTGGCGAGCCCGCGAAACTGTACGGAACGGGCGCGCAGGTGCGCGACTGGATCCACGTGGACGACCACAACGACGCGGTGCTCACCATCCTGGAGCGCGGCGAGCTGGGCCAGACCTACAACATCGGGGCCGGCGGCGCGCACGTGACCAACAAGCAGGTCATCGAGGACATCTGCGAGCTGATGGGCGGCACCTACGAGCACGTCGCGGACCGCCCCGGCCACGACCAGCGCTACACCATGGACGCGACGAAGCTGCGCCGCGAGCTGGGCTGGCAGCCGCGCTACACGGATCTGCGCGCGGGCCTGGAGCAGACGATTGCCTGGTACCGCGATCACGAGTCCTGGTGGGCCGCGGGCAAGGACGCGGTGGAGGCGGGCTACGCGGCGCGCGGCCAGTAGGCAGGCTCTACACTGGCGAGCATGTGTGACACCCCGATTCAAGGCCTGCAGGTTGAACGGCTGACCGTCCACAAGGACAATCGCGGCTGGTTCAAGGAGAACTGGGCAGGCCAGGCGCTCGTGCCCGCGCAGCAGAACGTGAGCTTCAACGCCCGGCGCGGCGCCACCCGCGGGATGCACGCCGAGCCGTGGGACAAGTGGGTCTCGGTGGCCTCGGGCCGCGTCTACGCCGCGTGGGTGGACATGCGCGAGGGCTCGCTCACCTACGGCAAAACGTTCGGTTTGGAGATCACCCCGGACATCGCGGTGTTCGTCCCGCGCGGCGTGGCCAACGGCTTCCAGGCGCTCGAGGACGCCACGACCTACATCTACCTGGTCAATCAGCGCTACAACCCGGACGGAGCGTATGCGTTTTGCTCGTACAAGGAAGTCGAGTGGCCGCTCGAGCCCACCGAGCTTTCGGAGGCAGACACGAAGCACCCGATGCTTGCCGACGCCACGCCAGTCCCACCCCGCAAAATCCTCGTCACCGGCGCGAACGGCCAGCTGGGCCGGGCACTCAGGCAGGTGTACGGCGAGGATGAGGCCGACTTTTTCACCCACGAAGAGTTCGACCTCACCGACATGCCCGACCTGGACTTCTCCCAGTACTGGGCCGTGATCAACTGCGCCGCGTACAACGACGTCAACGGTGCCGAGGACGACCGCGCCACCGCCTGGGCGGTCAACGCTGAGGCGCCAGCAAAATTGGCGCGGATAAGCAATGCCCACGACCTGACGCTGGTCCACGTGTCCAGCGACTACATCTTCGACGGCACCCGCGAGGTCCACGACGAGGCGGAGACTCCCTCCCCGCTGTCGGCCTACGGGGCGTCGAAGGCCGCGGGCGATACCGCGGCGCAGGTGGCGCGCAAGCACTACGTGGTGCGCACCGCCTGGGTCTTCGGCGACGGCAACAACTTCATGTCCACGATGGCAGGTCTTGCCGCGCGCGGGGTGGAGCCGAAGGTGATCATGGACCAGCGCGGCCGCCCCACGTACGCCGAGGACCTGGCCAAGGGCATCGCGCACCTGCTTCGCACCCGGGCCGAGTACGGGGTGTACAACCTGACCTCGGACGGGGACGCGGTGGGCCGCGACGAGATCGCCATGGCCGTGTTCATCGGCGTCGGCCACGCCCCCTCCGAGGTACACCCGGTGACCACCGCGCAGTACGCCGAGCTCAACGGACCGGAGGCGCGCCGTCCGGCGGAGTCCACGCTAAGCCTGGACAAGATCAAGGCGACCGGATTCACGCCGACCAATTGGCGAGCAGCACTCGCCCTGCACCTTGCGATGCAGTAGGTTTAGACGCTGAACTTGCTTTGCCTGAGGAAACCGTAAAAGGAGCTCCACCATGTCTCGCACGCAGATGTCTCGCACGCAGTCCGTCGCGTTGGCCACCGTCGCCGTCCTAGGCGCCGCGGGCCTTGTGGTCCCGGCACACGCTGCGCAGACAGAACCGACGGGAACGACGGGGATGATGTCTGCCACTCCGACGGCAACGGCAACCGGGACCACCACCGCAACCGCAACGCCGACCGCCACCCCGAGTCCCACCACCGTGACAACCCCGACGGTCACGGTCACCACCACCCCCACGATCACGCCGACCACCACCACGTCGACGGCCGCGCCCTCCGCCCCGGACATCCTGCAGGCGATGTCCAGCGGCGATTTCTCCAAGATCAGCAAGCCGCAGATCGCGTTGCTCGTACTGGGCGTGCTCACCACGGTGCTGGGCCTGGCAGTGAGGTTCGACGTGCGCGAGATCGCCGCCGGCCGCTACACCTTCGAAGACTTCATGAAGGAAATGGCACAGGAGTAAACGCGGCATCAGCGCGGGTGGACGTCGTGTGACCGGCTAGTCTGGGACGCATGCGAGGCATCATTCTGGCCGGCGGGTCCGGCACGCGCCTGTACCCGATCACGCAGGGCATTTCGAAGCAGCTCATGCCCATTTATGACAAGCCGATGATCTACTACCCGCTGACCACGCTGATCAGCGCAGGTATCCGCGACATCCTCATCATCACCACCCCGGAGGACGCGGGCGCGTTCAAGCGTTTGCTTGGCGACGGCTCACGCTTCGGAGTCATGCTCAACTACGCAGTCCAACCCTCCCCGGATGGGCTCGCGCAGGCCTTCATCATCGGGGAGGATTTCATCGGCGACGACTCGGTCGCACTCGTGCTGGGGGATAACATCTTCGAGGGCACGCAGCTCACCCGGATTCTTGGCGAGACCCGCGACGTGGACGGCGGTGCCATCTTCGCCTACGAGGTCTCGGACCCGCAGCGCTACGGTGTCGTCGAGTTCGATGCAACAGGTACCGCCCTGTCCATCGAGGAAAAGCCGGATACACCGAAGTCCAACTTCGCCGTCGTGGGCCTGTACTTCTACGACAGCAAGGTGGTGGAGATTGCTAAACAGATCACCCCGAGCGCGCGCGGCGAGCTGGAAATCACCAGCGTGAACGAGGCCTACCTGCGCGAGGGCGCGCTGAAGGTCCACCGGCTGCACCGCGGGGACGTGTGGCTAGACACCGGCACCATTGATTCCATGAGCGAGGCCAGCGCGTACGTGGAGGTCATGCAGAAGCGCACCGGTACCATCATCGGCTCGCCCGAGGTGGCCGCCTACCGGGAGGGGTTCATCTCCCGCGACGCGCTCGAGGCCCTCGGCCGCGCCACGCTGAAATCGGGTTACGGGCGCTACTTGTTGGACGCAGCGCGGGACTAGGAGAAGTCACGGGAAAGTCATTTTCCCGCTCTAATTTTTGGTACAATTCTTTTACCCGGAAAACCACCGCGGTCCCCCCTCCCCCAACACCAAGGAGATGCCATGTTGGCAAAAATCACCGCAGCAGCAATGCTCGCACTTACCCTAGGCTTAACACCTCTCGCCCACGCGGATACCCAGGAGCTTGATACCGAAGGTTTTAGCAGCGTTGACCGAAGCCGAATCACTCCGACAGCAGAAGCTGATGCGAAAGCCTTCATCGAACAAAATCGCACTCTTTCCGAAGAGGAATTTTGGCAGGAATTCGACAACCTCAGTCTGGAAACCAAACTCGCAGTCACAGCGGAGCTTGAAGATGCAGCCGCCCTTGCGCACCCAAACGCACAAACGCGATCAGCCTACAGCCGAACCGTTTTAAGTGCTGCTGAGATTGCTCAATGCGGCATCACGCTAGGCGCGTCCAAATGCTACAAAGCAAAGCAACTCGCCGATCACGCTTCCGACGAAGCTATTCGCTTCTATCCGACTTCCTCACACAACGGAAGAGGAGACGCCTGGCGTCACTGCTGGTGGAGCGCATCAATGACAATCGATCTCGGAGAAAATGCAGCGAAACTGATTGGGACTAATCACGAGAAGTTCACAACCGGTCCGCAAGCTGAGAAGGAAATGGACCTATACAACAATGCTCAAGGAAGGTGGGCAGCTGTCGCCGCAGGAAATGACTGGAGAAAAGCAGTCAACTTCTGCCACACATGGTCGGGGAATGGTATTTTAAAAACCTTGAACTAGCCAGATGTGAAATCTCAGGGCTTCAGAGAAATTTGCCCTGAGATCACACGTTCACAATTCGAAGAAAAGCAGGTCAAGTCATTGCGCGTAGGCGAAGTCACAGTACTCATGTCCGTATACGCAAATACGAAAGCTGAAGATCTCGCCTTCGCCCTGAAGAGCCTACAAGCACAGACTCGACCGCCCGAACGCATTCTCGTAGTTCTCGACGGCCCAATCGCCCAGGACGTCCATTCGCTTCTCAACAACGTCGATACGCTACCGTTGGAAGAAAATGTTGGCCTCGGGAAAGCTCTGGCAGCTGGTCTTCGTGCAGTCGACACCGAATTTGTCGCACGCCTTGACTCGGACGATGCCGCTTTCCCACACCGCATCGAGACTCAGCTCAGTTTCCTCAGTAAGCACCCTGACATCTCGGTAGTCGGCTCCTCGATGAGGGAGTTCAACGAAGCGGGTCACGGCAATATTAGAAAACTGCCGGAATCTCCCTCGGCGATTGCAAAATACGTCCGACTCAACTCCCCAATGAACCACCCTTCGGTAATGTTTCGCACCGCCGACGTACTTGCCGTAGGAGGTTACCGCGATCTACGTGGCATGGAGGACTACGATTTATGGGCACGCATGATCTCGCAGGGGAAGAAACTTTATAATCTCCCAGAACCTCTAACATATTTTCGAGTGGATCAAGACCAGTTCAGACGCCGTTCCGCGAACAACGTACGCGAGGCTGAAAGAGAACTTCAAACCGCGCTGGTTCAGTATGGCCTAGTCTCGCCGGTGCGCGCGCGCCTCAACTTCGTCCTCCGAAACCTCTACCGCGCGCTCCCACTACACCTCATGCAGCGCGCATATGGCGTGCTGTTCCATCGAAGTAAGTGAACACCGTTTTCGCTGACTATTCCTCACAGGCTGCTCACGCGCGTGTACGCCCTACTTTTCCATCGAGACCGGTAACGTATTGAGCGCTATGAACCAATCTCGCGGCGTCGATAAGCATTCGGCGCAATACCCAGGGCGCGAACAGGGCGCGCACGAGTCCTTCACCGACACCTGGCTCATCGTCCCCTGCTACAACGAGGGTCAGGTCATCCAGGACGTGTTGGAGCACGCGCGGGAAACGTTTCCCAATATCGTGGCGGTCAATGACGGCTCGCACGACAACTCCGCCGAGTCGATCCACGCTGCGGGCGCACACCTGGTCAACCACCCGGTGAACCTTGGCCAGGGTGCCGCGATCCAGACGGGTGTTGAGTACGCGCGTACTCAGCCCGGCGCGAAGTACTTTGTCACTTTCGACGCCGACGGCCAGCACCAGGTCAAAGACGTTAAGCGCATGATCCACCGGCTGCGCACCGAGCCGATTGACATCGTCGTGGGCACCCGCTTTGCAGGCCAGGAGGAGACGCAGGTGCCGTGGATCAAGCGTCTCGTGCTGAGAACGGTGGTGCTCCTTTCCCCTCGCACCCGCAGACTTGGGCTGACCGACGCGCACAACGGCCTGCGCGCCTTCAATGCCAAAGTGGCACACGAGATGAACATCCGCATGAATGGGATGTCGCACGCCTCCGAAATTGTCAGCATGATTGATGCGCGGGGGTGGCGCGTGGCTGAGGAGCCGGTGGACATCCTGTACACCGAGTACTCCATGAGCAAGGGCCAGTCCCTGATCAACGGTGTGAACATCCTCGCGGACGGCATTGTGGCAAGGAGGCTCCCATGATCCAGCTGTTCCTCATCCTGGCGACCCTGGTGCTGGTCATCTACTTCTTCACTCACCGCAAGAAGGCGAACGCGAAGGCGTGGGTCAAGCTCGGTTTCGTGGTGCTCGTCTTCGCGGCAATCTGGGCGATCCTGCGCCCCGACGACGTCACGGTGCTGGCCAACTGGCTCGGGGTGTCTCGCGGCACGGATCTCATGCTGTACGCGCTCATCTTCGCGTTCTTCTTCACCACCATTTCCACGTGGACTCGGTTCCGCGAACAGGAGCTACGTTATGCCCGCTTGGCCCGCGCGGTAGCCTTGCAGAATGCGGTGCGCCCGGAAGATCCGTACGGCGCAGCGCCTCAAGCATCGCAACCTGAATAGGAGCAGTTTTACCGTGAGCGATACGAAGATCCCGCCCCTGATGTGGGCCTTTACGGCCGTGCTCGCCATCGGCACCGGCGTGGGCGGATATCTCATTGGCAACCAGACCGCGACGCCGCCCGCCGCGACGGAGACGGCCCAGCAGTCTACCCAGGCAGAGGCCCCGAAGGTGGATGTTGCTCGCCGCGAGGCCGACGACGCCATGGCGCTTGGCGACGTCGACGCCCCCGTCGTCATCTCCGAGTTCTCCGACTGGGCCTGCCCCTACTGCATGCGCTTCGCCGCGCAAACGATGCCGGAGATTGTGGAGCAGTACGTGGACACCGGCAAGGTCCGCTTCGAGATGAACGACTTTGTCATCAACGGACAAGGCGCCCTCAACGGGGCGCGCGCCGGCCGCGCCGCTGCGGACCAGGGCAAGTTCTTCGAGTTCCAGGAAGCCTACGTCGCGGCCGCCTCCAAGGTGGAGGGCCACCCGGACTTCTCCCTCGACGAGCTCGCGGGCTTTGCCAAGGAGGCCGGCGTGCCGGACCTCGAGCAGTTCCGCTCGGACGCGGAAAGTGACAAGTACGACCAGGCGCTTTCGGAGGCGAACACGCTCGCCCAGCAGTCCGAGGTCACCGCCACCCCGACCTTTATCATCAACGGCCAGGTGCTCGAGGGTGCACTGCCCTACGAGAAGTTTGCCCAGGTCATCGACGCAGAGCTTGAAAAAGCCGGGGCGTAGGGGCCAGCAAAAACTCGTATGCGACTTTCGCTAAGCTAGACAGCCCTAAGTTCAACCGCTCCTCGAGGAGTCCCCCATGTCTCATTTATATCCCGTCCCATCAACTGGCCAGCCGACGGCTATCGAGTTCTTCGCTGGTATCGGCCTCGCGCGAGCCGGGATGTCTGATGCTGGAATTTCGACGGTTTGGGCAAACGACTACGACAAGAATAAATTTGCCATGTACTCGGGCCAGTGGGGCGGCGATGACTTTGCACTGGAAAACGTGTTTGATGTGGACCCCGACCAAGTGCCGCATGCAGACATAGCCTGGTCTTCCTCCCCTTGCACGGATCTGTCACTTGCTGGAAAACGAAGTGGGATCAGCGGTCGGGAATCATCCGCGTTCTTCGGTTTCACCAAAGTCCTCCGCGGCATGGGGGATCGCGGACCAAGCGTGGCAGTCTTGGAGAATGTTGTCGGCCTCGCGTCTTCCCATGGCGGCGACGATCTCCGCGCCGCGATCCGGGAATTCAATGGGCTCGGGTACGCAGTAGATGTCGTCACCATCGATGCACGCCGGTTTGTCCCGCAATCCCGTCCAAGGCTTTTCCTCATAGGCGCAAAGCGACCACTCGAAGGAGGCAAGGACGACACCGCACTGCGACCAGACTCAGTGGCGTGGGTGCACCAAGAGGATGGTTTTCGCACCTTCAAATTTCCTTTCCCACCCATTCCCGCTCCGCGTAAGGAGGGGCTCAGCAGCGAAATCGAGCACCTCGCAGATGATGACTCACGGTGGTGGGACAGCCAGCGAACCGACAACTTCATCCGCTCCATGTCACCGACGCAAAGGCTGCGTGCTGATGGGTTCATCAACGCGCGCGAATTGTCCGCTCGCACTGCTTACCGGAGGACGCGAAACGGTGTGCCTACCTGGGAAATGCGCGCGGAAGACATCGCGGGATGCTTGCGTACGGCACGTGGCGGCTCCTCGAAACAGGCGGTAGCGGTTATGGGACACGGCCAGATCCGAGTTCGCTGGATGACCGGGCTCGAGTACGCCCGCCTCATGGGGGCCGGGTGGTACAACCTCAGAGGATTACGAGAGTCCCAGATTCATTACGGTTTTGGCGATGCGGTAGCTGTACCAGTTGTGTCCTGGCTTTCGCGAGAAGCGCTGGTTCCGCTTACGCTGCAGACTCGAGGGGGCGCATATGACGAGCATGCACTCTAACGACTCAAATACGAGTCGCGTAGAAGAAGCGTTCATCGAACTTCTCGGTGAAGCGACAGACTGGTATGAAGACCATCGCAAGCGAGATAGAAGTGCGAAAACGAATACGATCAATGTTGGGTTAATCGTTTCTAGGATGGTCCGCGATGGTTTGCCAATCCCCCAGGAACGTCTACTCTCCGAAAATCAAAGTCAGGTTCGCGGCCTTTCTGGCACAGCAATAAAGAAAATCCTGGCTGAACACGGCGAGCACAGAAAATACACCTCTGAAGGTGGGAGAACCTCCCGCGGAACAATCCCTAAGGCACAAGGTCTCGTTGCGCGCTGGAATCGCGTCAACATCGACGGGGTAGACGTTGCAGCTCTAGCGGATCAACTCGAGTCCTTTTTCGTCGAAAAAGCAAAAGTTGATTACTTTGACAAACAACGGATCAAAGTCGACCTGAACCACCGCAAGCCCGTTTCACTCACGGTTGGCGAGATTCTCGAGGCAGCTGCCGCCCGAGAAGACCGTCCCACCGGCGCAGTACTCCAACACCTGATTGGCGCAAAACTTGAGCTCCGTTTCCCGGATCTCGATGTGGGACGGGATAAAGCCAACACAGCGGATCTCCAGACTGACCGCTACGGCGATTTCCAGTTAGGCACCACCGCGTTTCACGTGACCGTTTCTCCAATGGAGAAGCTCATGGACCGATGCCGGGAGAACCTATCCGAAGAGGTACGCCCAGTAATTATCGTTCCCGCATCTCGTGTTCTGGCAGCGAAACAGCTCGCCGAAGTCGCCGCGATTGACCACAGCGTGGGCATAGTCGAGGCAGAATCCTACATTGGGACGAACATCGAGGAGCTCGCTCTGTACAGCTCTGACCAGATCCGTGAAGGCCTCGCTCGCCTCATTCGCCGTTACAACGAACGAATCGAGGATGTCGAATCCGACCTCTCTCTGCGTGTTGACGAGCCGAAATGGCTCAGCAAAATGGCAGACGAGCAAGGCTTCTAAAGGCGAGGGTCTAGGCAGTCGCCCTAGTAGCCGCGGCGGATCCACTCCTCCAGGTGCGGGGCCTCCGCACCGATGGTGGTGTGGTCGCCGTGGCCGGTGCGCACCACCGTCTCCGCGGGCAGGTCCAGTACGGACGTCTGCAGGGAGTGGATGATGGTGTCAAAGGACGAGAACGAGCGACCTGTAGCGCCCGGGCCGCCCTGGAACAGGGTGTCGCCCGAGAACAGCTCGCCGGCCTCCTGCGCGTAGACGACCACGGAGCCGGGCGAGTGGCCCGGGGTAGACAGCACCTTGAGGTCGGTGCCGGCGATCTGGAACGTGGTGCCGTCGACAAGCTGCTCATACTGCGCGTTGGGGTTCTCGCGCTGCCACAGGAAACCGTCGGTGGGGTGCAGGTACACCGGCGCGTTGACCAGGCGAGAGAGCTCCGGCGCGGCGTCGATGTGGTCCGAGTGCCCGTGGGTGGCAATGATGCCCTTCACCCGGCGGTCGCCCACCGCGGCGGCGATGGCGTTGGCGTCGTGGGCGGCGTCGATGATGTAGACCTCGCTGTCGTCGCCGACGATCCAGACGTTGTTGTCCACCTCCCACTCGCCGCCGTCCAGCTTGAACAGGCCGGAGGTGACAACGTTTTCTACGCGGAATGTCATGGTGGTCCTTTCGGGCTCGGTCTGACTAGAACTCGACGACGCTGCGCAACACGTCGCCACGCTTCATCTTGACAAAAGCGTCCTCCACATCGGCAATACCGATGCGCTCGGAGACGAACTCGCCCAGCGGGAAGCGGCCCTGCAGGTGCAGGTCGACGTAGGTGGGGAAATCGCGCTCCGGCAGGCAGTCGCCGTACCAGGCCGGCTTGATGGAGCCGCCGCGTCCGTAGACGTCGATAGCCGGCACGTCGATGTGGTCGGTCTGGTTGGGCACGCCCACCATGACCATGCGGCCGGCCAGGTCGCGCGAGTAGAAGGCCTGGCGCCAGGTGGGCTGGATACCCACGGCGTCGATCGCCACGTCGGTACCGAAGCCGTCGGTGAGCTCGCGGACCTTATCAATGACCTCCTGCTCGCTGAGGTCCTTCGCGCACACGGCGTGGGTGGCGCCGAAGGTCTCGGTGGCGGCGTCGCACTTGCGCTGGTCAATGTCCACCGCGATGATCTTCGATGCGCCCGCGAGCGCAGCACCCGCCACTGCGGCCAGGCCAACGCCGCCCAGGCCGAAGACGGCGACGGAATCGCCGCGCTGGATGTCGCCGGTGTTCACGGCCGCACCGAGGCCGGCCATGATGCCGCAGCCGAGCAGGCCCGCGGCCGCCGGATCCTCGTCCGGGTTCACCTTGGTGCACTGCAGCTCGTGGACCAGGGTCTTCTCCGCGAACGAGCCGATGCCCAGCGCCGGGGTGAGCTCGGTGCCGTCCTCCAGGGTCATGCCCTTGGAGGCGTTGTGGGTGTTGAAGCAGTTCTTCGTGTCGCCCTTGCGGCAGGCGCGGCACTCACCGCAGACTGCGCGCCAGTTCAGCACGACAAAATCGCCGGGTGCCACGTGGGTGACGTCCTCGCCGACCGTGTCGACCACGCCAGCGGTTTCGTGGCCGAGGAGGAAGGGGAAAGCGTCCTCGATGTCGCCGTCACGGTATGCCAGGTCGGTGTGACACACACCGGTGGCCTGGACTTTCACCACTACATCGTTGGGGCCCGGCTCCGGGATGACGATGGTGGTGACTTCAACGTCTGCGCCCTTCTCGCGGGCGATCACTCCTTGGACCTTTTGGATACTCATAGGGCCCTACCGTACCGAAATTTGGAGATCTGTCAACTATCCGAGCACTGGCCCCTCACACCAACCAAAGCCTTGACACATACCTAGATACATTTCATACTTAGGTACATGAAATTCCCCCAACCTTGGATACGCGCCTTCATGCCGGCTGCGGTCCTCCGATGCCTCGCCGACGGGCCCGCGCACGGCTACGCCATCGCACAATCGCTCGAATCGCTCGGCTTCGGCAGACCAAAGGGCGGCTCCCTCTACCCCGTCCTGGGCAAGCTCGAGAACGCCGACCTCATCGAAGCCCACTGGGCCCCCAGCGAAAGCGGGCCCGGCCGCAAGACCTACTCCATCACCACCAAGGGCAAGGCCGAGCTCTTCGACTACGGCACCCAACTCGACCAGCTCAAGGCGGCGCTTCGCGACGGGCCAACGCACACCACCGGCACCGCCCCCGCTGACTCTGCTGCTTCTGCTGCTTCTAGCGCTTCTACCGCGACCCGAAAGGACACGAAATGAGCTTCTGGACCGACCGCGCAACCCTCGTCCTCACCCTCAACCACGGCTTTTCCCGCGACGCGGCCGAGCAAGCCGCCACCGATGCCGCAGCGCACGCAGACGCCGACGGGCTCACACCCGAGGCCGCCTTTGGCAAGGCCGACGAGTGGGCAGAATCCCACGCCGCCGAGGTCCGCGACGACCTGGCACACGGTGGCACGGACCCGTTCGTCGGTCAGGGACTGGCGCGCCCACCGCGCCTGGCCTGGATCTTCTTCGTCGCCACGGCAGGCTTCGCCATCGGGACTACCATCTCCACCTGGAACGATGACGTCACCCTTGGCATGGCGATCGCCCCGGCAGTCCTCGCGCTCGGGCTGAGCGCCACGCTGGCAACGTACTGGAATCTCTACACCCGCATGGCGAAGTGGAAGGCCGGTGCCATTTCCGCCATCCCGCTCGTGGCGTTCAGCCTCCTCGGCGCGTGGCTCATTATGGCGCTGAGCACGATCGACCTGCCGTTTGGCAACGGGTGGGGCCTCATCCTGGCACTGGTCATGTCGGCCGCAGCGTTCTTCCTGCCGTGGAAGAAGCGCGCGCCTCTCAACGCCGCCCCCACCGGCGATTGGGACACCACGGTCGCCAGGGAGCTGCGCGCCCGTGGTGAGTACCGCGAGCGCGAGATCCGCGAAGTGCTTGCGGAGGCCCACGCGTTCGCCGAGGAAAACGGCACGACGGTGGAGGAAGAATTCGGCGACGCAAAGCGCTACGCGCACAGCCTTCCGTCGCGCCCGAAGCGTAAGTTGCAGCGCGCCGCCAGCATCAACGCCGGCGTATTCTTGCTCATGCTCGCCAACATGGCGCTCAACTACTTCAGCGAAGACGGGCCAAACATGTTCGGCATCGTCATGTTCAGCATCGCCGCGGTATGCTCCGCCGCGGCAGCGATCTACTCACTGCTTAAGATGCGGCAATCATAGCCGCGACGTGGGCGTGGCCGCGCTGGTTCACGTGGATGGGCAGATTGCCCGGCCCGCCGTAGAAGTCTACGAGGCCGGCCCACATGCGCTGGTTATCCGGTGAGCACATGTTGTTGTTCCAGGTGGACGGCTTCATGTCCAGGAACTCCACACCGGTCGCGCGCGCAAGGTCAACCTGCGCCCACTGCGCGGAGTCCTCCCACTCCTGCACCGCCGCGAACGGGGTGTAGTCCGACACGTTCGGCGCTACATGGAAGAGGCAGACGCGATCACCCTGCGTGATCTTGGGGTAGCCGACGATCTGGATGCGCGCATTAGGGGCGGCGGCGCGAATGCGGTTGATCTGCGGCACCATGGCGGCGACAAAGTCGCGTCGAAAAGCGGCTCGATCGCGCCCGTCGTTGTGGTAAGTGTCGTTGAAACCGGTGGAGATGATCACGCGGGCCGTGCTGGGGGTCAGGCCGCCCTCGTTGACGGCGCGGGTGACCTGGGAGGCGAACTGCGGCCCCTTCTGGATAGAGACCGTGCCCGTGCAGGAGTAGTCCCAGGCGGGCAGCCCGAGTCGGCCGGCCGCCTGCTTGCCCCAGCTGGTTGGCGAGGTCGGGCACCACGTGGTCACGGAAGAGGAACCGCGCGGGTCCAGCCCGAGCTTGCCCGCCGCCCACTGCGGGCCGCTCGGGTCCGCGATAACGGAGTCGCCGAGGATGACCAGGTTTCGCTCCTGCGCCTGCGCGGCCGGTGCGACGGCCGTGCCGGCAGCCCCGACGGAGCCGATGGTGGCCAGGACCGCTGCGCAGGTGGCGGCAACCTTGGTACGAAGTGAAGTGCGCGTCATGTTCCGTATGCTCCTTGTGGCGGCATTATGTACAGGATGTGTATCCCCAAGTCGTGGACAAACGTTACCCGTGCCATACTTTCACCACAACATAAGTCACATACGTTTACTGAATTAACATCCCAACTCTTTTTGTGTAACTAAGCAGATATGCTGTGTCTGCCAGCTTTTCAGGGAAAGAAGGACCTCGCGCCATGCCGCACCCCGCACTCTCTCCCGTGGGCCGCGCCGCGTTCACCGCGCGCTCCGCGGCCCGCTTCCTCCGCGCCGCCACCCGCGCCGGCTTCATCAGCGCCGAAGGCGGGCCGAAAGCCCTGCTCACCCTCGCGCCCGCGCTCGCGCGCTACCGCTTCACCACCGCGCGCGAGGTCGAGCAGGGCGCCGCGGCAGTGCCCGAGCGCACCGCGCTTATCGACGACGACGGCCTCCTCACCTACCGCCAGCTCCGCGACCACTCGCGCACCCTCGGCCGCTGGATGCTTGACGTCCAGCGCGCGCAGGACCTCGACGCGCTGCGCATCGGCGTGATGGCGCGCAACGGCCGCGGCATCATCCTGCCCCTCGCGGCGAAGGGCTACACCGGCGGCACGATCTTCCTGCTCAACATCGGTTCCTCCCTAGAGCAGCTCGCCGGCATCATCGCGGAAAACGACATCAACATCCTGTTCATCGACGACGAGTTCGCCGACCGCATCCCCGAGGGGATCGACCACGTCACCACGGTGTGGGCGCACACTTCCCGCGACCACGGCGACGAGCTGACCCAGGCCGGCATCATCGCCCGCGGCACCCGCGACCTCCCCGCACTCCCCACCTTCCCCGCGCACGGCGACATGGTGCTCATGTCATCGGGCACCTCCGGCATCCCCAAAGGCATCCTCCGCCCCGAGCCGAAGCTGCCGATCGTGGCAGCCGGCTACCTCGAAGCCATGCCGTTCCGCTCCGGCCACACCATCCAGATGACGGCGTCCATCTTCCACACCTGGGGGTGGTCCGCGCTCAACATCACGCTCGGCGTGCGCGGCACCGTGGTGACCCAGCGCGTCTTCGATCCCGAGAACGTGTTCCGCCAGATCCAGAACTTCCGCTGCGACGGGCTCGTCTCCTCCCCTGTCTTCTTCAAACAGATGCTGGACGTCCCCGGCAACGAGCGCTACGAGACCTCGCACCTGAAGTTCATCGGCTCGGCCGGCAACGCGCTCACCCCCGCCATCATTGAGCGCATGCACGAGCGCTTCGGCCCCATCCTGGCCAACATCTACGGCTCCACCGAACTCGCCCTCGCCGCGGCCGCTGACCCGGAACTGCTGGCCAGCGACTTCTCCGTCGCCGGCCGCGTCCCGCCGGGCACGGTGCTCAAGCTTTACGACGCCAACAACCAGGAAGTCCCCCAAGGCGAAGTCGGCCGCATCTTCCTCAACAACGAAACGGCCCTGCGCGGCTACACCAACCCGGACACCCCGCTGGTCACCATCGACGGACTCGTGGAGATGGGCGACCTCGGCTACTTCGACGAGCACGGCTACCTCCACGTCTTAAGTCGCAACGACGACATGATCATCGTCGGCGGCGAAAACGTGCACCCGCAGTCCGTCACCGAGGTCCTGGAGAAGATGCCGGGGGTGGACGAGCTCCACTCCGGCGGCGTCGACGACCCCGACACCTTCAAGCGCATCGCCGTGTGGGTGGTGCGCGAACGCTCCGACGCCGGCGCTCGCCTGACTCCCCAGGCAATTCGCGACTGGGTCCGAGCCCATTTGGCTGACCACTCCATCCCCCGCGACGTAAACTTCGTGGACAAGCTTCCGCGCAACGCGACGGGCAAGGTTGTCCCCCGCCTGCTGCCGGAAAGCCGCCGCGACACATAAGTCCCGAGGACCAGGGTGCCAGTGCTCATCCCCGGGCGGAAGGAGCCCCATGGGAGCTGCTGCACCGGGCCCGCGCGACAACGCCCGCGCACCATTCCTCCTCGCCCTCGCGTTCCTCATCACGGCCGGGTGGTCAGCGAACCACTTCGCCTCAGTGCTGGTGCTGCTGCGCCGCGACCACGACGTCTCCGCAGTGTTAGCCAACAGCGCCTACGGCATCTACGCGCTCGGGCTCTTCCCCAGCCTGCTCATCGGCGGGTGGATCGCTGACTGCTTCGGGTCGCGCCCCGCCGTCGTTGCGGGCACCGTCATCGCGGCCGCAGGCAATGTCTACCTCATGCTGGGTATCCCCGGGCACGGGTTGCTCCTCGGCCGCTTCGTTGTCGGGCTCGGGGTGGGGCTGGTCGTCAGCGCCGGCACTGCCTGGGCCGGCAGACTCCGCGGCGCGGGCGGTGCCACCGCCGCGGGCATCGCCCTGACCACCGGGTTCATGCTCGGTCCGGTCTCCTCCGGTGTGGTCGCCCACCTGGCCGCAGACGCGGTGAAGGTCCCGTTCGTGGTGCCGATTGTGATGGCTATGGGGGTGGTGGTGGCGTCGATAAGCATGCGCGACGACGGCGCGCCTGCGGTGACGCGAGAGACTGCTGAGGCTCGCCCGGGCCACAGCGAGGTCAAGGCGCTCGCGACTGCGGTGCCGATGGGGATATGGGTTTTCGCCTCGATCACGACCGCGATGGTGGTGCTGGCCGGGTGTACCGACTTTGCCATCGGCGCGGCGTTTATGCCTGGTGTGGCCGCGGTGCTGGGCTTTAGCGTGGCGCTGGCCGTGCAGGCGCTCGCGCGGCGCGGGCAGTGGGGGCCGCGCGCGGGTGTGGTCGGGGCGCTCGGCGCGGGCGGCGGCATGGCGCTCATCGCGGTTGGCGGAGCACGGCCGTCTGCTTGGGTGTTTGTGGCGGCGACCGCGCTGCTCGGGCTGGCGTACGGGCTGTGCCTGCGCGAGGGGCTTCTCGACGTCGACGAGTACACCCCACCCGAAAAACGCGGCCGCGTCATCGGGCTGTACTACGTGGCCACCTACATCGGGTTCGGGATCTCGCCGCTGATCGCGTGGATCACGCCGCGCGTCGGGCCGAGCCTGCCGTTCGTGGTGCTCGCCGCGCTGGCCGGGTGCTCCGCGCTCATCCGCGCCGCGCAGATTCGCCGCGGGTACCTGATGCGTGGGGTTGTTGGGAGTTGAGGTTTCGTCGGTGTGGCGTCGTGGGTGTGACGTCCTAGATGGAGCTAGCTCCGTTTGGCCGATGCGGGCGACGGCGACCTGGGGCTTTACGGAGCGGGCGGGTGCAAATGGAGCTAGCTCCGTTTGGACAATGCAATCCCACGGGTTGGAGTGTGATGAATCGCGTCGCTAGTGCCGAGAATCATTGCCCCTACTCATATCCGGATAGCTGCTGCGATAGCAAAACAACCCGCGTAGGCGGTAAGATTCCCGGCAATGACTGACAATGCTTCCCGGGTCGCTCCCCCGCCTCGTATCTATCTGGCGTATGTGAAACGTTTCTACCTAGATGACCCTTCCTCGGCTTTACAAGTTTTGGCAGGTGCTAGTTTCGACGAAACAACCGTTCTCAACTGGATCGAAGAGGGGAAACAGATAAACCATGATATCTGGTATGAGGACATTCCCATTGATAATCTCCCTCATCCCAGTGCTGCACCGCGTGAAATCCTCATCCATTTTACCGGTGATTTTATGGACGAGGGCTACTGTAATCAGGATCTCCAATGGTCGGATCCGGTAGGACGTAAAGCTCGCGTCCCAGATAATTTCCTTGGAATCGTGCGTCCCCAACCTGAACGAGAAGGAACACAAAACGAAGACGGTTATTTAGGCGATAACACGTACCTGTGGCGGGTCCCATGCCCATGGAAGAGTCGCTACTTGCTGTCACCGTTTACTGAAAGTAGTAACGAAAACATTAATTACGGTCGCCCTTGGTCGGTCTAAGTATTGCTTCAAGGGCCTATAGATTCCGTGAGGTGACCCACTTCTCACCCCGGATTTCCTGCGGCAACCCGGCGCGCCAAACCAACGAAGAAACCCCAGCTAAAACGGTGCGAACTGGGGTTTTGTGCCCGGCCTTGGTCCAAATGGAGCTAGCTCCGTTTGGACAATGCAGCCTCGCCGGTTCGAGTGTGTTGATCTCGTGGCTGAGGCTTGCAATCAATGCCCTGCTCATATCCGGATAGCTGCGACAGACCATTCTTCTTCGAGGGGAAGATCACCCAAGATCGATTCAAAATCACGGGAGATGATCACGGGGCGGAATCCTTCTGCATAGAACGTTACTTCTTTGGTCTTTTCTCCCCTGACTTTCAACGCGATTTTTCCTTGCTCAGGTGTGCGGTGTCGAACTACAGCATGATCGACGAGCGCTACAGCACTTGCCCAGGATTCCTTGTCTATATCTGCAAGGCAGTGCCCCGAATAGAAGTCGGGAAAGGAATTCCGCTGTACTGGAGAGATTCCAGGACGCGAAATTCTCTTCATGGCGACCGACCGAAGGTTCGAGATGATAGCTACAGGGAGCGCCAAGTCCCACACAGCGAAGAGTTGCCGAAGGGGCAATCGGCCCTCCGCAGAGCGGACATTTACATGTATTTGGATAGCTTGTAGCTCTTTGTTCATGTTGCGTGTGACGTCATTGAGTTCCCAGAGACCCGAAGAGACTTCCTCGTTCAAGGAATTCCCGGTGCTGGCGAAGCCAAGCGATAATTCTGCCCACCTAAAGCGATCAAAGAGTAGGTCTACGTCTACTTCCACGGCGGCTGAGGCAGAAGTCTCAAGGATGATGTAGTTGTCCTCGTACACGGTGTATGTCACACCCCGCAGGGTAGCGTCACTTCTACACCCCAAACCATGCCAGGGGCATCAGCATCATCGTTGATCTCCACATCGACGTCGCCTCGAAATACCGTTTGACCGTGATTCTTGCAGATAGCACGTGCGGTAGCCCGATTTCAGCGACCGCCCCCACCAGGAATAGAATTTTGGTACCCGTCCCTACCTTTCGGAACCCCTGGCCATGGGGTCCTTGGCCAAAGCTCAATACGTACCGTAGCAGTTCTTGCGGGCCAGAAACCTGATCCCACCATCCGTGGACACTGGCCGCCCTAGGTCCTTCAGATGTAGAAATATGCGGGAGGTCGAAAAACGAGATTTGAATCTGAATGGCTGCGGAAACAATCCATATGGATTGACATGTTCCTGTTCCTGCGGATCATTCAAATCGACTGCGTAGGATACCGTGGGTGCCTGTCCGAACGTGCTGGCTTGAGCGGGCGAAATGAATGAGATGATGGTTAAAACGCAAAAACTCATTGCACTCGCTTGCTCATACCGAGAGTCTTATTGGGTAGTGGCCTACTGCGGATGCTCCTCGCTGTAACGCAGCAAGGTATCCGCAACAATCAGGACTCCAAGCTCAGCTTCGTCACGCAGCTGTGCTTCGGAGTACGCAACGCCCTTGATGATTCGATGCTCAGCGTGGATAACACTCGCAGTCTCTTGGTCCACGCGGAAGACCACCGGCCACAACGCACGATTATTAAAGTCGCTGATCCAATTGAGGTCCTCTGCTTTCGGCTGACGCGCCTGGATCATCCCACCAATACCAATGTTCGTGTCCTGATCAACGATGTAGATAGGAACCCCATTGACCTTAGTAAGCAACCCACCAGTCGACAGCTGCGAGCAGCTAAGCCCCAGAGAGGAGAGTGCCTCCCCAATAGATTCGACGGATGCTTCACGCAACGTCGGCTTCTTCTTTCCAAACAATCCCATGGACTTACTCCGTTCCTTCAAAAAGAGCTTCGATCTTTCCCAGCGCGTCGAACCCGACCTGCAAGCTGGCGTCGATGAGCGTGTCCAGCTGGAATTGGGACACACCTTGGGTGAAGTTGAAGTGATTGCGGAAGACAACCATCCTGCGTCCCTCGATGACATTAGGAACCACTTTGCCGAATGCGAGGTTGTCGTTCGTCGCATTGATAGCGTTCATTGCCGCAAGCTGCTCGCCTGACGGGATTGTTTGAGAGGACTCAATGCGGACACTGAAATATTCACCCTCGGGAACGAAGATGGCAACACCTTGCGGAAATTGGGCGCCCCAATCGCCGTTGTCCTCTCTCGCAGAAATCTGCAACGTATTCAGAGACTTGACGAGCATAGGGACAGAGAAGGTCGTGATGTCTTTGTATGAACTCATTTTGCTCCTGCCGAGTTAGGTGTTGATGAGACGTTTGGGGTCAGGTGAGTCGTTCTCTTGCCCAGGAGTCGCCCCTATTCCCGCGCTTCACTGGAGCCATCCGCGATGATGCGCCCTAGAGATCCGATGATGACTGCGGTAATTAAGTATCCGCTGACCGCATAATTGAAAAGGCCGCTACACATCTCATCGCTGAGAATGTCGTAGATCAGAAAAACCGGGGCTAGTAAAACCATCACGACTAAGAAACGGAATGGAGAAAGCACCTTTCGCTTCACTGAAAGGTGGACAAGGTACCCCATTGCCATGATGCATAAGGAGATGAATATCGCGACCGCTGCGCCAAAGACCACATAGATCATATTTCTCCCTGAATTCATTTGGGGGTGGCCACCACAACCTGGAACAACTGGCGCGCCAGACCTACGATGAAACCCCAGCTAAAACGGTGTTCTATCTGGGGTTTTGGTGGAGCCGCCTGCGAGAATCGAACTCGCGACCTTTTCATTACGAGTGAAACGCTCTGCCGACTGAGCTAAGGCGGCCGGACAACGCACAAAGTGACGCTGTACCGGAAAGTGATTGTAGTGCAGAAACCGGCAAATAATAAACCAGCAGGTCAGCGCACGCCGCAGGCGATGCGCAGGTGTCCGATCATGCCGTTGAACGCCACGGTCGGTGTCACGGACTGGTGCAGGCGGGCGCGACACTGCGCGATCGCGTCCTGGCAGGCGACCAGGCCGGCGGCGGGTACGCGGTCCGCTACCTCGCGGACAAGTGGCTCGAAGTCGGGGTGCGTCAGCGGGACGTCGGCACCCGACTGCACCACCAGCGCATCCCGGTACACGCCGGCGAGGTCCACCAGGACCAGGTCGAAGACGTCGCGCTTACGCCGGGTGCCGCGCGCTTTCTGCCGCGACTCAAGCTCCTTGATGGAGCTGGCCGCCCCGCGCAGCGCCTTCGCCGCGCCCTTCCCCTTCGCGCCCATGCCCAGGGCCTGCTCGAGTTTGGCGCGCTCGGCGGCATCTTCCTCTGCGTAGGCGTCGACAGCTTCCTTCTCAGTCGCCTTGACCAGCGAACCCACTGCTTGGAACGCCTGTGCGCCGTGGAAAATCAGCTCGGCCAGGTTGATCGCGCGGGCGCGGCGCTGCTGGATGTCCGGGTTGCGCACCAGCAGGCGCGCGCGGCCCACGTGGCGCAGCGAGGTCGCCGCGGCCAGGCGCGCGTCGTGCTCGCTCGCGCCCTCCTCGTCCATGAGGATGCGCACGAGCTCCGACTCGGACGGCGACGGGATATAGAGGTGCCTGCAGCGAGAGCGCAGAGTTTGCGAGAAGTCCTCGGGGTCCGTCGACGGCGCGAGCATGATGATCACGGTGCGCTCCGGCGGCTCCTCCACCGTCTTGAGCAGGGCGTCCGCGGCGGCCGGGTGGAGGCGATCCGCGTTCTCGATGATCAGGACGCGGTGCGCGGCCACCGTGGGCATTCGGGCCGCTTGCGCCACAATGTCCCGGATGTACTCGGTTTTGATGATCAGTTCCTTGGGCACCACGTGCACCACGTCGGCGTGCTGGTCCGCCAGCGCGTCGCGGCACCCGGCGCAGCGGCCGCAGCCCACCTCGTGTGGGTCCGTGCACACCAGCGCCGCGGCGAACGCCATCGCGGCCTGCGAGCGCCCTGAGCCCGGCGGGCCCGTGAACAGCCAGGAGTGGGTCATTGCGTATTGGTCCGCGGGGGCGTCGATAAGCAACTGCTCGCGCGCAGACGCTGCGGCGAACAAGATGACGTCGCGCACGTGGGGTGCGTCGGCGAGGCGCTCTGCGACGCTGCGTGGATTGGCTGGCTGAGTCACGCTGCTCTAGCCTACTAGTTCGCCCCCACAACCACGATGAACGCTAAGGTGATAGGTCATGGAGAGATTCTGGCACGGACTGCGTTGGGTGTGGGGCACCTCATGGCCCCTGTACGCCGCAACCGTGCTTGGCACCAACGTGCTCGGCGCCGCCGCAATCATGTTGTTCATCAGGTACTTCATCCCCATGCCGGAGACCGATGAACTGGCGCTGCACAGCTCCACGCTCGGCCTGATCGGGCTGGTGTACGTGGTGTTCGCCGTGATCGTGGGCATGGTGGTCACGTTCTTCCTCTTCCGGCCCGTGCTGGAATGGCAGCGAAGCCCCGAGGACCACGACCCAAACATGGTGCGCCACCTGGTGCTTCGTCTGCCGGTGTTGCAGACGATGATCGTGGTGGTGGTGTGGCTCATCGGTATCGCCATCCTCGCCGTGATCACCGCGCGCACGAGCGGCCCGTTTGCGCTGGTCATTTTCATCGCGACCTCCATGGCCTGCTTCGTTACCGCCGTGCTCACCTACCTGCAGGCTGAGCGCCTCGTGCGGCCGATCGCCGCCACCGCGCTCGCGCGCCGCTTCGAGGACTCCACGCTGGAGCCGCCGATCAAGCAGCGCCTGTACATGACGTGGTTCACCACCTCGGCGGTGCCGATTCTGGGCATCGTCCTGCTCTTCGTTGCGCAGGCGCGCGGCTTCTTCACCGATACCCCGGGCGAGCTCGGGCCAGCCGTCTTCGCGCTCGCCATCTCCGCCCTGGTCACGGGCGCGTTCGGCACCGCGTTTGTGATCATGAGCGTGGTCGACCCGATCAAGGAGCTGCAGGACGCCATCAACAGCGTGCGCCGCGGCGAGACGAATACACAGGTGGACATTTACGACGGCTCCGAAATCGGCGTCCTCCAGGCCGGGTTCAACGAGATGATGCGGGGCTTGCGCGAACGCCAGCGCGTCCGCGACATCTTCGGCCGCTACGTGGGCAGCGAGGTCGCCCAGAAGGCACTCGAGGAAAAGCCGGAGCTGGGCGGCGAGGACCGCAAGGTCGCCGTCGTGTTTGTCGACGTCGTCGGCTCCACCACCTTTGCCGTCGACCACACCCCCGAGGAGGTCGTCGCGGCGCTGAACAAGTTCTTCGAAATCGTCGTCGAGGTCGTCCACCGCAACAAGGGCGTGATCAACAAGTTCCAGGGCGATGCGGCGCTCGCCGTCTTCGGGGCCCCAGTTTCGCTTCACGACGCCACCTCGCACGCCCTCCAAGCAGCCCGGGAACTCCGCCAGGAGCTCGGCGGGCTGGAGCTCGAAGCCGGCGTGGGCGTCGCCTCCGGGCACGTCGTGGCGGGCCACATCGGCGGCCACGACCGCTTCGAGTACACCGTGATCGGCGACGCCGTCAACGCCGCCGCCCGCCTCACCGAGCTGGCCAAGGGCGTCCAGGGCCGGGTGCTCACCAACGCATCGACCCTGCGCGCCGCCAACGAGGTCGAGCAGCAGCGCTGGACCCTCATGAAGTCGGTCGAGCTGCGCGGCCGTAACAAGATGACGCAGCTGGCGCGCCCAGTGCGCTCCACCATGGCGGACCAGTACTAGGCAGGTTGTTGCTTGGGGGCTGCTGGGCCCCACAAATGACGAGAGTGCGTAAAATTTCCCGCACCCAGCCCTATTCCCCCAGGTCGCCCCCCTCCCGGCTCCCCCGCGCCGAGCAAATCTGTCACTGTCGGTCCGGCGCGGTGAGCCCGTGGACGAGTAGCAGCTGGCCGATCGACCCCGCCCAGGAGACCGCGGCGCGCGTGCCGCGCTCGCCAAGCCACGCCGGGAGGCCCGCGGCGCGGCACACCCGGGCCGCCACGCCGGAGTTGGTGAGCAGGCGCAGCCCCTCGGCGGCGACGAGCAGATTCGCACCGTGGCTTAACCCCTCCCGGGCCGGGTCGATGGTGGTCGCGTTCGCATCGGCGCGGAAGGCGGGGTCGTTCGCCAGCGCGGCAGTCGCAGCCACCGCCGCGCCGCCGAGCAGCGTGGCGGGCAGCAGGCGGCGGTCCGCCCGGGCCGCGACCACACCACCAGCGGCGCCGCCGCCAGCCGCCGCCGCGCCGCCGCGCTTCCCCACCCTCGCCCCGCGCTGCCCGCGCCGCGCGATGTAGCCGGCCTGCTCGCCGGCCAGGGCCGCAACGCCGAGCGCCGACGGGCGCGTCGGGGCGCGGTGCTGCTCGAAGGCGGCGACGGCGGAGGCCAGGACGGCGCAGGTCAGGACAGCGTCGGCGCCGGAGGCAGCGCCGCGTCCGCCCTCCCGGTGCAGCGGGAGCGCGGCGAGCGCGACGCGGGAGGCCGGCTCGGCAACACGCGCAGCCCTGCGTGAACCGGCGAGGTGGGCGATGCCGGCGGCGTCCGCGCACCCGGCCCACGCGAGGCGGGCTGGGGTGGGGTTGGTGTGGGGAAGCAGGGCGTCGACAAGCGCCTCGGCGCCCCGGAGCGTGCGGGTGAACATTTACTTCTTCCTGGAGCCGGCCTTGACCACGCGCTTGGTGGTCTGCGTGGGCTTCTTCACCGTCTTCTTCGCGCGCTTAGTCGCCTTCTTCTTGGTGGCCTTCTTCTTCGTGACCTTCTTCTTGGTTGCCTTCTTCGGGCCCTCTTCGGCCTCGCGGGCGCGGCGGGCGGAGAGCAGCTCATTTGCGCGCTGGTCGGTGACCGTCTCCGGGGTGTCGCCGCGCTGCAGCGACGCGTTGGTCTCGCCGTCGGTGACGTACGGGCCGAAACGGCCGTCCTTGATGGTCATGGGTTTGCCGGAGACGTCGTTGTCGCCCAGCATCTTCAGCGGTGGCTTCGCGGCGGCGCGGCCGCGGCGCTTCGGCTCCGCGTAGATGCGGCGGGCTTCGTCGAGGGTGATGCTGAAGATTTGGTCCTCGCTGGCCAGGGAACGCGAGTCCGTACCCTTCTTCAGGTACGGGCCGTAGCGGCCGTTCTGCGCGGTGATGACCTCGCCGTCTGCCGGGTCCGTGCCCACCTCGCGCGGGAGGCTCAGCAGCTTCAGCGCTTCTTCGAGCGTGACCGATGCCGGCTCCATGTCCTGGAACAGGGACGCCGTGGCGGGCTTGAGTTGCTCGTCCACCAATTCGGCCAGGCGCTTTTCTTTCTGCTTCGCCGCCGTCTTGGTCTCCCAGTTCTTCTTGCGCTTGCCTTCTTCGGCGCGCTGGGCGTCCTCCTCGGCGCGCTCGGCCGCGATGACCTCCTCGGCGTGGGCCTCGGCGGTGGCGCGCTCGTCGTCACGCACAAGCTCGGTGACGTACGGGCCGTAGCGGCCCTCCTTGGCCACCACGGTGCGGCCGTTGGCCGGGTTCTCCCCCAGCTCGCGGCCGGACTGCGGGGTGGCGAAGAGCTTCTCCGCCATGTCGAGCGTGATGCCGTCCGGGGTGGAGGCCTCCGGCAGGTTGGCGCGCTGGTAGTCCGGCTCGCCGTCGGCGGTCACGCCCACCTGGCGCTCGATGTAGGGACCGTAGCGGCCGACGCGCACGTTGATGTCGCGACCCTCGGCGTCCTCGAAGAGCTTGAGCGAGTTCACCTGGCGCGCGTCGATGCTTTCCAGGTTGGCCTCGATGATGTGTTTGAGCCCGCCGCGGCGCGCGACGGCCTCGGCCATGTTCTCGTCCGCCTCGGCGTCGCCGAAGTAGAAGCCGGTGAGCCACTCGGTGCGGTCCTCGTTGCCGTGCGCGATCTCATCCAGCTCGTCCTCCATGGAGGAGGTGAAGTCGTAGTCCACCAGCGCGTCAAAGTTGTTCTCCAGCAGACCAACCACGGAAAACGCCACCCAGCTGGGCACGAGCGCATTGCCTCGAGTGACCACGTAGCCGCGGTCCTGGATGGTCTTGATAATGCTGGCGTAGGTGGACGGGCGGCCAATGCCCAGGTCTTCCATCTTCTTGACCAGGCTGGCCTCGTTGTAGCGCGACGGCGGGTTGGTGGTGTGCTCGTCGGCGCTCAGCTTCGTCGCGTCCAGCGCGTCGCCCTTGGCCAGCTGCGGCAGGTGCGTCTCCTTGTCGTTGGTGTCGGAGTACGCGCGCAGCCAGCCCGGGAAGGTGATGGTGCGACCGGTGGCGGTGAACTCGGCGCGCTCGCCGCTTTCCGCCTCACCGGCGACGGTGACCTTGGTGGAGTTGCCGCGCGCGTCCGCCATCTGCGAGGCCACGGTGCGCTGCCAGATCAGCTCGTAGAGCTTGAACTCCTCCGCGTCCAGCGACCCGCCGAGCTGGCCGGGGGTGGCGAAGCGCTCACCGGCGGGGCGGATCGCCTCGTGCGCCTCCTGCGAGTTCTTCACCTTGCGGTCGTAGGTGCGCGGGGACTTGGAGACGAAGCTGTCGCCGTACAGTTCGGTGGCCGCGGAGCGCGCGGCCTGCAGGCCCTGCTTGGACAGGGAGGTCGAGTCCGTACGCATATACGTAATGTGGCCGTTTTCGTACAGGCGCTGCGCGATGCGCATCGTGCGCGCGGACGTGAAGTGCAGCTTGCGCCCCGCTTCCTGCTGCAGGGTCGAGGTCATAAACGGCGCGTGCGGGCGGCGGGTGTACGGCTTTTCCTCCACTGCGGTGACGCGCATGGGGCGGTCACGGAGGCCGTCGGCAAGCGAATTGGCCTTTTGCTTATCGACGACCACCGCCTCGCCCTTCAGCCGACCCCGATCATCAAAGTCGCGGCCCTGCGCCACGCGCTGGCCGTCGAGCGTGGCCAACTTCGCGTCGAACTCGGTCTTCTCGCCCTGCTGTGGCAGGAGCGACGCGGTGATGTCCCAGTACTCGGCGGCGATGAACGCCATGCGCTCGCGCTCCCGCTCCACGATGACGCGGGTGGCCACGGATTGGACGCGGCCGGCGGACAGGCGCGGCATGACCTTCTTCCACAGCACCGGCGACACCTCGTAGCCGTACAGGCGGTCGAGGATGCGGCGGGTCTCCTGCGCCTCCACCAGGTCCATGTCCAGCTCGCGGGTGTTTTCGGCGGCCTCGCGGATGGCGGACTCGGTGATCTCGTTGAACACCATGCGCTCCACCGGCACCTTGGGCTTCAGCGTTTCCAGCAGGTGCCAGGCGATCGCTTCGCCCTCGCGGTCGGGGTCTGTGGCGAGCAGCAGCTTGTCCGACTCCTTGAGCTTGGCGCGCAGGTCAGCGACCTTCTTCTTCTTGTCCGGGCTGACCACGTAGATCGGCGAGAATCCCGCCTCCGGGTTCACGCCCAGCTTCGCCCACGGCTCCTTCTTGTACTTCGCGGGGATGTCGGCGGCGCGGCCCGGCAGGTCACGGATGTGGCCGACGGACGCCTCGACGATGTAGTCGTTGCCCAGGTACTTCTGGATCTTCTTCGCCTTCGTCGCCGACTCCACGATGACCAGGGTTTTGCCGTTTCCCGCCACGCTTTGTGACACCTCGCTCTATTTACTCGATTCGCACCTATATATATGTACTGATGCGATACATGCGCTTTCTCGCAGTATATGCATACACCCGGCGGGCGCGCCTAAACGCCGAATCTCAAACACCAACATTTGTAGCAGACCCGAGATCTCGCAGTCCCCGGTGCATGCGCGTATCGTAGCGGGGAGCATACGGCAGCGCCGCTCCCATCGCACCGCTGCGGCAAGCCCGTGACCAGGCGTTTTGAAAGGAGGAACCCCATGGAGATGTTCGACCCGTTCATCAACTTCCTCCACATGCTCATGGGCACCCCATTGTTCTACCCCCTCGTCACGGTACTCATCGTCGCCGACGCCCTCGCGCCGATCGTCCCGTCCGAGTCCGTGCTCAACCTGTCGGGCGCGTTCGCCGGCTCGCAAGGAGTGCCGGATGTAACGGCCGTGATCGTCGCCGCGATCATTGGCGGCATTATCGGCGACAACATCTGCTTCGCCCTCGGCGGCCGCCTCATCGGTTATGTCGAGCGGCTCGACGCGGAGTCCAAGGCCGGCCAGGCGATCCTCTGGGTGCGCCGCAACATGAACCGCGGCGCGGGCGCCACCATCATCGTCGCCCGCTTCATCCCCTGGGCCCGCTGGGTAGCCACGATCGTGCTCGGCTCGGTGCGCTTTAACTGGTTCGCCTTCGTCATCTACGACACGATCGGCGTCATCGTCTGGGCCATCCTCTCCGTGGGCATCGGCTACGCCGGCGGCGCGCTGTTCTCGGATTTCCCGCTGCTCGGCATGGTTGTGGGCGTGCTGCTCGGCTCGCTCGTCGGCTTTGGCGTCCAGAAGCTGCAGGGCAAGCTGTTCGACTGGCGCGACGAGCGCCGCGGCGAGTCCTCGCTGTAGGGGTGTAGGGCTGTAGGGAGGGGCGCCCGCGCTCGCTCTCGTCGGGAAACAGGGCGGCCAGCCCGCGGCGACGGCGGCAACAGCGCTCTCGACGCCCAGATGACGAGACCTGGATGACGAGGATACGACGAAAGGGGCCTGCGTCTTCGTCACCCTGCCCTCGTCAAACAGGCCAAACCCCACCCCACCCCACACATTTTGCCGTTTCACCCGCGCACCCCGCCCGCACACCCCACCAGACCGGGCAGCGGGCCCAAAAATACCCCGCTTCCGGGGTCACCGGCAGCGGGGTCTCTTTGGAATGCGGGCTTACAGCGCGCGCACCTGCTGGGCCTGCGGGCCCTTGGCGCCCTCGCCCACCTCGAACTCGACCTGCTGGTTCTCCTCCAGGGTGCGGAAGCCGGAGCCCTGGATCTCGGAGTAGTGCACGAAGACGTCGGAGGACCCGTCGTCCGGTGCGATGAAGCCAAAGCCCTTTTCTGCGTTGAACCACTTAACAGTTCCGGTAGCCATGGTGAAACCTTTCACGTAAAACTTGAGTGAGATATGTTTGGTCGTCCACCAGGACCATCTCGGGGTTCCTGGCGCCCGCGTCAACGATCCTCGCGAGCACCTTTGGAGGGCGCACACAAAATCTGTGACCGTGCTCTAGTGTGCCACGAATCGCATACTTTGGCATAGCGAGTGGCATACTTCATATGGAATGACTCATACCCCCGCACCCCCACCGTCGCTCGGCGCAGACCTCATCGAGCTCCTGCGCCGCCGTTTCGGCAGCTCCACCATCACGCACGTGGAAGACGTCCCCGCTTCGCCCGCGCAGTTCGCTCCGTGGCCAGCGTGGGTGCTCCCCGAGCTGAAGCAAGTGCTTATCGACGCCTCCGTCACCGCCCCCTACACCCACCAGGCCCAGTGCGCGCAGTCGGTGCGCGACGGCAACGACACCGTTATCGCCACGGGCACCTCCTCCGGAAAGTCGCTCGGTTACCAGCTTCCCATCCTCACCGCGCTTGCAGAGGACCCCAAGGCGTGCGCCCTCTACCTCACCCCCACCAAGGCGCTGGGCTCGGACCAGCTCCAGGCGACGCTGCGGATGACGTCGCAGATTCCCCAGCTCTCCGGCGTCCACCCGGCCCCGTACGACGGCGACACCCCCACCGAGGCCCGGGCCGGAATCCGCGAGGCGTCCCGCTTCGTCTTCTCCAACCCCGACATGCTGCACGCTGGGCTGCTCGGCGCGCACCCCCGGTGGGCGCGCTTCCTGCGCCAGCTCCGCTTCGTGGTGATGGACGAGTGCCACACCTACCGCGGCGTCTTCGGTGCCAACGTGTCCCTCGTCCTGCGCCGCCTGTTGCGCATCGCCGCCGCGTACGGGTCGCACCCGGTCGTGGTGTTCGCCTCCGCAACCGCCGCGGCCCCGGCCGGGCAGGCGTCCCGACTCTGCGGCCGCAGCGTCACCGCCATCACCGAGGACACCGCGCCGACCGGGTCCCGCACGATCGCGCTGTGGGAGCCCGGATTCATCGAGGGCGCGGAGGGCGAAAACGGTGCGCCCGTGCGCTACGCCGCCTCCACCGAAGCAGCGTCCATCATGTCGACGCTGATGCAGGAGGGCGCGCGCACGCTTACCTTCGTGCGCTCGCGCCGCGCCGCGGAGACGGTCGCGCTGCGTGCGCAGGAGGACCTGGTCGTGGCGGGCCGCGCCGACATGGCGGGCCGGGTGGCGTCCTACCGCGCTGGCTACCTGGCGGAGGATCGTCGCAAGCTGGAGCGCGCGCTGGACGAGGGCGACCTCCTCGGTCTCGCCACCACGAACGCGCTTGAGCTGGGCATTGACGTCGGGGGCCTCGACGCGGTGGTCATGGCCGGTTTCCCGGGCACGGTCGCCTCGTTCCGCCAGCAGGCGGGGCGCGCCGGCCGCCGCGGCCAGGCTTCCGTGGTGGTCATGGTCGCCCGCGACGAGCCGATGGACACCTACCTGGTCCACCATCCGGACGCGCTGCTGGGCCGCCCGGTGGAGTCCTCGGTGTTCAACCCGCAGAACCCGTACATCCTGCGCGGACACGTCTATTGCGCCGCTGTCGAACGGCCGCTGTCGCACTCGGACGTGGACGCGTTGGGCGCGCACGACGTCGTCGAGGAGCTCGAGCGGGAAGGCTATTTACGTCGCCGCCCCCGCGGCTGGTTCGCCACCCCGCAACTGGAGGGTGAGCTCACCCCGGAGACCGCACACTCCGTCGTGTCCCTGCGCGGCGGCACCGGGGAGGAGGTCCTCATCGTGGACGCGACGGACGGCCGGCTGCTGGGCACCGTAGACGCCGCGCGCGCTGCCACGCAGGTCCACGACGGCGCCGTCTACCTGCACCAGGGCGAGTCCTTCGTGGTCCAGAAGCTGGACCTTGACGGCTACGTGGCGCTGGTGGCACCCGAGACGCCCGACTACTCCACGCAGGCGCGTTCCACCACGGACATCGCGATCCTGGGCGACGCCTCCGCGCGCGTCCACCCCTCCCCGGGCCTGTGGGTGGCCAACGTCGACGTCGAGGTGACCGACCGGGTCACCGGCTACGTCGTGCGGCTTGCCGACGGCACCGTGTCCGAGCACATCCCGCTCGACCTCCCCGAGCAGACGCTGATCACCCGGGCGGTGGCCTACACCATCGACCCGTTGGTTCTCGACGAGCTGGGGATCTCGGCGGGCGACGTCCCCGGCGCGCTGCACGCCGCAGAGCACGCAGCCATCGGGCTGCTTCCGCTCCTGGCCACCTGCGACAGGTGGGACATCGGCGGCGTGTCCACGGCGCTGCACCCGGACACCATGCTGCCCACGGTGTTTGTCTACGACGGCCACCCGGGCGGCGCGGGCTTCGCCGACGAGGGCTTCGCCCGCTTCCACGAGTGGATCACCGCGACGTTCGAGGCGGTGTGCGCCTGCCCCTGCGAGTCCGGATGCCCGTCCTGCGTGCAGTCCCCGAAGTGCGGCAACGGGAACCAGCCGCTGAACAAGCACGCTGCGCTGAAGCTGCTGGGCGCGCTGGTCACCATGACTGCCGGGGACGTTCCTCCTCAGCCGGGCCAGCCCGGGCAGTAGCTTCGGCGCGCCCGATCCGGGCACGGACGGTGACGTCGCCGGTGTCCACCTCACACCACTCTGCGGCCGCAGAGTTGAGCGTCGCGGTGCGCTCGGCGGCCTCGCAGGCGGGCGCGCCCGTGTAGAGCGCCGTCGCCCCAGAAACGGCAGCGAGGTCGGCGGCGACCTGGGCGCGGTGGTGGTCCACGACGCGCGCGCCGACCGCGGCTACGGCGAGCGCCAGCGCGATCACCGCGGTGATGATGCCCGCCGAGGTGACCGTCGCCGAGCCTTCCTCGCTGCGGAGTCTCCGGAGCCAGCCCATTAACGTTCCCCTGCGGTGTGCTCGACGGGGAACAGCGCGGTTGCCTGCATCTGCCCCACCGCCGCCGGGACCCGCGCGGTCACCGTGACGACCCCGCCGGACTCGGTGACATCGACGCTGCCGCGCGGCGGGGCGAACTCCACCCCGATCGCGTGGGCGCGCGCCGCCGCCCCGGCCGTATCCACCGCCGTGATGTAGGCGGCGATGGTGGCGATGCCGGCAACGATGGCAGCCGCGACGGTGACGAGTGCGGACAGCGAGAGCGCTGTCTCGATCGTGGTCATTAGCCCGGGGTGTTCGTGAGTGCGTCGGTAATCACGCCCTCAATTGCAGAGGTCACACCGTCGCCGTTCACCACGAGGTAGAGCACTCCGGCGAGCGCGGCCGCCGCGAGTGAACCAAACGCATATTCGATAGTCGACATCCCCTGGTCATCGCGTATTTTTACAGCGATTTTCTCGGTGTAACCGCGCAGCTTCTGAGCGCCCATGATGGTAGCAGTGTTGATCGTATTCATAGTATTTGTGTTCCCTTCGTTGGTTGAGAGTGGTCGTTGATTTTCGGAGTGGACAGTTAGTGCAAGATCGCCGCCCCCAAGCTGAGCACCGCCGGTGCAAGCCCGAGGACGAAGAACGCCGGGAGGAAGCAGGCGGTAAGCGGGATCGCGATGAGGACGCCCGCCCGTTCCGCTTTGGCGCTCGCCTCGTCGGCAGCTTCAGCACGGAGCTTGGTGACGATGCGCTCGCAGCCCGCCACGATGGCGGACCCCGAGGAGTTGGAGAGGGCAACAAGCCCGGCGAGCTCCGCGCCACCTGGGACGCTATGGAGCTCTGACCAGGCGCGCTCGGGGCTCACCCCGAGCGCCGTCAGCGCAGCGACGGTATGCCAAGGACTCGCGTGCGCGTTGCCTCCGCCGGTGTCGCCGTACGTTTCAGCAACAGCGGCGGCGGCGCCGGCGAGCGGGAGCCCGGCCTCGCAGCATGCCGCGAAGAGCGTGATGTCGGCTGCGCTGCGGTGGGCGTCGATACCCGGCGCTTCCCCGCGGGGACCATCCCGCGGGGTCTTCGAACCCGCGCCGGGAGCGACGCGCAGCCGCAGCAACGGCTGGACCCGGGGCAGGGCGAGCGCGGCCGCGAGGAACAGTGATGCGAGAAGCAGGATCATTGCGCCGCCCTTTCGATAATCACCCGGGACACGACCGTGCCCGCGCATACCAAGGCGGTGCCGACGACGAGGAGTACCCCACCTATGCCGCCGGAGGTCAGCAGCCCGACGGGGTTCGCCCCCATCGCGGCGCCCATGAGCATCCCGGCGAGCGGCAACGCGGCGAGCACCATGGCCGTGGTGCGCGGCCCGGCCAGCGCCGCGGTTGTCGCGGCTCGGTGCCGCTCGGCGTGGTCGAGCTCGTCGCGCGCGGCTCGCAGCAGCTGGGCGACGGGGATCCCGCGCCCGGTTGCAAGCCGCCACAGCGTGACCATGCGCGCGAGCTCCGGCTGCGCCGTGGGCACCTCGATCTGCGCGGCAGAGTGCCCGAGCCGGATGTGGTGGACCAGCCGGTGGATGTCGCGCGCGAGTGGGGCCGGCGCGTTGTCGGGCAGGCGCTCGGCGGCGGTCACGCAGGCGCGCGGCAGCGGGGCTCCGGCGTCCAGGTTGGCCACCACGTGGCCGAGAAAGTCGGCGGTCACGGCCGCACCCTTGGCGCGTTGCCGCTGCTCCCGGCGCCGGACGATGAGGTCGACGACGGTCGCCCCGGCCATGACTGCCGCGAGGACCACGCTGACCCGTTTGGCGGCGACCAGGCCGAGCGCGAGCGCGATGCCGGCGATGCAGAGCGTGGAGTGGAGGCGTGGCGTCGAGAAGCGTTGCACGTTGCGCGTGAGTGCGCCCAGGCGGGCGGAGGGAGCGGGGGCGGTGAGCGCGGTTGCCGCGGCGGCGATGAGCAGTGGGTTCATGCTGCCAGCTCCTTGTAGCCGGCGGCGGGGCCGCGCTCGCTGTCCCACACCACGCGCGCAGTGACGGGCTGGCCCTCCAGCACGCCGATCTGGTGCACGTAGCGGGTGCCGTCGGGGCCGCGGCGGACCACCACCACGGCGTCCACGGCTGCGGCGAGCTGCGAGTGCAGCCCGGCGCGGTCCAGACCGCCGAGGGCCGCGAGCGCCTCCAGCCGGGCGGGGACCTCGTGGATGGAGTTGGCGTGGAGGGTGCCCGCGCCGCCGTCGTGGCCCGTGTTGAGCGCGGCGAGGAGATCCACGACCTCGGCACCGCGGATCTCGCCGACCACGATGCGGTCCGGCCGCATGCGCAGAGCCTGGCGCACCAGGTCCGCGATCGTGATCGCGCCGGCGCCCTCGGCGTTGGCGGCGCGCGTGGTCAGGTTGAGCACGTGCGGGTGGTGCGGGGTCAGCTCGAGCGTGTCCTCGATGGCGATGATGCGCTCGGTGGGGGCGGCCTCTGCAAGCAGGGCCGACAGAAGTGTCGTCTTGCCGGAGCCGGTGCCGCCCACCACTAGGATCGCCTTGCGCTGCGCTACCAGCGCGCGCAGCAGGTCGGCGCGCTCCTGATCGAGGAAGCCGCCCGCCACCAGGTCCGCGAGCGAAGCGGTGGCGGTGCGCAGCACGCGCAGCGACAAGCAGGTGCCCACCTGCGCCGTTGGGGCGAGGATCGCGTGGAAGCGTAAGAGCGTGCCGTCGTCGCGGGTGAGGTGCCCGTCGCAGTATGGCTGTGCGTCGTCGAGCCTGCGCCCGCAGCTCAGCGCGAGGCGCGTGGCCAGAGCACGCACGTCCGCCTCCGAGTCGAAGGTGGTCTCCGCCAGCTCGAGGCCGCGGCCACGGTCGACGTAGACCTCGGACGGGCCGTTGACACAAATATCTGTCACGTCGCCGGCCGCCAGCAGCGGTTCGAGCGGGCCGGCTCCGGTGGTGTCGTCGCGGAGCTTGCGCATGAGCGCGAGCACATCGAGGTCGCTAATCACCACCGCCTCGTCGCGGATGATGTCCACCAGCCGTGCGGGCGACGGGGGCGCGGGCTCGTCCGCAAGGCGGCGCTGTACGCGCGCGAGTACGTCGTTGGCATCCATCACGCCACCTCCCCGAGCACCGCGTCGGCCGCCTTACGCAGGGGCTTGGGCAGGCGCGCCGGGAGCCCAGCGCTCTCGATCGAGCGCGGCAGCCGGTGCAGCGTGGGCAGTCGGTGGCAGATCCGCGAGCGGGTCACTGCGACAACGCCGTCGTCGTCGATGCCCTGCCAAGGGGAGTCGCGGAGGACCAGCACGTGCTCGACGCCGGCGGCGTTGCACTCCAACGCGATCGTCTGCGCCGCGCAGACGGAGCGCACCGTCGGCGTCACGACGATGACAGCCAGGTCGCACGCCGCCGGGAGCAGGTCGATGGGGACATCGAGGACGGTCAGGCCCTCGCCGCCCACAGCGCGGCAGAGCCTCTCCAGCTCCGCCGTGTCGACCCGGAACGGGTCCGCGACGGTGCTGCGCGCAAACGTGAGGACCGCGGTGCCGGAAGCGGTGGAGGGCAGGGCGCGGCGCACGTCGGTGCGCGCTACGGCACCATCGCCCAGCACGATCTCGCCCCAGCGCGCGCCCGGCCGCTCCTCGACGCCGAGGAGGAGATCGAGTCCGCCGGAGAGCCGGTGTGCGTCGATAAGCGTGGCGTTCCCGCCCACCTCGGCGAGCGCACAGGCGAGGACGGATGCGCCGACGCCACCGCCCGCGCCGAGCACGGCGATCGTGCGCCCGCCGCCGCTGTGCTGGCTCGCCTGTGCGCAACGGCCGAGCGCGACGAGGAGGTCGCCGGCCTGCGCCGGCAGGACGAAGGCGTCCGGGGACGCGGAGGCGTCGGCGAGGCTGCCGCTGACAATGAACACGTTGTCGGCTCGGGGTGGAGGGAGGTGTGGGGCCCAGGTGGCGTCGACAAGCACTGCGAACGCACGCGCCACGTATCGCGGCAGCGTGGTGGGGTCGGCAACGTCCACGATGGCGTGGCCAGCGGCTGCGGCGAGGTGGGTTACCTCCGGGTGGAGGAGCGGGTCGTCCACCGCGACGATGATGGGGCGGCCGGCGCGAGAATTCGGTACTTTTGTTTGTGTCATGCCGCAAGCATTGCAGGCGCAACATCAACGTGCAAGGGGTTGGATACATCTGTGGATAACCCAGGCCGCGATCGCATCCAAAATAAACAATCTGTGGATAACCCAGCCCCATCACTCACACGCGCCTCAGCATTTACACGCCGGGCGCTGAGGTTGGCTCGTTAGAATGAGGCACATGGCAACTCGCGCGCCGGTGGCGGCATTCTTCGACCTGGACAAGACGATCATCGCGACCTCGTCTGCCTACGCCTTTGGCAAAGAGTTCCTCAACAACGGCCTGATCACCCGCCAGGAGGCGCTCGACCTCTACCTGTCCAAGGCCTCCTACATGCTCGTCGGCCACTCCAGCGAGCAGATGGACGCCTCGCGCGACCAACTCGCACAGCTGGTCAAGGGCTGGGACGTGGACGAAGTGCGACGCATCACCACCGAAACGATGCACAACGTGGTCACGCCCGCGATCTACCGCGAGGCGCGCGAGCTGATCGAGCAGCACCGCGCAGCGGGCCACGACGTCATCATCATCTCCGCGTCCGCGGACATCCTCGTCGAGCCGATCGCCGCCGAGCTCGGCGTGGACACCGTCGTGGCCACCGAGGTGGAGGTGGAAGACGGCAAGCTCACCGGCACAATCACCCAGTACCTCAAGGGCGAGGCCAAGGCGGCGGCCGTGGAAACATTCGCCCGCGAGCACGGCTACGAACTCGCGCGCTGCTACGCCTACTCCGATTCCGCCACGGACATCCCGATGCTCGCGGCCGTGGGCAACCCCGTGGCCGTCAACCCGGACCGCGCCCTGCGCAAGCACGCCATGTCGTCTGGCTGGGAGATCCGCACCTTCAAGAACCCGGAGCCGCTCATCCAGATGCCCAACGCGCGCGAAGTGGGCATCGGCGCGGGCGTCATCGCCGGGATCACGGCGCTCGCGGTCGTCGGCACGCTGGTCACGCGCGCGATCATGCGCGACGGCCGCTCCGCTTAGCCCCCCGCCCGAGGAGCTCGAGTAGCTACTGCCTCCCGTGCCACTGGTCGAGGCGCTCCAGCAACACGGCCCGCGAGTCCTCGTACGCGGCGCGGTTGCCCTCCGGAGTACCCCCGAGCATGATCTGCCAGCCGTCCGGCAGCTCCTCCGAGTGCTCGAAGAAGACGTGCCCGGCGTCCGGGTACACGTGCGCCTCCACCTGCTCGCCCTGCGCCTCGAGCTCGCGCGCCGCGTCCGCGGACTGCCACATCTGGTCTTCCTCGCCGGCGAAGAGCAGCACGTTCCCGCCGAAGTGCGCAAGGTCAATGCGCGCCTCCTCCGGTGCCGCTTCCGCCGCGGACTCGTAGGTCGCGCGGTACGACACCGGGTAGCCGGTCACCATGTCCCACATCTGCTTCGCCCCGGCCGCCATGGACCCCGCGCGGAACGACGCGAACGGCACCGCCTCACCCTTGTAGGTAAACGACGGCAACTCCTCCGCCTGCCGGAACACCAGCCCCGGGTAGGAATAGCTCGCGGGCACGAACGCGACCACGTTGTCCACCCGGAAGCCCTTTGCCGCCAGCAGCTCCACAAACTCCGCGCCCTTCGACGTCCCCACCACCGTCACCGGCCCGTCGCCGTCCACGGTGGCGTCGATAAGCGTGCTGACCTCATCAAACTGCTCCAGCGGCACCTCCGCGAGCCCCTGCTGCTGCCCCTCCTGCCCGAAGAAGTACATACTGAGCACCTCGTAACCCTCGCCGGCGAGCCACTCGGCACGAGAGCGGTCCGCACCGCCCTCGGAGCCGCCGTACACGACCACCACGCCCGGGTGCGTCTTCCGCTCGGGCATGATGTGGAACCCCTCGATCTGGTCCCCGTGGATCGGGGCAACGCTTAACGACGCCCCACCATCCCCCTCCCCCGCAACAGAAGACGACCCCACGCTCCCGAACGGGTAGGTGTGCTGGTTGTAAGCGCGCAACCCAACAATCACCGCCGCGAGGAGCACAAGCACAACCAGGAGCGCGACCAGCGCCTTGCCAAGGATCTTAAGGACCTTCACCACATTCCTTCCCACGCAGCGCTCACACCCGTGAAAGAATCTGCGCATTTTGGACCATTTGCAGGATGTTTTAGGCTTACATCCTAACTTGCGCGGCAGCGGTTTCGCCGACCTTCCGGCCCCAATACAGGCACGAAGGCTGGACTATAGCTAAAGTCGTGGAGGACAATGCATCACACGTGTACGTATACGCGCGAGAGCAGCAGTAGCCACACGCCTTGTAGGCGACTCGCAGGAAGGTTTGAAAAACAGTGAGCAAAGACGGTCTGTACACCAGCGGTTCCACGGCAGTGTCTGCCAAGGTGGACTCCATCCCGCTGCGCGACGCCGACACCACCCAGCCGGGTAAGGATTCCATTGGCACGCTGGTCTCCAACGCGACGGAGCAGATTTCCACCCTGGTCCGCGGCGAGATCGAGCTGGCCAAGACCGAGGTCATCGGCGAGGTCAAGAAGGGTGCCATGGGTGGCGGCCTCTTCGCTGTGGCCGGCGTCATCGCACTGTACTCCAGCTTCTTCGCCTTCTTCGCCCTGGCGGAGATGCTCGCGTCCTGGATGCACCGCGGCTGGGCATTCCTCATCGTCTTCCTCATCATGATCGCCCTCGCCGGCATCCTGGCCTTCATGGGCCTGCAGAAGGTGAAGAAGATCAAGGCGCCGGAGAAGACCATCGAGTCCGTCGGCGAGCTGAAGCACCTGCGCCCGGGCCAGGCCCAGCAGAACCTGTCCAAGGATTCCAGCGGCCTGTACTCCTCCGCCGCGCACACCACCGGCTCCACGGCAGTGACCAAGTAGGCGCTTTTCGCCTCCAGGGCCGCTCCGGGCATGCCCCGCCTGACCCCGACGCCACCCTCGGTCGTTGACCTGCCGGGGGAGTTTGCGCACCGCATGCTGCACACTCGCGGCGTGCGCCTGCACGCCGCCGTGGCCGGCGACTCCGCCGACCCCCTGGTCCTGCTCATCCACGGCGCGTACGGCGGCTGGTTCGACTTCCGCTACGCCCTCGCCCCGCTGGCCAGCCGCGGCTACCACGTTGCCGCGCTGGACCAGCGGGGCTTCGGCATGTCTGACAAGCCCGCCCACCGAGGCGGCAACCTGCTGCGCATCCTGCGCGGCGACCTCGGCGGGGTGATCCATACCCTGGGACACGCGAACGCCGCCCTCGTCGCCGCCGATACCGGCGCCGTGGTCGCCCGCGCCCTCGAGCAGGCCCAGCCCCAGCTTGTCCGCAGCGTGCTCACGCTCCCCAACGAGCCGCACCTCCCCGCCTGGCTCGGCCGCCTCCCCGCCCCCGTCGCGGCCGCCACCGCCACACACCTGCCCGGCGCGCTGGACCGCGCGTGGCGTAGCGCGTTTCACGCCACCCTCGCGCGGGCAGCGGCCGACAGCGCCGCCAAGCACCCCGATCACCCAGCGGAAACGCTCGCGACCCGGCTTGCGGCGCTGCGCATCGATAACGCGCTGCCCCACATCCTCGCCACGCACCGCCTGCGGCGGCACGCGCCAGCAGACGGCGCCAACCACGTCCTCCACGCCCTGCCCTACGCGGGGGATCCGGGGGCGTTTGTGCGGGGCGTCGAGAAGCACTTGGCGTCATAGCACTCCTGGTGCTTTAGACCGCGCAGGTTTGCGTGTCCACCGGGTCGGTGAGGCGCTCGACGTCGCCAATCACCTCGCGGAGCTGCGTGCCGGTCAGGGCGTAGCCGGTGTCCGCGACGTCCACGTCCGTGCCGAAAATCATGCCCGCGACCTGCCCCTCCGGGGTGAACATGGGCCCGCCGGAGTTGCCCTGGCGGATGTCGCCGCGGATCGTGTACGCGCCGCGCTCCACCCGGCCAGTGGCGTAAATGTCCGGGCCGCTGAGCTCCAACTGGGTCCGCACGCGTACCGCGTCTGCTTCAAAGGGGCCGGACTCGGGGAAGCCCATCACCACGGCATCATCGCCGGACTTTAGCTCGCGCGGCGCCCACGTCAGCTCCGGCAGGCCCAGCTCGGGGGCGTGAAGGACGGCGATGTCCACCTCCGGGTCGTAGAGCACGACGTCCGCGTGCTTCACGCCCAGCACGGTGTCCAGGTTGACCAGCTGGGTGCCCGCCACCACGTGGGCGTTGGTCAGCACGTAGCCGTCCGCGATGACGAAGCCGCTGCCCATCAGGCGGTGGTGGCAGGTCTCCGAGTCACCCACGACGTGGACGACGCTCGGTCGGACGCGGTCGACCAGGTCACCGGTCACCACCGACTCGTCCGGCGCGTCCACCTCACGCTTCGCATCGGCGCTCAACGGCGAGACCAGCGGCGGCAGGCCCGTGTCGTGCAGCAATGCGGCCGCCTTGGCGGGCAGCTGCGCCCACGCGTCCGGTGTTGCGCCGTCGATCCCGCGCAGCACCCGCGAGTCCCGCAGCGCGGCGCTCTGCTGCTCCGGAAGCGCGCTGACCAGCGGGATAGACACCAGCCACAGCGCCAGGGACATGGCCAGCGCCTGCAGTAGCGCGCCCGCGACGGAATCCAGCGCGCGCATCGGGCGCCACCGCTGGGCGCCGCGCAGGGCGTCGCCAATCGCGGAGCCAGCCAAGTTCCCCAGCCCGACGAAGAACACCACGACCGCCAGGAAAATGATGACGCGCAGCCCGCGGCCGGAGAAGAAGTCGAGCGTGTACGCGGCAGCGAGCAGCCCCACAATCAAGCCGGCCACGCTGCCCACCGCGATGAACACGGACGCCAGCACGCCCCGTCGCCACCCCGCCGCGAAGCTGCCCACCACCAGAATCGCCGCGACGAGGTCCACGATGGCTGATCCGGTCACTGTTTTGCTGTCTCCTGGTTCGTGTTGTGGGGCGTCATCGGGGCCGGTCCGCGGGGGCTACCGCGTGTACCGCGGCTCCCCGTTGGCGGAGTTGGCGAGCACCTCGTCCAAATCGCGCAAAGTGCGGTCCCAGTCGCGGGCCCACGCGGCTTGCTCCAAAAGTATTGAGAGCAGAATAGCCGTAAAGCCCCACACAACGTAACACCCGGCGCGGAAGGCGGGTCCGGCAAAATTGGCCAGCCCCACCTGCAGCCGGTTCGCGGGATCCACCAGGTCGCGCACGGCGATGAAGAAGACGTCGTCCGTTTCAAACGGGCTGGCCACGTAGGTCTCGCCCGGCTGCTTCGCGTACGCAATCACCGGCCGCACCCGGAGTCCGCTGCCGCCCGTAGTCACGGTGCGCAGCGTGGCCAGCGGCGTCACGCGCGAACGCTCGAGGCCGGTCTCCTCCCAGGCCTCGCGCAGCGCCGCGTCGACGGGCCCGCGGTCCCCGGCGTCGATATGCCCGCCGGGAAACGCCATCTGCCCCGAGTGGCTCCGCATCCGCGGCGTGCGGTGGGTGATAAGCACGTGCGCGTCGTCCGGGATGGTCACCGATGCCGCGTTCCCGGTAAACAGGATCAGCACCGCGGCCTCGTCCGCCGCGTCCTCCGGCACGGTGCGCCCGTGCAGGAGGGGCCGCGCCGCCTCGCGGTAGGTGCCGCGTTGAATCCGGTCGATCAGCGGCGCGAGCCAGCGGGGCGCCTTGTGGGGCTGCAGTGGGACGTCGAGAAGCTGCCCTTCCTTGCGCTCGCTCATCGCCCAAGCACCCCGTCGATGGCGCTGGCCAGCGCTTCTTCCGACTCGAAGGCCTGCGCGAGCGTGCCCACCTGCTCGCCGTCGCGGAACACCACCGTGATGGGCACGACGCCGGGCAGACCCAGCTGCCCCGCGAAACTGTTGTCGGAGTCCTGGTAGCTGGACAGTTCCACGCCGAGCTCGTTGAGCAGATCGGCCCCAGCCGCCGCCTGGCGGTCCGCGTGCACGCCCACGACCTCCACGTCCGGGTGGTCTGCGGCGTAGCGCTCGAGCACGGGCAGCTCAGTGCGGCACGGCTCGCACCACCAGGCCCACACGTTGACCACCGTCACGCCCGCGCGCTCGCCGGGCACATCGGCGCCACCCAGGCACGGCAGCTCCACGCCACCGACCCCACCAGCCACGCAGTCGGGCCGCTGAGCCACGGGCGCTTCCTCGCTTAGCGACGCCCCCGTCTCCCCCTCCCCACGCACTTCATCACCCGATCCGCCGCCGCGCAGCAGCGCCACAGCGCCGGCGACGACGAAGCACGTGACCACCAGCGCGCCCACCACGCTGGCCACGACCGCGGTCTTGCCCGACCTCACTGCGCATCACCCAGCATGCCCAGGATGTGCTCGCGCTCTTCCCCGGTGACCAGGGCCGCCGCCTCCTCCGGGTCGGTTGGCCCCGCGCCGAAGCCGGGGCAGTCGAACGCAATGGGGCACGCGCCGCACGCCGACTTCTTCGCGTGGCAGACGCGCCGGCCGTGGAAGATGAGTCGGTGCGAGAACATCGTCCACTCGCTCGCGGGGATGATCTGGGCGATCTCCCGCTCGATCTTCACCGGGTCGCGCTGCGCACTCAGCGCTAGGCGCGCGACGAGCCGCTGGAAGTGCGTATCCACGGTGAGCCCCGGCTTACCAAAAGCGTTGCCCCGCACCACGTGCGCGGTCTTGCGCCCCACTCCGGGGAGCGTGACCAGGTCTTCGAGCGCGACCGGGACCTCGCCGCCGAAGTCCGTGACCAGTTTCTGCCCCAGCCCGATCAAGTTGGCGGCCTTCGCGCGGTAGAACCCGGTGGGGCGGATCAGCGCCTCTACCTCCGCCTGGTTTGCCGCCGCGTAATCCTGCGCCGTGCGGTAGGTGGCAAACAGGGCCGGGGTGACGTGGTTGACGCGGACATCGGTCGTCTGCGCCGAGAGCACCGTGGCGACGAGCAGCTCGAGCGGGTTGGAAAAGTCCAGCTCCGCGTGGGCATCCGGGAACGCCGCCGCCAGGGTGCGATTGATCCGCCGGGCGCGGCGGGTGCGGCCCAGCTCCGTCTCCTTCCCTTTCGCCGCCGGGTGGGATCCCGGTGCGCGGCGCCGCGGCGGCGTAAGCTTGCCGGCCAGCGGTTTCCCGGCGTCCGGTGCGGGGGGAAGCGAGACGTTGGACATGCTGCAATGCTATCGCACACGTACCATGACCCCTATGACGGTAATTTTAGTTGCGATCCTGCCCCTCTTCCTCGGCCTGTTCACCCTGGGCATGGAACGCCTCGAATCAGCATCGGTTGAGGCCCATTAACACGCACTGGTGTTGCAGACTGAACGTTTTTTGAACCTAAAATTGCCGGTAGGGAAACTTTTCCGGGATATGGCACCCATCACAACGTGAACTGGTAGCATCTGCCATTGTGACCACGCCGTAAAAATAAAACTTAGGTGACCCAAACCACGCAGAGGATAACAGTCACCGCCGTTCCGAGGAGGTTCAATGGAAGGCATTCAGGACACGCTGGCCAAGGCCGGCATTTTCCAGGGCGTCGACGCCGACGCGGTGGCCGCTCTGATCAAGGAGATGGAGACGCTGACGTTCTCCCGCGGTACCACCATTTTTGATGAGGGCGAACCGGGCGACCGGCTCTACATCATCGTAGACGGCAAGGTAAAGCTGGCTCGCCACGCCCCCGACGGACGCGAGAATCTGCTCTCCGTGATGGGCCCGTCCGACATGTTCGGTGAGTTGTCCATCTTTGACCCGGGCCCGCGCACCTCCTCCGCCGTCTGCGTCACCGAGGTGACCGCGGCGACGATGGACTCGCAGATGCTCAAGCAGTGGATCACGGACCACCCGGAAATCTCCCAGCAGCTGCTGCGCGTGCTGGCCCGCCGCCTGCGCCGCACCAACGCGTCGCTGGCAGACCTCATCTTCACCGACGTGCCCGGCCGCGTGGCCAAGACGCTGCTGCAGCTGGCCAACCGCTTCGGCACCCAGGAGGGCGGCGCGCTGCGCGTCAACCACGACCTCACGCAGGAAGAGATCGCGCAGCTGGTCGGCGCCTCCCGCGAGACCGTGAACAAGGCGCTCGCTACGTTTATGCACCGCGGCTGGATCAAGCTGGAGGGCAAGTCCGTCCTCATCGTGGACACTGAGCACCTGGCTCGCCGCGCCCGCTAGCCCGCGAGCACCCCAAAAACGAACACTGCCCCGGCACCTCGCCGGGGCAGTCGCAGTTGTACGGGGCGTTACTTCTGGTTGCGCAGGTAGCGCAGGCCCACGCGGGTGGACTGCTCGGCAGCGCCGCGGAGGACCGGATCGACATCGTCATAAATCGCGTCAACGAGGGTGTTGATGTCCGCGTCCTCGCCGTGCTCCTTGAGCGCCTGCTGGATCTGCTCGAGGCGCTGGTTGCGGCGATCAATGTACTTGCGCGCGTACTTGGACAGGTCCTCGCCCTCGGGGCCGTGGCCCGGCAACAGCATGATCCCATCGCCGCGGGTCTCCAGCATCTCCAGGCTGTCCAGGTACTCGCCCACATCCCCATCGGTCTCGGAGATCATGGTGGTGTGGCGCCCCGCAATGGTATCGCCGGTGATGATGCCCTCCAGCTGATCGTCCTCCACCTCGTGGGTGTAGACGAAGAAGCAGACGGAGTCCCGGGTGTGGCCGGGGGTGTGCGCAACCTGCAGCTTCGGCGTCACGCCGTCGAGGGAAATGATCTCGCCGTCCTGCAGCGCTTCCGCGTTGTGGCAGTACTGCGGGTCGAACGAACGAATCGGCGCGCCGGTGAGCTGGCGGAACCGCTCTGCACCATCCGCGTGGTCGTGGTGGCGGTGGGTGATGAGGATGAGGGCGACCTTGTCTGCCTTAGCCTGCAGCACGTTGAGGTGGCCTTCATCCGCCGGGCCCGGGTCCACGACGATGCTGTACTCATCTTCCGGGTCGCGGATGACCCACGAGTTGGTTCCTTCCAGCGCCGCGTAGCTCGGGTTGGGCGCCAATACGACAGCGGCGGAGGTCGTCACAGGGCGCAACTGACTGTAAGCGGGGTGCTTCATGTCTCCAACCCTACCGCGTCCTGCACCATCAGCGCAGCACGGGGCATGCGCTTATCGACGCCCCTCCGCGCCCTCCGCAACCTCGACCACGAGCTCGACTTCGACGGGTGCGTCCAGCGGCAGGACAGCAACACCAACCGCGGAACGGGCGTGCTCACCGGCCTCGCCGAAGACCTCCTTCATCAGGTCGGAGGCGCCGTTGATCACGGCCGGCTGGCCGGTGAAGGACGGGTCCGAGGCGACGAAGCCGACGACCTTGGAGATGCGGGTGACATTGTCCAGGCCCACGAGCGCGTCCACGGCGGCGAGCGCGTTCAGCGCGGCCTGGCGGGCGTACGTGTAGGCATCCTCCGCGTTGACCTCTGCGCCGACTTTGCCGGTGGCCGGCAGTGTGCCGTCGATAAGCGGCAACTGCCCCGACGTCCAAACCTGGTTGCCGACGCGGTTCGCGGGGACGTACGCCGCGACGGGCGCGGCGACCTGCGGGAGCTCAATGCCGAGCTCGTCGAGTGCTGCGGTCCACGATCCCGCCATGGCTTACTCCACCTCTCGCTTGAGATACGCGACAACGTTATCCGGGTTGGGGCCCGGGGTGACGGAGACGAGCTCCCACCCGTCCTCGCCCCAGGTATCCAGGATCTGCTTCGTGGCGTGAGTAAGTAGCGGCACAGTGGCGTATTCCCATTTCTTCATGGCGACCACCCTACCGTGCCGCGCCACGCGACAGCGGGGCTTCTATTCTCGTGTCGGCTCAGGCACGACGAAGCGGTACCCCAGCCCCGGCTCAGTGAGGAGAAACTGCGGGTTCGTCGGGTCATCTTCCAGCTTGCGCCGCAGCTGGGAGGCATACACACGCAGGTAGTGACCCTGCCCTTCAAAACCCGGACCCCAGATCTCCTCTAGCAAATCCTCCTTGCGCACGAGTCCGCCGTGCGCGCGGAGCAGCGTGGTGAGCACACCCCACTCCGTCGGGGTCAGGTGGAGGACCTCACCGGCTTTGGTCACGCTGTGCTGCGGAATATCAATGCGCAGATCCCCCGCGCGAATGACCCCGGTGTTCTGGTGCACCGGGGACTGCTGCGGCGCACCGTGCCGCAACGCGACGCGGACACGGGCAAGCAACTCTTCCATGGAAAAGGGCTTGGTCACGTAATCATCGGCACCTTGGTCCAGCGCCGCGGCGCTTAAGAAGGGATCAGCGCGGGCCGTCAGGATCACCACGGGTACCGCGGACCAGCCGCGGATCCCGTCCAGCACCACGGAGCCGTCCATGTCGGGCAAGCCCATATCCAAGATGACCACGTCGGGCTCGTTGCGCGAGACGACCTGCAGCCCCTTTGCGCCAGTGCCCGCGACAAAGACCTCGTAGCCGCGCGCTTTAAAGTTGATCCGCAGCGCGTTGAGCAGACGCCGGTCATCGTCCACGATCGCAATACGCACTTTCCTATTCGTCATCGCTTTCTCCTTCCCGCCGCGGGAAACTTAGGGTAAACGTTGCCCCCGGGGTGGCTTCGACGGTGATCGTACCGCGCATTGCCTCGACAAACCCGCGAACTACTGACAAACCAAGACCTACGCCACTGTCGTTGTTGGTATCGCCGAGACGCTGGAACGCCACGAACATGTCCTTTTGTTTCTCGGGCGGAATCCCCGGCCCCTCGTCCGACAAAGTCAGCTCTACTCGATCGTCCACAACTGCCGCGCTCAGGAGAATCTCCCCCGTTGGCGCGTAGCGCAGCGCGTTATCGAACAGGTTCGCCAGCACCCGCTCGAGCAGGGCGGCATCGGCGCAGCAGGTCATGCCCCGCAAGCTTTCATCGAGCACAAAGCGCTGCGTCTGCGCGCGCGAATGTCCAAACGCGCAAGAAGCAATCGCGCGGTGCGCCACCTCGTAGAGCTCCACCGCTTCACGACGAGCCGTCACCGCACCGGCACTCAGACGCGAGTGGTCCAACAGGTTCGTCACCAGAAGCGTGAGCTGGTCAATACTCGCAGCGGTTTCCGCCAACAGCTCCTCCCTATCCTCCGGGCTGAATTCCACCTCCGAGTTACGCAGCGAAGAGACCGCGAGCTTCGCCGTAGCCAGTGGGGTGCGTAGATCGTGGCTCACGCTCGACAACAGCGCGCGGCGCAGCTCATCTGTCGCCGCCACCGCGTTCACGCGCGCCGCCTCCTGGCTCAGCTGTTCCTCGCGCACCACACCCGCGAGATACCCAGCGACGACTGCGACTAGGGTCCGGTCGCGCGCCGACAACGCCGGGCCTTCCAGAGCCAGCTCGACAGTCTGGTCCTCACTGTAAACGACCGTCTCGATGTTTTTACCCGGGGCCGAACGCGGAATAGGGAGACGAGTGTGTTTTCGCTCCCCGCTGCCAGTGCTCTGAGATCCCCGTGCCGCAGACGAGGAGTACCACACAGCGAGGCTGTCGCCTGAGGCGTCAACAAGTTCGGCGCGGTGGCATCCAAACGCTTCGCCGACTTTCCGCATCACCGCGTCGATTGGTGCCACGTCGGCGTTGCGGTTGAGCACTGCGCGGGAGAAGACGGTGAGGAGCTCCGCGTCGCGGGCAGCTACGAGCGCATTGTGGCGCTCCCCCTTGGTCCTCCGAACCAAGATCCCCACGGCCAACGCGGTGGCAACCATGACAGCGGCGATCACCGCGTTCGCCGGATCAGCAATGTCAAAAGTATGTATGGGAGGGGTGAAGTACCAGTTCACCGCCAGTCCCGACGCCACCGCCACCAGCACTGCGGAGAGCAAGTCTGCAGCGAGGCTGACCAGGAGGATGAGTGCAAAATAGAACGCGGCGCAGGTGCCGGTGCCCAACGCCTGGCCATCTGCCGCGACAAGAAGCGCGGTCAACGCGACGAAGGCAAGAGCCGCCACCACCAACGACACCGCGCGGCGCGGAACCGAGCGCAGTGGGCGAAAGAGCTGAGTGACCCTGCGCGTTCGTTTGGGAGGCAGGTTCACAATGTGGCAGTCAATCTTGCCGGACTGGCGCACCACCGCATCCACCACAGAGCTGGGGCCGTGCAGCTCAAACCGTCCCCTGGAGGAGACCCCCAGCACCAGCTGCGTTGCATTGACACTCCGTGCAAAATTCAGCAAGGCTTCTGGCACCGAGTCGCCGGTGACCTGGTGCAATCGCGCGCCGACGTCCTGGGCCAGCGTTTGCAGCTTTGCCAGTTGCTGCGCCGACCCCGCTACGGACGAGGTACCGGATGCGAAAGAGTCCCCAAAGACCACGTGCACCACGTGTAGCTCCGCGGAAGACTTCGTGGCAATGCGACGCCCGCGCCGGATGAGCAGCTCGGCGTGCGCAACATTCTGCACAGCCACGACAACCCGCTCCCGCGCCTCCCACGTCTCCGTGATCTCCTGCTCGGCACGGTAGGCCGCCAGGGCTTCGTCGACCTGATCTGCCAGCCAAAGCAGGGCGAGCTCGCGGAGCGCGGTGAGGTTACCGACGCGAAAGTAGTTATTTAGCGCCGGTGCGATGCGCGCCTCGTGGTAGACCTGGCCGTCGCTCAAGCGCGTGCGCAACAGTTGCGGGGAGACGTCAATCAGCTCGATCTCGTCGGCGGCACGAACCACCTCATCGGGCACCGTTTCCTGCGGCGCGATGCCTGTGATCTGCGTGATGACGTCGTTGAGGCTTTCTACGTGCTGGATGTTCAAGGTGGAAATCACGTCGATTCCCGCATCCAAGATCTCCTCTACATCCTCCCAGCGCTTCGCGTGCGTTTCGCCGCGAGGATTGGAGTGCGCGAACTCGTCGATAAGCACGATGCTCGGTCGCCTCCTAAGCACTGCCTCGGTATCCAACTCACCGGCGGCGATCGCGCCAACGTGCCGCCGCGGAATGACCTCGAGGCCCTCGCACAGCGACTTCGTGTAGGCACGGCCGTGATCTTCAACAATGCCGACGACTACATCAGTGCCACCCCGCAGCAGTGTGTGCGCCTCACTCAGCATTGCGCAGGTCTTGCCCGAGCCGGGCGCAGCGCCAAGATAGATTTTGAGCCGACCCCGCTTAGGAGTCTGGGGTGTGGAGTGCGTGGACATAAGTCAATTCTCTTATGCGCAGGGCGGTGGCGTGGGCAACGCCATGTTCAGCGTGGTCACATTGACAGCGTCCTGGCCAAGAATCCCCAGGCTAGCGAGGTCAGTGTGGGTGGCAATCAGCTCCTCGATCTCCGCGACACTCATACCCTGCTCCCGCGCGACTCGAGGTGCTTGGAGTGCGGCGTACGCGGGGCTGATCCCAGGGTCGACGCCGGAACCAGAGCCGGTCACCGCGTCGCTCGGTACCTCGCCCTCCGCGACCCCTTCCCGCTGAGCAATTGCTTGCCGACGCTTGCCTATCTCCTCCTGCAGCACCGCACTACTCGCACCGTAGTTGCTCATGCCCTCGGCGCGAGGGAAGAAGTACGGGCCTTCGCTCACGCCATCTTGAATTTTGGCTGAGCCCGCCAGACATTCACCCTGGTAGAGCAGGCTCCCCTCCGCCGAATCCACCTTGATGCGGGAAATTCCCCACACCGCCGCCGGGTACGCCAAACCGAGGGCGAAGGTACACAGCAGTACTGCCACAAAACCGGCGATGAGGTTACGCATATAGATACGCATGACTATTCCTTTCCTACTGCAATCCCGGAAGGAGTGCGACGACCTGGTCAATGAGCCAGATCCCGATGAATGGTGTGAGCACGCCGCCCAGCCCCCAGATTCCGAGGTTGCGGCGAAGTAACGAGGACGCTGAAGCGGGGGTGTACGACACACCCTTCAAGGCGAGCGGGATCAGCGCGACGATAATCAGCGCGTTAAACACCACTGCAGAAACGATGGCCGACTGCGGTGAATGCAGGTGCATCACGTTGAGCTGTTCGAGGTGCGGCAGCTGCGCGGAGAACAACGCAGGCAGAATGGCGAAGTACTTCGCCAGGTCGTTGGCCAGAGAGAAGGTGGTCAGCGCGCCGCGGGTGATAAGCAGCTGCTTGCCGATACGCACGACGTCGATGAGCTTTGTCGGGTCCGAATCCAGATCGACCATGTTCGCGGCCTCCTTGGCCGCGGAGGTGCCAGTATTCATCGCCACGCCGACATCGGCCTGCGCGAGCGCCGGTGCGTCGTTCGTGCCATCGCCGGTCATCGCGACCATGCGCCCTTGTGCCTGCTCTTCCCGAATGCGGGCGAGTTTATCCTCTGGGGTAGCCTCGGCAATGTAGTCGTCCACGCCGGCCTCTTGTGCGATCGCGGCAGCCGTGAGCGGGTTATCGCCGGTGACCATCACCGTTTTAATGCCCATTGCGCGCAGTTCCGCGAAGCGCTCCGCCATGCCCGGCTTCACGACGTCGCTCAAGCGCACCACTGCCAGCACCCGCCGAGTCTCGTCCGCCTCTTCCACGGCAACAGGCAGCGGGGTCCCGCCTTCCTGCGCGATCTGGGTGATTGCCGCCTCAATCTCTTGCGGCCACTGGCCACCGGCCTCGGTGACCCAGCGGCGCACCGCGTCTCCTGCGCCCTTGCGCAGTTTGCGCCCGGCAAGGTCCAGGCCGGACATGCGAGTCGAAGCACTGAACGGGATGACCTCGGCGGTGCGTTCTTCCTCGCCTGCCCCGGAGGGCAGGTCGTAGTGCTCGGTCAGCCATGCGACAATCGAGCGCCCCTCGGGCGTTTCATCTGCGACCGAAGCCACACGCGCGACGTTCGCTGCCTCGAGTTCATCGACGCCTTGCGCCACGATCAGGTCCGTTGCCTGACGGTTTCCGTAGGTGATGGTGCCCGTCTTATCTAGCAGCAGGGTCGCCACGTCACCGGCGGCTTCCACCGCGCGGCCAGAGGTGGCGAGCACGTTGTGGCGAACCAGGCGATTCATCCCTGCGATGCCCACCGCAGAAAGCAGTGCCGCAATCGTCGTGGGGATCAGGCACACCAGCAGCGCGATCAGTGAGAGTGGGGACAGTTCAGCGCCAGTAAAAACACCCATTGGGGCAAGGGCGGTGACGGCGATGAGGAAAAGGATCGTCAGCGTAGACAACAGGATGCTCAACGCGATCTCGTTGGGTGTTTTCCTGCGCTCAGCCCCCTCCACCAGCGCGATCATGGTATCCACGAAGGTCGAGCCGGGCTCGGAGGTGATCGTGACAACGATGGAGTCGGACAACACGACGGTGCCGCCCGTCACTGCACAGCGATCGCCGCCCGCCTCGCGCACAACCGGGGCAGACTCACCAGTGATCGCAGATTCATCGACAGTGGCCGCGCCCTCGATCACATCACCGTCGCCGGGGATGGTCTCCCCCGCTTCAACCCGGACAATCGCGCCTCGTGTTAGCTCCGACGCCGGGACGACTTCGATGCCGTTGTCGGTCACGAGGTTCGCGGTGGCGTCGTCACGCACCGAGCGCAAACTGTCAGCCTGGGCCTTGCCGCGCCCCTCAGCGTAGGCTTCCGCAAACGCCGCGAACGCGATGGTAAACCACAGCCAAATCGTGATCACCCAGCCGTAGACACTCGGCGCAGCGATGGACCACATCGTGGTCAGCGCAGCGCCGACCCAGACGACGAACATCACAGGGTTCCGGGACTGCTCCAGCGGCGACATCTTCCGGGGCAGCGCCTGCAGCGCCGGGCCCACGAGACTGCTGTTGTCGTTGCGCTGCTTCTTTTGGGGTGTCAAAGTTTGGGTAGTCATGAGAGTGCCTCCGAAATGGGACCCAGGGTAAGAACGGGGAAGAACGTCAGTGCTGCGACCAGCACGATGACGCCAACCGTGAGCAAGGCGAAGGTGATGCCAGCCGTGGGCAAGCTCCCCGCGGTGGTTGCTTGGGCACGCTGCCCCGCAAGGCTGCCGGCCAGCGACAGCGCGAACACGATGGGCAAGAACCGGCCAAGCAGCATGACCACGCCAAGCGAGATCTGCCACCACGGTTCGGTCACCGTCAGCCCTGCGAAGGCGGAGCCGTTGTTGTTTGCCGCCGAGGTGAAGGCGTACAGCACTTCAGAGAGCGCGTGGGCGTTGTCAGGCGTGCCCGGCGCGCCAAAGTTCGTCGCGGACGCTTCAACCAGCGCACGCTGCGCAACCGACGCACCGACGCCGACCAGCACCAGTACCGGCATCGTCAGGATGTACAAGCTCACCGCGGAAATCTCCTGGCGGCCAATCTTGTTGCCCATGAACTCTGGAGTGCGACCGACCAGTAGCCCGCCGATGAACACTGCGAGCACAGCGACAATCACCAGGCCGTATAGACCGGTACCGACGCCACCCGGCGCGATTTCTCCCAACAGCATGTTGAGGATGAGCAGGCCGCCGCCGAGCGGCGAGTAACTGTCATGCATCGAGTCGACTGCACCCGTGGACGTCCCTGTCGTCGAGACCGCAAAGAGCGCGGACGCATCGATGCCGAGGCGCTGCTCAATGCCCTCCATGTTGCTTCCGGCCGCAGTGGCGGCACCTCCCACCACGGTGTGCTGCGCCCACGCCACCAGCATGACCATCACTGCCCACAGACCACCGGCCACCCCAAGGAGGGTATAGGCGTGCTTGTGGGATTTGAGCATGACACCGTAGGCGCGGATGAAGCTGAAGGAGATCACGAGCAGTGCGAAGATCTCCACCATGTTGGTAAAGCCCGTGGGGTTTTCAAACGGGTGCGCAGAGTTCGCACCAAAGATACCGCCGCCGTTAGTGCCGAGAAGCTTGATTGCTTCCTGGCTTGCCACCGGCGCACGCGAAATATCGACGCCGGACGCGCTCACCAGATTGGACCCGAAGGTTTGCATCGTGCCGCCCAGGATGAGCACAGTGGAAATGACCAGTGATAGCGGCAGCAGGATGCGGACAAGGCTGCGCGTTAAATCCACCCAGAAGTTTCCGATCAGCTGCTGGCCGGACTGCTCAGCCACCGTGTCGCGGCTATACCCGAGGTGGCCAATGCCGCGGATGAGCGCGGCAGCCACAGACATGCCAACGGCTGCGGAGGCGAAGTTCTGTACCGTCAGGCCAAGCATCTGCGTTGCGTTGGTCAGCGTGTCTTCGCCGGAGTAGGACTGCCAGTTCGTGTTTGACACAAACGACGCCGCGGTGTTGAAGGCCATCCACGGCTCGACCGCCGTGTCGCGAGCGTTGCCGAAACTCGGCAGCACCGTTTGCAACCGCTGGACTAAGTAGAGCGCGAGCACGGAAGCGAGGCTGAATCCGAGGAGTGCACGCGCATAGTTTTTACTGCTGTGCCCCCGGCTGGGGTCGACGCGCAGGATTGCGTAAATACCGCGCTCTACCGCCCAATCCCGCTCGGATGTGTAGCTGCGCGCCATCCAACTGCCCAGGGGAACGTACGCGAGCACCAGCAGCGCTATAAGGACGAGGAATTGCGGCAGTACCGCCGCTATTGCGTGCATCATGCGAATCGCTCCGGATCAATGAGCGAAATGACAAGGTAGACCACGAGGAGTGCGACAACGATGAGCCCGACTGTCGCGGTTACGGTACTCATCATTTTCCTCTCCTGATCTCATTAACCAGGGAGGGGCAGCCGAGCGTAAGGAACACGACCACAATGACGAAAAGGTCCAGCATCAGGAAGAGTCCTCCATGTGAACATGTGTTGAAGCGATTGCCCGATACGTGCTGCGAATCAGGCGCCGGTGCGATTGCACCTGCCACAACTCACGTTATGGCTAGTCAGCGTCGCTTCCGCATGTTCTTTGCGCGATATTTACACCCCACCTGCCAAACTCTTACGTTTTCTTTACGCGCCCACTTCCACCCGTCGGGAGAAGCCGTGAAAAGAGTGCGGCCCCGCTCAGAAAGTTGAGCGGGGCCGCAAGACGTACGTGCGTTAGAGCCCTTCGATTTCCTTTCCGGAGGACAGGTACTCGGCCCAGTCGGTCACATCGGGGTTCTTGCGCAGCACGGCGCGACGCTGGCGCTCGGTAAGGCCGCCCCAGACGCCGAACTCCACCTTGTTGTCCAGCGCGTCCGCGCAGCATTCCATCTGCACCGGGCAGCGGCGGCAGATGGCCGCGGCTTTGCGCTGTTCGGCGCCGCGAACGAAGAGCGCGTCCGGATCGCCGTTGCGGCAATGCGCCCTGGTCACCCATTCCCCGCGATCAAACATGAGGTTGCCGTCTGCGTCACACTTTCGCGCGGTGGTAGAGGCTGCGCGCAGTCCAGCGTGCAGGTCGTTGCGTCCGAGTGTTGTGGTCATGGCGGGCTCCTTTCGGGAGGGCGTTCGTGCATAATTCACACCTTGACGCAATTTATACTACGCCAAGCCTGTGCGGCACCCACATCGGCCTACCGTTACCTTGCTGCAGGTTCCCAATCGCGGCCCCGCAACCTGGCAAATAAGCTTCAGGAATGCTGTATGCATTTTGCACCTGTAAGTGTATTCACACACCCCCACCCCTGTCGAATGGGTCACATTTTTGGGGGGAGATATGTATTCACCCGCGGCACGCCGATCATTTAAGGTAAAGGCGTGTCTGCACTGAGTTCCTTAGGAAAACTTCTCGCCGCGCTCCTCGCCGCCGGCGTCGCTATCGCGCTCTGCCTGGCCCCCGTCGCGGGCATCGGCGGCATGGCTATTGCCCGCACCGATGAGACGATGCAGTCAAACCTCTCCGACATGTCGGGCGGCGAGGTGCCCGGCGTGACCACGGTGACGGACGTCAACGGCACCCCCATCGCCTGGATCTACAACCAGCGCCGCTACGAGGTGCCCAGCGAGAAGATCTCGCAGTATGCAAAGGACGCCCTGGTCTCTACCGAGGATCGCCGCTTCTACCAGCACGAGGGCGTGGACATGCAGGGCTTTGCCCGCGCGATGGTCACCAACGTGCTCGCCGGCGGCGTGGAGCAGGGTGCCTCCACGATTAACCAGCAGTACGTGAAGAACTACCTCTGGCTCGTGGACGCGAAGGACGACGAGGACGCGCAGGCCGCGACTGAGCAGTCGATCCCCCGCAAGCTGCGCGAGATGCGCATGGCCTCGGACCTAGACAAGACGCTGAGCAAGGACGAGATCCTCACGCGCTACCTCAACCTCGTCTCCTTTGGTAACCACGCGTTTGGCATCGAGGCCGCCGCGCGCACCTACTTCGACACCTCGGCGAAGGAACTCACCCCAGACCAGGCCGCGCTGCTCATCGGCCTGCTCCAGTCCGTGGAATACCTCAACCCCTACACCAACCCGGACGGGGCGACCGAGCGCCGCAACGTGGTGCTGAACAACATGGCCGCGCAGGGCTTCCTGGACCAGCACGAGGCCGACGTGCTGGCGGGCAAGCCGCTGGGCATCGTGGATACGCCGCGCACTCTCCCCCAGGGCTGCCTCACCGCGGGCGACAGCGGCTTCATGTGCGACTACGCGCTGCGCTACCTTGCCGACAAGGGCCTGCCCCTGGAGGAGCTTGAGCGCGGTTCCTACACCATCACCACCACCCTGGACCCGCAGGTGCAGGAGTCCACGGTGCAGGCGGCGCGCAACAACGTCAGCCCGTACACCAACGGCGTGGCCGAGGTGGTCAACGTGATCAAGCCGGGCGCGGATTCCCGTGACATCCTGGCCATGGCCTCGTCGCGCTACTACGGCCTGGACCTGGAGCAGAGCCAGACCATCATGCCGCAGCCGACCTCCCTGGTGGGCAACGGTGCCGGCTCCGTGTTCAAGATCTTCACCGCCGCTGCCGCGCTGGAGCAGGGCTACGGCCTGGACACCATGCTGGAGACGCCCACCCGCGCCGTCGTCTACGGCATGGGCAAGGGCGGCGCCGCCAACTGCCCGCCCGACGCGTACTGCGTGGAGAACGCGGGCACCTACAAGCCGCGCCTTTCGCTTCGCGACGCCCTCGCGCAGTCCCCCAACACCACCTTCATCCAGCTCGTGCAGCAGGTCGGTGTCGCGCGCACCGTGGACATTGCCGTGCGCCTGGGGCTCCGCTCCTACCTGGACGAGGGCTCGTTTGGCGACGACCGCTCCGTCGCCCAGGCCGCCAAGGACGAGAACATGGGCGCCTTCGTCCTCGGCCCCACCGCCGTGAACGCGCTGGAGCTGTCCAACGTGGGCGCCTCGCTGGCCTCCAACGGCCGCTGGTGCGAGCCGAACCCGATCAGGTCCGTGCGCGACAAGCACGGCCAGGAGGTCTTCATCGACCGCCCCGCCTGCGAGCAGGCGATCGAGCCCGACATCGCGAATGCGCTGGCGCAGGGCATGTCGGGCGACGCCGTGAACGGCACCGCGAAGGACGCCGCCGCCGCGGCCGGGTGGAACGCCCCGGTCGCCGCCAAGACCGGCACGACCGAGTCCCACCAGTCCTCCGCGTTCCTCGGGTTCACCCGCGGGATGGCGGCGGCGACCTACATCTTCAATGACGGCACCCAGACCACCCCGCTGTGCACCGGCCCAGTCCGCCAGTGCTCCTACGGCGACCTGTACGGCGGCAACGAGGCCGCCCGCACCTGGTTCCAAACCGCCTACGGCGTGCCCGGCGCGGCAGCGGCCGGCATCCCGGCCGCCAGCGGCGCCTTTGACAAGGGCACGAGGCGCGGACCGATTGATCAGGTCGTCGGCTTGGACGCGAACACCGCGCGCGCCCGGCTCCAGGGCCTGGGCTACACGGTGACCGTCAACATGGTCGCCGGAGGCGGCGCGCCGTTCAACAGCGTCGTCTCCGCCGTCCCCGCGGATCCGAACCTTGCCCCCGGCAGCTTGGTCACCATCAACGCTTCTGATGGCTCGGGCGGCTCCGGCGGCGCCCCAGGCGCCGGAGATGCAGGCGGTGCGGGCGCAGCGGCCCCGGCGAACCCGTCGCCGGCCGCCCCCTCCGCCCCCGCACCGTCGGGCCCGGCGGCGCCCCAGGCGCCGGAGGCACCGGTCAACCTGGATGATATTGGCCGCCAGCTTGGCGACGCCGCCGACAACATCGGCAACATCCTCGGCGGCAACGGCCAGCAGTAGGCGCGGTCAGCGCTTACTGGGAAAGGCGCGCCTTGACTGCCTCGGAGATGCGCTTGCCGTCGGCGCGGCCAGCGGCCTTGGCAGTCGCCTCCTTCATCACCTGGCCCATCTGGGCCATGGAGGTGGCGCCGGTGGCGGACACGGCGGCGTCGACAAGCTCCTTGAGCTCCGCATCATCCAGCTGCTTCGGCTGGTAGCCCTGCAGAATCTCCGCCTCCGCGAGCTCGGACTCCGCGAGATCCTCGCGGCCGTTCTGCGAGTAGATCTCCGCCGACTCGCGGCGCTTCTTCACCTCGCGGGCGATGATCTTCTGGATGTCCTCGTCGGTGACCTCGTGTTTAGACCCCTCGGTCTCCGCGGCCTGGATGGAGGCCAGCAGCATGCGGATCGTGCCGGTGCGCTCCTTCTCCTTCGCCTTCATGGCTTCCTTGAGGTCTGCGCGGATCTGATCTTTCAATGCACTCATAGGGCAAACGATACGCGACGCACCCCCCAAGACGGCGGGGGCACACTAAGGTTGGGCGGGTGAGCAAGCTGAAAACTATCGCAACGACCATCGGCGGCCTCGGCGCGGCCGGCATAGGCGCGCTGGCGTACGGCGCGAGCCAGACCACCAACTTCCAGCTCAAGGAATACGAGCTGCCGTTGCTCGCGCCCGGCACGCTGCGCGGGAAGGACTCCTTCGACGTCCTTCACATCGCGGACCTGCACATGATCCCGGGGGCGAAGCGCAAAGTGGAGTTCGTCTCCTCCCTCGACGCGCTCGAGCCCGACCTGGTGATCAACACCGGCGACAACCTCTCGGACCTGCGCGGCGTGCCGTGGGTCCTCGACGCGCTCGGGCCGCTGCTCGACCGCCCCGGTGCGTTCGTCTTTGGCACCAACGACTACTGGGCGCCGAAGCCCGTCAACCCGTTCAAGTACCTGCTGGACCAGAAGCGCGAGCCGTCGTACGTAGACCTGCCGTGGGAGGGGATGCGCGCCGCGTTCATCGAGCGCGGCTGGCGCGACGCCACCCACCACCGCCTCGAGTTCAAGGTCGGCGACCTCCGACTCGCGCTCGCCGGTGTGGACGACCCGCACCACGACCTGGACCGTTACGAGGAGATCGCGGGAGCACCCAATGCAGACGCGGACCTGTCGATCGGCCTGTTGCACGCGCCTTATCGACGCGTCCTCGACCAATTCGAAACAGACGGCTACGACCTCGCGCTTGCCGGACACACGCACGGCGGGCAGATCTGTTTGCCGGGCGAGCGCGCCATCGTCACGAATGCGGACATCGACCGCGAGCGTGCCTCCGGCCTGCACCGCTACGGGAAGATGTGGATGGAGGTCTCCAACGGGCTCGGCACCTCCAAGTACGCGCCGGTGCGGCTGTTCTGCCCGCCGTCGGCGGCGCTGCTGCACATCACCGAACGAGCCGAGTAGGCACTTGACCTGCCGTTTTGGCCAAACGGCGACGCTGGGCTAAAGTATCCCAGGTACCGCTCAGCAGAGCAGTTACAACCGGGATATGGCGCAGCTTGGTAGCGCGCCTCGTTCGGGACGAGGAGGTCGCAGGTTCAAATCCTGTTATCCCGACGGTACTGAAACCCCGCCCAGCAGGGCGGGGTTTTGCTTTGCCTTGTTGGCGGGGTTGCGGTGTGTGGGGCTGGGGCCCGGGCAGGCTCGGCCGGTCTGGGCTCGGCCTGGGCCCGGCCGGGGCGCGTTTGACGAGAACACGATGACGAAGTCGCAGACATTTACTCGCATCCTCGTCACCCTGCCCTCGTCATCTCGCCGAATAACACCAGACCCCCACACCCCGGCAGGCAACAGCCGCATCCAGCCAAGCCCCACCGGGTTAAGCGACAAAATGTGTGCTTTTTGAGCTATAGATTCCCGGTCTTACCTCCGGCTACGGCGGGAAAGTGCTCGTCGAATCGGGATTCCTGGCTTGCAACATGAAGGTCCACCACTCCAGCCAT